>DATMZU010000199.1:0-7199 GCA_035607435.1 Thermoanaerobaculia bacterium | reverse complement strand
CTACCGCTGGTCTCTCTCCCTGCGCGAAACCGGCACCGTGCTCGCCGTGATCGACGCTCCGGTTTCTTTTGCGCCGTTCGTGGTGGTCGGCGGGAAGGTCATCTACCTCGCCCAGCCGGCGATGTGGCGCGAGAACGGCGTCACGATCCGCCAACCGCTCCGCCTGCGGGCGCTCGACCTCGCGACCGGGGCCGAAGCGTGGCAGGCCGTGGTGCGCGATTCCGCCTATCGCGGACCGGTCCCTCCGTAGGTCATTTTGTCCCGGGCGCCCGAAGCGGGCGCCCCTCCGGTCCCCCGCATACCCCTCCTTTCGTGCAAACGAAACAGGAGAAAACTACCTCGCAGGGTGGTGGCGGCGAATTTTTTCGCCACTAATGTCTTCAAGATTTGACGGAATATGAGAAAAGGCGTATAGGTCAATGCAGGCTTGCGCAGAGTTCTCGGCTGGAGGCTGTCGAATGGTTGGTTTGACTGCAAAGAATGGAGGCCGGGAAGCCATGGATTTGATGACCGCGGCTTCGACCGAAGCCGACCTTCGTGAGCCATCCTTCGCCAACGAGATGGCGGCGGTTCTCTCGGCCCTCGATTGCCTGCTCGGCGACGAGCTCGGCCTATATACCAGTGTCGAGATCGGCGGAGGTCGGCCGCTCTATCAGATGCTGGTCGAAGCGGGACTGCATACCTCCGGCGAGCTTCGGGAGAGCCTGGGCGACAGAGAATTCCGACACCGGCTGTTGGAACCCCAGAAAGCCCTGGCGTTGGAGCTTTCGCATGCCATTCGCCTTCGCCACCCCGAAGAGTTGCTCGTCTCCCCGGTCAATTTTCATTTCGAAGGATGGACTTTGCAGGAGTACCGGACTCTTTGGGGGACGGTCCTTCGGACCCGGATCCGGGCGCTCTATTTTGGTGACGACTGGGAATACAGCGAGAACTGCGCGTTCGATTTCAAGGTCGCGTGGGAGGTGGGCTTGCCCACCTTCAGCTCCGAGGGGCAACCGATTCTCTTGAGCGAAGGGCGCTTTCGAATTCAGAGCGCGATTCTCGAGCTGGATGCCGAGGGTTACAACACCGCCGGTCTGGCGGCCTCGCTACAAAACCTCGGACGCCGGAATCGAGTCGCGGCCACCGGTGAGTGGCCTGTGGTCAGCGCCCCCAGCGGCAGTTGATCCGCTGGCCGAAGACGCAGCTGATCACGCGGTCGGGCAGGGTGTAGAGCACCTCGCCATCGTGGGTGAGAACGAGCGCTAGCGCGATCCGATCGGTCGGTGAGATGTCGGGGATCTCGTCGTAGGGAAAGAAGATTTCGGTCACCTGGCCGTCCACCCGGTAGGCCGGACGCGCCAAAGGGATCTCCTGGCGCGAGAGCAGGCTCATCTGCCCGCCGTAGGACGAGATGCCTTTGAAATTCACATAGAGCGACAGGTCCTGGTCGAGCTCGCGGGTGACGAGCGACAGCTGGAGCAGCAGCCCCCGCCGGGTCAAATCGCCGGAGCAGGAATTGAGCAGCAGGCGCGCGTCGAGCGTCAGGTGCTCGTCCTCATAGTGATCGCTGCTCCAACCGCCGGGCGACTCTTTGATCCGGTATTCGTCCACGCCGAGGGCCTGGGAGGTGCGCAGGTCGAGGCACTCGCGAATGAGAGCGTCTTCCAGATGGGCGAGGCGGGAATCGATCGCGTCGAGGCGCGACCCGAGCCGGCCGATCTGTTGTTCGAGCTTGCTCATCCGGCCGGCGAGCCCCTCGACCTGGCGCAACAGGCGATCCTGATCCGCCTGGATCTCGGCGAGTTTCTTGCCTTGCGAGTCTTTGAGTCGCTTGAGCAGCGCGAGTTGCTCGCGGTCGGCCTGTAGATTCTCCTGGAGCAATGCCCTCATCGGACCGGTCGCCCTGGAGATTTGCGCGACGAGATTGGGAATCTCGTTCTCGACCTCCTGGCCGAGAGCCAGCCCCACCACCCAATCGACACCCTTCTCGATCAGGTGGGAACCTATCTGCTTGGCGCACCAGATGCCCAGCTTCACGGCTTTCTCGCCGACACTCGCGTGCGCCGACGAGGGGAGAATCAAAACGAGCGCTGTGAGGAAACCGACACGGATCGAGCGTCGCGCAACACGCAAAGGTAGCCCCCGCTTCCCAGAGATTGTTTGAACGCATTCTACGCAAGTTCGAGGCGGCGGCAAGGCGGGGCAGCGAAGAGGCGGCCTGGGAAGCCGCTCATCGAACCGTAGAGCCGCTTCCTGGGTTCGCAAACCGCTTCTCGCGATCGATAGTCTTCTTCCGAGAGGGAAAACCATTTTCCGCGCTCGCAAGCCGCTTTCCGAGTCGGGAAGCCGTTTCCCGGAGCGCAAAGCCGCATTTCGGGACGCAGGGCCGCGTTCTGGGACGGATAGCCGCTTCCCAGGACGGATAGCCGCTTCCTGGGACTTCAAGCCGCTTTCTGGGACGGATAGCCGCTTCCTGGGACCGATAGCCGCTTTCTGGGACGACAAGCCGCTTCCCGGGACCGATAGCCGCTTCCTGGGACAGGAAGTCACTTCCTGCGCTGTCAAGCGGCTTCCTGTTCCGTGGAACGGCTTCCCGGAGCGTAGAGCCGCTGCCTGGGGCTACCCGCCGAGTCCCAGCTCCTCGATCGGTGGGATCTCGAAGATTCGATCGCCAGGCCGGCGCGACGCGCTTCCTATCGCAGCCAATCCTCCAACTGCACTCGGCTGTCGGTTCCCTCGTCACGGTACTTGACGATCACCGGCGTGGCGAGCGAGAGGCCCCAGTCCTTTCCCGCGCCGTGGGAAATAGAGCGGGCACCCGGGACGACCACGGCGCCTTCCGGAATGATCAGCGGCTGCTCGTCCGTCGCGCGATGGATCGTTTCGCGGACCAGATCGTAGACCGGGGTGGAGCGGGTGAGGATCACGCCGGAGCCGAGCACCGCGCGGCGTTTTACCACCGTGCCTTCGTAGACGCCGCAGTTGCCGCCGATCAAAGCCTCATCTTCGACGATCACCGGGCTCGCCCCGACCGGTTCCAGGACGCCGCCGAGCTGGGCGGCGGCGGAGAGGTGGACCCGTGCTCCCACTTGGGCGCAGCTGCCGACCAGGGCGTGGGAATCGATCAGCGAGCCCTCTCCGACATACGCCCCGACGTTGACGTACATCGGCGGCATGCAGACCACGCCGCGGGCGACGTGGCTCCCCGACCGGATGCCCGAACCGCCGGGGACGATGCGCACTCCGGAGCTTGCCGGAAAGCGCTGGAGCGGATAGGTGTCCTTGTCGTAGAACGGCAGGCCCTTGGCCGAAGACGGGACGCCTACCGATTGATCGACGATGCCGCCCATCCGGAAGCCGAGCAGGATGCCGCGCTTCACCCAAGAATTGACGCGCCAGCCGGTCGGCTCGGCCGGATCGGGCTCGGCGGCGCGCGCCGTGCCCGATTCGAGGGCGGCGAGGAAGCGCGTGAACAGCGCGCGGTGGGTGCGGGAAAAGGTCGTCGGCGGTGAGGCGAACAGCCGGTCGATCGCTGCGGCGAGTTCCGCGCCCTCGGTGCCTTCGGGGCTCGCCCCGCTCACCGCACCGCCTCGATGGCGGGCGCCTCCTGGGCGATCAGGCCGAGGCCGAGCAGGACCTTTTCGATCTTCTTCCGGCTCTCCGGCCGCGGCGGCACCATGGGCAGGCGGAAGATCGGCTCCAGGTGGCCCATGATCGCGAGCGCGGTCTTCACCGGCCCGGGGTTCGACTCGATGAAGTTCACCTCCATCAGGTCGTGCAGCCGGCGATGGACCTCGCGCGCCGCGGCGAAGTCGCCCGCGAGGCACAGCGCCGCCATGCGCGCCATGCCGGCCGGCACCTCGTTGCTGGCGACCGAGATCACGCCGACGCCGCCGAGCGACATCACCGGCAGCGTGAGCGCGTCGTCGCCGGAAAGGACCGTGAAGCCGTCCGGCGCCTCTTGAAGAATCGCCGCCACCTGGGACAGGTTGCCCGAGGCTTCCTTCACCGCCACGACGGTGTCGATCTCGGCGAGACGCGCGGTGACCTTGGCGTCCATGTTGGTCCCCGTGCGGCTCGGCACGTTGTAGAGCACGATCGGCAGCTTCGACGCCTTGGCGATCGCCTTGTAGTGCTCGACCAGCCCCTCGGGCGTCGGCCGGTTGTAGGCCGGGGTGGCCGAGAGCAGCCCCTGGGCGCCGAGCGCCTCGATCTCCTTCGCCAGATGGGCGACCTCCCGCGTATCGTTGCCGCCGCAACCGGCGAGCACCGGGACCTCGCCGTTCGCCTCTTCGAGCACGATCTCGATCACCCGCAGAAGCTCGCGCCGCGAGAGCGTCGGGTTTTCGCCCGTGGTGCCGCAGGGGACCAGGAAGTGGATGCCGTCTTCGATCTGGCGGTTCACCAGGCGGCGGAGCGCCTCTTCGTCGATGCCGAGATCGGCTTTGAACGGGGTGACCAGAGCGGTGCCGCAGCCGCGGAAGATCGCGTCGGGCAGCGGGCGAGAGGCGGCAGGAGAGATCGCATCGGACATCGCAGTTCCCTCTAAGGGCTCCGGGCGTCAAGTTTCGCGCGGGCCGCTTGGCATGTTGGAATTCGGGTCGGATCTTATTTAAGCGGGCGGCGGCGAGAGAACCTCGCTCCAGATGTCGCGAAAATCGAAGAAGCCGCGCCGCGCCGCGATCCACCGCGCCGCGCACAGCGCGCCGCGGGCAAAGCCGGTGCGCGAGCGGGCTCGGTGTTCGATCAGGATCGTATCAGCCTCCGAGTCGAAGCCGACGGTGTGGGTGCCGGGGATCGCCCCGGCCCGGTTCGAGGCGACGTCGATCGGCCGGGTGAATCCCGCGCGCTCCATCGTGCGCACGGTTTCGAGCAGGGTGCCGGAAGGGGCGTCGAGCTTCTTGCGATGATGAATCTCGTAGCCCCAGGCGTCGTATCCCTCCGCCGCGGCGAGTTGGCGGGCGGCTTCGGCGACGACCTTGTAGAACACCTGGACGCCGATCGAGAAGTTCGCGCCGTGGACGAAACCGATGCCGGTTCGCTCGACAATTTCACGCACTTGGGCCAAGTCATCGCCCCAGCCGGTGGTGCCGACCACCAGCGGAAGCCCAAGCGCCGCGACCCGTTCGACGTTCTCCACCACCGAAGAGCGTACGGAGAAGTCGATCGCGACGTCGATCTCCGCGAAAGCCGCGGCGGTGATCCCCTGGCCCTGCCGGTTGTTCTCGCCGGTGAGCCGCAGGCCGATCGAGCACCCTTCCGACGGGGCGATCTCCTCGATCAAGCGGCCCATCCGGCCTAGCCCAAGCAGCGCGATGCGGGTCATGGCATGTCTTCTCCGAACAGCGAGCGATGGAGGTGGGCGACCACGTCGTGGATTTCGCTCTCTTCGGCGAGCCAGCGAACCGCCGGGGCGCCCTCGTTGCCGCTCGGCAGGATCAGCCGGGGGGCACGCCCCTCGGCGGCGGCGAGCGCCCGTTTCGCCAGGTCCGAGCCTTCGACCAGATCGTCCGAGATCAGAGATACCACTTCGCGGCCGGGGAGAATCTCCAGCCGAATCTCGCGCGGCAGGACGGCCAGCGCTCCGGCCAGATGATCGGCGGAATCGAGGGCAAGATCGATGGCGCCGTTCTCCTCGCCGAGCGGCAAAAGGGCGGGACGGACCCGCTCGATCGCCGCGCGCACGGCGGGGCGGATCTCGTCGAGCGAGGCGCCTCCGAGCGGGTGGATGCGCAGCAGGTGCGAGTTGCGCCGGCAGGCGATCGACTTGAATGACGGACCGGGGGCGGCGGCGGTCGTTCCGACACCGATCCGCGTGCTCCGCTCCTCCGCCCCTTCCGGACGGAGGGAGGAAAGAATGCGGATCGGCACGCTCCCCCGGCGCGCGGGTTCGAGCGTGCCGGGGTGCGGTTTCTTGGAGCCCGACCAGGCGAGCTCCAGCCCCTCGGCGAACGACAGCGTCGGCACCCGGCGGGCGGCGGGGTAGAGGCGCGGATCGGCGGAGAGAATGCCATCGACGTCGGTCCAGATCTGGATCTCTTCGGCGCCCAAGGCCGCGCCGAAGATCGCGGCGGAAAAGTCCGATCCTTCGAAGCCGAGCGTGGTCGTGATTCCGTCGAGCGTCCGGCCGACGTAGCCGCCGATCACCGGCACCTCTCCGCGGTTGAGGATCGGCAGGACGGTCGCGCGGAGGCAGGCTTCGGTCTCCGGGTAGAGCGGCCGGGCGCGGGTGAAGGCGCCGTCGGTTTTGAGCAGCTCGCGGCAATCGACGAATCGGGCGGCGATTCCCGCTTTGGAGAGCGCCAGGGTGAAGATCTCGCTCGACAACAGCTCGCCGAACGAGACCACCGCGTCCGACAGGCGAGGCGTCATCTCGCCGGCCGCCGCGATCTGCGCCAGCACGGCGTCGAGATCGGCGAACCAGCGGTCGAGCGTGACGGCGAGATGCGGCCGATCGGCCGCTGCCGCGACCGAGGTTCCGACCGAATCATGAAACGCGCGGATCTCGGCGCGCGCCGCCGAGCGGGCCGCGGAATCGCCGCGCGCCGCGGCGTCGCTCACCGCGAGCAGCGAGCGGGTGGTGCGCGCCATCGCCGAAACGACCACCAGCGGACGGCGATCGAGCCGGGCGCGGACGATCCCCACGACCCGTTCGATCTCCGGGGCGGCGGCGAGCGAGCTGCCGCCGAACTTCATCGCGATCACAGCAGGTTCTCACTCCGGATCAGCTCGGCGTTCAAAAGGGCGGCGCCGGCCGCGCCGCGGATCACGTTGTGCGACAGCGCGGTGAACCGCACGCCGAGGATCGGGCAGGGGCGCAGCCGGCCGACGGTGGTCGCCATGCCGCGTTCCGCCGCCGCATCCCGGCGCGGCTGCGGCCGATCGAGCGCCTCGGTGCGGTGGATCGGCCGCGCGGGGGCCGAGGGGAGGTTTCGCTCCTGCGGCCGGCCGGCGAACGCATCGAGCGCCTGCGCTAGATCGGGCAGGGGAGGAAGCGCCTGAAATCCGACGCTCGCGGTCACCATGTGGCCGTCGATCACCGGGACTCTGTGGCAGTTCGCGGCGACCTGGGCCGGCAGCGGCTCGATCCGTTCGCCGTCGGGGCTTAAGGAACCGAGGATCTTCACCGTTTCGCGGGCGAATTTTCCTTCTTCGTCGCCGCCGATGTAAGGGATCACGTTGCCCAGGATGTCGAGCGACGGCACGCCCGGGTAGCC
>DATMZU010000195.1:0-3277 GCA_035607435.1 Thermoanaerobaculia bacterium | reverse complement strand
GCTGAGCTAAGCGCCCGCACCGAGGCCAGCATTTAAGGCAGCTACGGACAGTGTCAAGCGAGGCGAGTCTGGACGACAGTCTGCCGGGACTGTGAAACCGACCTGCCGCCCGTCTGCAAGCGATCCCGACCTAACGGCGTTGCTGGGCGTTGCGCGCGGGGCCGAGGGCCGGTTCGGAAGCGCCGGCAGCGCGCGGCGCCCCCCCTTGCAATGTGCGGATGCGGTCCGCGAGCGTGTCCTTGGATTCGCCGGTGCGCGGCGCCCTGGCCGTGGATGCTCCGTTCGCCCCGCTCGTCGCCGGGCGGCCTGCGTCGCCATCGAGGATCGCAGCGATCGGCGAGTCAGGCCCTTCCAGCGTAGCGGTGAGCCGGGCGACCTCGGCCGCAACGTCGTTGATGCTTTCGCGCAGCACCGCGTTTTCCTTGCGCACGTTGGCGCCGCCGCTCTCCGCGTCGCGCCTCATCGCCGCGATCTCGCGCTGCAGCTTGGCGTGTTCGTCCTGGGACCGCTTGAGCTCGCTTTCGATCAACGACTTCTCGGTGGTCACGGTATCGATCGCAACGCGATAGCGACCTTCCTTTTCGGTCAACTCAGCGCGAAGCGCGGACTCGCTCTCTCGCGCGCTCATCGCCTCGGTGCGCAGGCGGTCGGACGCGTTCTCGTAGTCGGTCAGGAACCGCGCCTGCTCCTCGAGCTGGGTGCCGAACTCCTGGACGCGGCGCCCCAGAGCGTCCGCCTGCGCGGTCTGCGCGATAAGCTGACGCTCGAGTTCGCCGGCGCGGGCGCCCAGCTGCTCTGCCCGGCCGCGCTCCGTGGTGAGCTGTTGTCGCACCGCCTCGACCTCGGCGGTCTTGTTGCTCAGGCGCTCGCGCAATTCCTTGTTCTCTTTGTCGTAGCCGCCGACGTGGTCGTGCAGCAGCGCGGCCTGTGCCTGCAAGGCCGCAAGTTCGGCGCGCTGGGTATCGGACGAGAGTGAGCTCTGCTTGAAACTGGCGGCGATCCGCGCGAGTTCGGCCCGCGTGCTTGCGAGCGCGCCTTCGGTCTCCTGCAATACGCCGGTTCTGGCCGCGAGCTCGTTCTCGAGCGTGCGGACCTCGTCCGCCAGCTGTCCTTCCTTGGCTTCGAGCGCCAGCAGCGCCGCGGTCTTTTCGCCGAGCTCGAACTTGAGCCGGCCGATCGCATCGCTCTTCCGACCGATCTCGGCAGCCTGGCTGGTGGTCTTCGCCTTCATCTGCTCGACGTTCATCTCGAGCCGGCTCATGGCCATGGCGAATTCGGCGCGCAGCTGATCCTTGTCAGCCTGGATTTCCGCCCGCGAAATCGGGGTCAGCGCTTCCAGGCGACGCATGGTCAGGCGCACCGCGCGCGCATGCACCAGCGGGATGACGCCGATGACGAGCAACCCCGCGATCAGGAACCCGATCCCGATATACATGACCGGTTCGATCATGAGCCCTCCTGAACCACCTCAGCCGTATCTCGACAGAATGGCACGCCCGGCCGGACGCTTCCAGCATCGCCGGACCCTAATCTAAACCAGTGCGAGCATTGTAACGGCGCCACACGTCGCGGGCGCTCGGCGGCATGGCCCGGTCCGGCCGCGGGGTCGACCGGTAACCGTTGGTTTAGACCGGAAAGCGGGCTCAGAACGGGTTCCAGGTCGCCGTTGGCGTGAACTTCACATAGCCCACATTGGCGCCCAGTCGCAGGCCCACGCCGGTGCGGATCGGAACGACGACGATGTTGCTGGCGGTCAAGGCCGTCATCCCCAATCCCCCGACGAAATAGGCCGAACCGTCGATACCGGCGAAACGCTGGTACACGGCTTCGGTGGCCGGGAGGTTGTAGATGAGCATCATCGTGCGTGCGCCTTCGCCACCGAAATCCCAGCCGAGCGAAGGACCTTGCCAGAAGACCCTGAGGTCGCCGGCATTCTTGGTGTAGAGGACCCCTTCGCCGTAGCGCAGTCCGGCGACCAGGGCGCCGCCGGCTTCCTGGCCGAGCACATACCCGTTGGGCAGCCCCCATTGGCTCCCGGCCTTTTCGACAAGTTGCGCCAAGCCTCGCGAGACGCTGCCGAAGAACCGGTGACCCGCATCGAGAACTTCATTCGAGGAGTAGTGCTGGCCCTGGGGGCTGGGTCTGGCCTGCGGCTGAGGATTTCCCTGCGGCGGAGGATAATTCGGGGGAGGATTGCCCTGCTGCGGAGGATAGTTCGGGGGCGGCGGACCGCCCTGGGGATTGCCCTCGGGCGGCGGGTTGGCCTGGGCCGCCACCTGTCCGGTTCCCACGCCGATAAGGAGAAGGAAGAGTGCGATGGTCCGTGTCACGGGGCGCATCGAGTGCTCCTAAGATCGAGAGGTAACTCCGCTGGACCCGCTATGGGCGGGATACCGCAGCCTGGCGGCCAAACCGCAACCGACTCGCCGCATCATCGGCAACACTATGACCGCAGCGGGGCTAACGAAGTCTTAGGCCTCGTTCCGGCCGGCGTTTTGCCCCTGGCGCAGCGGAACATCCGGTTGCGAGACCCGCCCGCTCGGGCCGGCCGTCTTCAGACCCCGAGGGCCTTTGGCAACGACGGGTCGCCCCAGGCTACGAAAGCCGGGACACGAAAGTTCTCGACCTTTCGTCCGTAGGGCAAGGGCACTCCCTCGGGCGTGATCACTGCGCCGCCTGCGGCCGCCAACACCGCGTGGCCCGCCGCCACATCCCACTCGCAGGTGGTCGAAAGGCGCGGATAGACGTCGGCGCCTCCCTCGGCGATGTGACAGAATTTGAACGCTGACCCGCATGCGCGGCGATCGGCGATCGGCAGCCGCGCGAGGAATGTCTCGGATTGGGGGTCGAGATGCGAGCGACTGACCATCGCGACGAGTCCCGCGCGCGGGGCGGTTCGGGTGTGAATGGCTATGCGTTCCTGCGCGGCACTTGCGGGCGCGCCCGGCGACAGGCGCAGCCGCTCGGCGCCTTCGCCCTCGATCCCGCGCCACAGCACGCCCCTCGCCGGGGCGGCGACGATGCCGAGACGGGGACGTCCACCGCTGACGATCGCAACGTTGACGGTGAATTCGTCCCGCCCGGCCAACAGTTCACGGGTGCCGTCGAGGGGGTCCACCAGCACGAAGTCCGCGGCGATGCTGGCCGGCGGAGCGCGGCCCACGGCCTCTTCCGACACGACGCATGCACCGGGAAGCAGGCGGGAAAGGCCCTCGAGGATCACGGCTTCGCCGGCGTGATCGGCGGCGGTCACCGGAGAATGGTCGGCCTTGGTCCG
>DATMZU010000192.1:0-3295 GCA_035607435.1 Thermoanaerobaculia bacterium | reverse complement strand
CCGGCGACGTCGGTGGCGGTCGCCGTCAGCTCGTTTTCCCCCTCGGCGAGCGGCACGAAGACCGAGAAGCGCCCGCCCGCGACCGGCGCGGGCTCGCCGTTGACCACCACGCCGATCTCGACCCCGGAATCGTCGGCGACCGATCCGGTCACCAGGACGGCGGCGCCGTTGCCGATCGCGCCGTCGGCCGGCGAGTCGATCGCGATCGTCGGGGGCGCCAGGTCGCGCACGAAATCGAAGCCGAGGCCGCCGCTCGCGGGATTGCCCGCGCGGTCGTGAACGCTCGCCGCGAGCGTGTGTTCGCCCGGCGCGAGGGACGGCACCTGGCAGCTCGCGGCGGCCGCGCCGACCGTGCAGCCGGAGAGCGTCGCGCCATCGACCTGGATGGCGACCGTAGCCAGATCGAGGCCGGTGCCGAGGTCCCCGTACTGGACATCGATCGAGGGGGGCGAAGCGCCGACCGTCCGGCCGGGCGACGGCGAGACGATCGCGAGCGTCGGCACCAGAGAGTCGGTCGTGAACGAGCGGCTCGCCGTGCCGGAGTTGCCCGAAAGGTCGCGCACGGCGACCGACGCCGCGTGGGCGCCTTCGGCGAGCGGCGAGGCCGGAGTCCAGGTGAGGCCGGACGCCGTGACCGCCGCATCGGCGGTCCGATCGACGCCGTCCACGGTGAGCCGCGCGGACGCCGGGTCGATGCCGGAGTCCGAATCCGCATAGGTCGCAACGACCGTGGGGGTCGCGGTCGCGAGCAGCGCGCCGTTGGCCGGCGCCGCGATCGCCACGGTGGGGGGCGTCGCGTCGCCGCCGCCGGTCTCGACCACCAGAACCAAGCGCGGCGCGTTCGCCGCGGCCCCCTCGCGGGAGACGTAATCGATCCGGCCGCTCGCGCTCTCGGTCGCCTTCTTGAGCAGCCAGCCGCGGTTCGCGGTGCCGCCGAGGAACGCCGTGACGTCGGCGGTGACCTCGAAACCCACGGTGCCGCGGGTCTGCTTGGTGTGCGGCACGGTCGCGGTCGCGGCGGCGAGGAACGAGCCGCCGTTCCACTGCGGGTTGCAATCCGCCCGATTGTCGCCCGAGTGGGCGTCGATCGCGCAGCTCCAGGTGGCGCCCGCTTCGGTCCAGTCGGCGGTGACGCGATGCGCGCCGACGTTCTGCGCGCCGCTCCCCCAGCTCTCCCCCGTGGCATCGACCCACAACTCGAGCTGCGCCGAGACGAGATGACCGCTCCCAACCGCGGCGGCGATCGCCGCCTGATCGAAGCGGACCAGCGCGCGGCTGCCCTGCGCCCAACCGAGCCGGAGCAGGGCGTCGGCGCCGCGATTTTGATTCGTCTGCTGTTGGCGCAGCGTCGTGTCGGCGGCCGCGGGCAGGGTTACCGTCGTGGTCGCGGCTCTCGCTCCGACCGCGCCGGCCAGCAGCACGAGCCCCCAAAAGGCGATAGACCGGAGACCGGCGCGACGCTGCGCCATCCGAAGAGGGTTCGTCGGGCGAACCGAAGGAACCCGTTCAGCCAGAAGTGGGTGTTCGACGCTCACTCGCCTGCCCTCCCTGGATCAGAGCCGCGCGAGACTCGACGCCTTCTCTCCCCACCCATCTCGACCGCACGGCTTTACGCTCAGAGTTGCTGCTTCGCAGCTTATCGCGGACACGCGCTCATGCGCAAGGAGCGCTAACCCTCTATCTCTCCCTCGGCGGGGTGCTTGCCACCACGCACTTGGTGTGTACACTACACACCATGAACAGTAAAGACCTGATTGCAGAGCTCACGGCCGGTGGCTGGGCGCTGGATCGGGTTCGTGGTTCGCATCACATGTTCAAGCACGCCACCAAGCCCGGCACGGTGGTTGTGCCGCATCCCAAGAAGGACCTCGGCAAGGGCTTGGTCAATGCGATTCGCAAGCAAGCCGGATTGAAGTAGGAGGTCACCATGAGGTACCCGATTGCGATCGAACCCGGCGACGCGAAGCACGCTTACGGCGTGGTCGTGCCGGACCTGCCCGGCTGTTTTTCCGCGGGCGATACATTGGATGAGGCGATCGCCAACGCGCCCGAGGCCATCGCTCTTTGGCTGGAAGACGTGGTGGAGCGCGGCGAGGTGGCGCCCGCCGCCAAGCCCATCGAGATGCACCGGAAAAATCCGGACTACAAGGGCTGGATCTGGGCGGTGGTCGAAGTGGACTTGTCGCGCCTGACGGACAAAGCGGAGCGGATCAACATCACGCTTCCCAGCCGCCTCCTGGCGCGCGTGGATGCGCGCGCCAAGAAAATCGGTGACACACGCAGCGGCTTCCTGGCGCGGGCGGCAATGGAGGCGCTGGCTCACGGCAACTGAACCAGGCGGGGCCGGATAGCGGCGAACCGGGCAGGGATGCGGCGGTTTCGGCGACATCCGCCGCTTCGAGGGCCGAGCTGGTGCTCGGCGCTCCCAGGTTTCATTCTTCCGGCCACCAAGTCCACCCCGGGAGGGCTGGAACCTCTCAAAGCCTATCACCGGGGCGGTCTGCCCCTTGCCCGCGACCGCGCCGCGGCATAGGCTTATGCCTCTTTTTCCCCTCGGGAGGGCATGCCGTGGATCAGGTCACCTGGCGCGACCGTTGGCGCTACCGCTTCGACAATTTCATGGCCAAGGGCACGGGAGCGCTGCTGCTGGCGCTGTTCGTCGCCTCGGCCGTCATGGTTCTTTCGATCGCCGGCATCGTTGCCTTGGCGCATGTCGCCCCGGCCGGCGACGACGGCAAGCAGATCGGCTTTTTGGGCCTCGCCTGGATGGGGCTCCTCCGCACGCTCGACACCGGCACCATGGGGGGAGACACCGGGAGCGTCTGGTTCCTCGCCGCGATGCTCGCGGTCACGCTCGGCGGAGTGTTCACGGTTTCGACTCTGATCGGCGTGCTCAACAACGGATTGGACGCCAAGCTCACCGACCTGCGCAAGGGGCGCTCGCGGATCATCGAGTCGGAGCACACGATCATCCTCGGCTGGTCGCAGCAGATCTTTCCCATCCTCTCCGAGCTATTGCTTGCAAACGAAAGCCGCAAGGACGCCTGCGTCGTCGTGATGGGCGAGCACGACAAGGCCGAGATGGAAGACGAGATCGCCGAACGGATCGGGCCGACCGGCCGCACCCGGATCGTCTGCCGCTCGGGCAGCCCGATCGACCTCGCCGACTTGAAGATCGTGAGCCTTCAGACCTCGCGGTGGTCGAGGGGGTGATGGGCCTGTACGACGGCGCGGGCGCGAGCGAGTTCGCCTCCACCGCACACGTCGCCAGACTGCTGGACGCGCCGGTGGTCCT
>DATMZU010000190.1:0-6174 GCA_035607435.1 Thermoanaerobaculia bacterium | reverse complement strand
GAAGGAGCCCGGGAAAGCCGTTCACGCTGGATTCCTGCCGCCGAGCCCCCTAAACTCCGCTGCCGTGGAATCCACCTCCGGCGCGCGCCGTTTGCAGAAGATCTGCGTCGTCATGCCCGCTTACAACGCGGAGACGACGCTCGAGCGGACGTTCTCCGATCTGCCGGGCGAATGGGTGGACGACGTCGTGCTGGTGGACGACGGCAGTAGGGACCGGACCGTCGAGATCGCCCGCGAGCTGGGGATTCATTCGATCGTCCACCCGAAAAACCGGGGGTATGGCGGCAATCAGAAGACCTGCTACCGCGAGGCGCTCGCGCGCGGGGCGGACATCGTGGTGATGGTCCATCCCGACCACCAGTACGACCCCAAGGCGATCCCGCAGCTGGTCGGGCCGCTGATCGCGGCCGAATGCGACGCCGTGTTCGGCAGCCGGATGCTCGGCGGCCGGCCGCTCGAAGGGGGGATGCCGAAGTGGAAGTATCTGGCGAACCTCGGGCTCACCGCGCTCGCCAACGCCACGTTCTACGTCTTCCTGTCCGAATACCATTCCGGCCTGCGGGCCTACGGCCGGCGCTATCTCGAAGGGGTCGATCTCGCAGCCAACTCCGACGACTTCGTGTTCGACACCGAGATCATCGCCCAGGGGGTCTGGCGCGGTTTGCGGATTCGCGAGATCCCGATCGCCACGCGCTATTTCGACGAGGCGTCGCAGATCGGCTTCTGGAAGAGCGTGCAGTACGGTTTCTCGATCCTCGGGGTGCTGGTTCGCTACAAGCTGCACAAGAAGAAGATCCTGCGCTACCCGCTGCTCACGGCCGCCGAGGCGATCGACCTCGCGCCGCCGGGGAGCGTGATCCCGCCCGGAGCGGTTCCCGCGGCCCCTCCGAGCCCCGGTAAGACCGGATGATCACGCCGGTTCCCGGGAGCTACGTGCTCAAGGATTTTCAGGGCTCCAGCCATCGCCGGCTCGCGGCGTGGGTGCGCGGGCTCCCTTCCGGGATTCGCCTGCTGGAGCTGGGGCCGGGCACCGGCCAGGTCGCCCGGTTGGCCGGGCGCGGCGATCTCCGGTGGTTCGGGCTCGAAGGGAGCCTGGAAGGTCTAGGGCCGCTCGCCGAGAGTTTCGCCGGGGGGGCGATCGTCGATCTCGAAGTCCTCGCACGGCTGCCTCGGGGCTTCGACGCCGCGCTCGCGGCCGACGTGCTCGAACACCTGATCGATCCGGATCGCACGCTCTCCCAGCTCGCCGAAGCGCTTCCGGCCGGGGCGCCGCTGCTCGTTTCGGTGCCGAACGTGGCCAACCTGACGGTCCGCCTGGCCCTCCTGTTCGGCCGTTTCGAGTACGCGGAACGGGGGATTCTCGACCGCACGCACCGGGTGTTCCTGACCCGCCGCACGCTCGAACGCCGGTTGGCGGCGGCGGGATTTCGCGTCGAGCGGCGGGCGGTCTCGACCATCCCGCTCCGCCTCGCGCTGCCCGGGATGCCGGGCTGGCTGCTCGCCCCGGCCGAAGCGCTGCTCGCCGGGCTGACCCGGCTGCTGCCGACGCTGCTCGGCTATCAGCTGCTCGCGTTCGCCCGGCGGGCGTAGCTCCGACCTCGCCCGGGCATCGGGCTTCGACTTCGCGCTATGCTTTGCGCCGATGCGCGCCGAAGCTCTCGAATTCCTGCGCTGCGCAAGGTGCGCGGCTCGCCCTCTGGCTTTGCGTAGCGACGAAACGGACGCGCGCGAGATTCGCGCCGGAGAGCTTTCGTGCACGGCCTGCGGCGCGAGCTTCGCGATCCGCAAGGGCATCCCCGACCTGCTCGATCCCGACGATCAAGCTCTGGCGCGCGAGGTCGCCGGTTGGGAGACGCTCGCGGGGGAGCTCGGCGAGGGGTTGGTGCCGACCATGACGGCTTTGCCCTGGTATCCCCATCCGCCTTGGCCGTACGTCGCGCCGGACTTCTTTCAGATCTTCGAGCACCTCGACCTCAAAGGGGCGCGAATCCTCGATTTCGGCGCCGGCCGCTGTTGGTCCAGCCGCCATCTGGCGGCGCTCGGAGAAGGGGCGCAGGTGGTGGCGGTGGACGTCCTCACCAAGCGGTTCCTGGGGCTGGAGACGGCCGACATCTTCATGGCCGAAGACGGCAGCTACTTCGAGCGCCTGCGGGCCGATGCCCATCGGCTGCCGATCGCGGACGGCTGGTTCGACCTGGTGGTCGCCTGCGCCTCGGTCCATCATTCCGGCAACCTGTTCGACCTGTTCCGCGAGCTCGCGAGAGTGTTGCGGCCGGGCGGCCTTCTGGTCTTCCTGTCGGAGCCTTCGAAGGCCGAACGGATCAAGGTGCGCCAGCCGGACAACGAAGAGACCCGGCTCGGGATCAACGAGCACATCTACTCGCTGCGCGAGTACCTAGAGGCGCTCACCGCCGCCAACCTGGGCGGGCGCCGCCGGCTGGTGCCGCGCTCGATCGCGCTGCGCCTGCTGCGCCAGGACCCCGAGTTTCTGGTCGGATTTCCCGCGCGGCTGGTGCCGTTCGTCAAGCGCCCGCTCGGCCGACGTCTGCTGCTGCGCGGTCTCGCTCTCCCCGGGCTCGGCAGCCTGCTCTACCGCATCATCAACCTGCCGCTCACCCTGGTGGCGCGAAAGCCGGCTTGAAGCAAGCCGGCTCTCCGCCTCATCCTTCTACTGGTAATAGCCGTTCACGTCCACGATCACGTGGACCGTGCCGTTGCCGCTGACGATCGCGTTGCCGGTCAAAACGCCGGTGGGGCTGATCGACAGGACCGAGTTGTTGCCGCGGGTCTGGTTGGGCGAGAAGTTCACGACCGAGGCGACCGGCATTTCGCAGCCGGGTGAGAAGCGGACGAAACCGAGATTGGAGGGCGCCACCACCGTGACGTTGGTCGAGAGCGCGCGCGCCGTGACGGGAATGCCGCAGACGCCGAACACCGAGAAGTCGCGCAGGGCTCCCGAAGAGAGCACCGGGCCGCCGAGCGGGCCGTTGGCGTTTCGGGTATCGATGACCCGGCAGGGGGAAAGGGTGAAGAAATTCCGCGCGACGTTCGAGATCGCGCAGGGGCTCTGGTTGGAGCAGGCGGCGGTTCCCGGGACCACGCCGGTCCGCTGGGGGTTTTGATGGAACATCGGCCACGGCATCGCGCCCACCCGCGCGATCGGGTTCCAGACGAAGACCTGGGTGGTGGTCTGAGCGGGGGCGCCGAAGGGGGTCGCGGAAACCACGATCACCTCGGTCTGATTGCCGGCCCCATTCGTTTCGAGATCGGTGACAAGCACGCCGGAAACGCTGGTGTCGGTGTAGAAGCTTTTTTTGACGACAGGAACCGGGTGCGGCGTCGTCTCGGTCAACTGAACCCCCGCGGTGCTGAACACGGCGATCTCGGTGTTGGTAGGCACCAGAATTTCTAGCGCCGCGTCGTCGAGCACGTCGGCGACCACCGGATCGCCCGCCGAGAGGGCAGGGTTCGAGCCGAAGAAGTTGCGCGGCGCGACAGGCGGGAAGATGTCGGTGCCGTTGGCGCGCACCGCGTGGAGCCGGTAGTCGGTCGAGGGCGAGGTCCTGTCGGTGGTGAACACCACGTCGAGAATTCCGTTGCCGTCGATGTCGGCGAGCGCCGGAGAGGTGACCACCTGGCCCGAGACCGCGAGCCCGGGGTTTTGCGCCGTCCCCCAGACCGGCGTGCCGTCGCAGTGCCAGCCGTAGATCTTCTGCTGCCGGCCGGGCCAGAACAGGCCGGTGCCGTGAACGATCTCCGGCTTGCCGTCGCCGTCGATGTCGCCCACCGCGGGGGAGCTGATGACCACCTGATCGACGCACTTGGGGAAGCCCGGGATCTCGCTGATCGGCGAGCCCAGCATCGTCATGCTCGACTGGCCGGTCCCCGTCGCGTCGTAGCGGAAGGCGCGCACGCAGCCGCCGTCCGGGGTGAAGAACGGCGACCCCTCCTGGTGGGCGTCCACCCCCAGGATGACGTCCTTCTTGCCGTCGCCGTCCAGGTCGTGAAGCACCGGGGTGGAAAACACCGTGTCGCGCATGAACTTCGGCCACCCGGGCAGATTGGCGCCAGTCGCCCCATCGACCAGGTAGAGGTTGAAATCCAGACCGCCGAACACCACGTCGTTGTCGCCGTCGCCATCAACGTCGCCGATCGCCGCGGAGCCCACCACCGGATCGGGCTGGCCGTCCACCCCCTCGGCGGTATCTTCGGTGACCACCTGCCAGCGCAGCGTGCCGTTCGGGCGGTAGGCCCTGAGGCCCCCCGGCGAGCTGTTCGGCGGCGTCCCTTGGAGGGTCGAGCCGAAGCCGACCACGATGATGTCGGCGATGCCGTCGTTGTTCAAATCGCCCACCGCCGGGCTCGACGCGATATGGCTCGGAAGCTGCACCGGCCAGCCGGGAGCGACACCCCAGACGCCGTTGGCGGGATTGCGGTAGATCACGTAGAGCTTGCCATTGCGCAGCCCGAAGACGATCGACTTGAACCCCGGGGAGAGGCCGAGGTCGGCGGCCACCGGCTGGCTGAAGACGGAGTTGCCGAGATTCGTGCCCTGTCCCGGCAGCGAGATCGGGAATCCGCTCTTGGCGGGGGGCAGCACCGGCGCCTGGGCGCGGAGCGCCGGGGTCGAAAGCGTCAAAAGGAGAAGGGCGAGAAACGTGCGGCGTACACCAAAGGCAGCGAACAGTGAGTAGTTCATTCTAAAACATCCTGATTTCTGGTCCGCCGAGGGACCTGAAATTTGGCCTGAGGGGCCTGAGCTGGGATCGATAAGATCCCGCGAATGCGCTCTCGGCCTAAGCGGCCGGGAGACTTATTCTAACAGATCGATAGAAGCCCTGTGCCACGCCCAAATGGGTAGGCGTCTGATAAACTTGGGACTTATGACGAATCGACGGGTGCGGGTGCTGATCGCGAAGCCGGGTTTGGACGGCCACGATCGGGGAGCGAAGGTGGTGGCGCGGGCGTTGCGCGACGCCGGGTACGAAGTGATCTACACCGGCTTGCGCCAGACGCCGGAGCAGATCGCCGCCGCCGCCGTGCAGGAGGACGTGGACGCCGTCGGCCTGTCGATCCTGTCCGGCGCGCACAACAGTTTGCTGCCCGAGGTGACCCGCCTTCTGCGCGATCAGGGGGCCGCGGACGTGCTGGTCTTCGCCGGGGGCATCATCCCGGCGGCCGACATCCCGAGCCTCAAGCTCGCGGGCGTGGACGCGATCTTCCTACCCGGCACGGCGACCCGCGACATCGTGGACTATCTGAAGCAGCGCTTGGAGGCGGCCTGAAGCCCCGGGCCGCGTTTAAGATCGCTTTTCTGGAGATCGAGACGAAATGAGCCGACGCATCCTGCTGGCCGACGACAGCGTGACGATCCAGAAGGTCATCGAGCTGACCTTCATGGATGGAGACTACGAAGTGCGGGCCGTCGGCAACGGCGACGAGGCGATCGCGCTGCTCGACTCGGCCGATCCCGAGGTGGTGATCGCCGACGTCCACATGCCCGGGGCGAACGGGTACGAGGTTGCCCGCCGCGCCAAGGCGCTGCGCCGGGATCGTCCCGTGTTGCTGCTGGTCGGCACGTTCGAGCCGTTCGACGAGGCGGAGGCGCGCGCCTGCGGCGCGGATCGCCATCTCAAGAAGCCGTTCGACTCCCAGGAGCTGCTGCAGATCGTGGACGACCTGCTCGCCTCCGGCTCGCCCGCGCCCGCCCTGCAACCGCCGCCCGCGCCGCCGACCTTCGCCGCCGATCCGTTTCCCGGACTTTCGGCCGGTTCGCTCGCTCCGGCCGCTCCCCCGGCGCCCCCCGCGAACGACCCGTTCGGCGGATTCGCCTTCTCCTCGGCGCCCGCCGCCGATCCGTTCCCGGCGTTTGCCCCGGCCCCCGCGACTCCCGCGGCGCCCGCCGAGCCCGTTTTCACGTTCGCCGACGATCCGCCGCCGGGCGTCGAGCCCGCCTACCTGCCGCCCGCCGAGCCGGTCTGGTCCACGTTCGAAGTGGAGGACGAGGGTGCGCCGCTGCCCCTGCTGTCCGAAGCGGATCTCGGCCTGCGCGTCGAGCCCGAGCCGGTGTTCGATCTCTCCGCCGAAGAGGTGACGGAGTTCCCCTCGATCGCCGAGCCGGAGCTCGAACCGGCGGCACCTTGGACGCCGACCGTCTTTCCCGAAGCGCCGGCC
>DATMZU010000185.1:0-3817 GCA_035607435.1 Thermoanaerobaculia bacterium | reverse complement strand
GGGCTGGCCGCGCTCGATCAGGCAGCGGACGGTGCCGGGGACGCCTTGGATTTCGCCGATTTCGATCAGCGTATGGCCGGAGCGCTCGCACCAGATGGGCATGTCTTCGTTCATCGTCGGGTCGTCGCCCCAGACTTCGAGCAGCTCTCCCGGCGCGACTTTGCGGATCTCGCGGACGGAGAGAAGGACCGGCAGGGGGCAGAGGGCTCCACGGACATCGAGGCGGTGCGGGGCGTCGGCCAAGGTGGGCTCCTCTCAGGGGACTGCGCGCAAAGGCGACCTAACCCCTAGAATAGCCGCGAATGGAGTCGCCACGACAGGGGAGGCGCCGGTTTCGATCGGCGGAGGGAGGAATGGCCCGGGTCGTGGCGGCGATCCTGTGCCTGGGGTGGGCGCTTCCCGCCCTCGGTTGGACGCCTGAAATGCAGCGCCGGATCGCGACCGAGGCGGCGCGATTGGGGCCGCGCGACCTGTATCGCCAGATCGACAAGCACCGGCCGGAGTACGAAAAGGGGGCGTTCGCGCCGTTTTCCGATCGCGATCCCGGCCGCCACAGCCACAACCCGGACGGCTCGGGCACGCTCGATCGGGCGGTCGCCGAAGAGTCCGCCGCGGCGATCGCGGCGATCCGCGACCACCGGCCGTTCGCCGAGATCGTCTCTCGGCTCGGGCGGGTGAGCCACTATGTGGCCGATGCCAACAACCCCCTCGCCGCATCGAACGAGGACGCCGAGGAGGGGCGCTACTTCGCCGATTTCCTGATCTACGCCGAGAGCGCCGAGCCGCGGCTGCCGCTGGTGTTCTACGGCCTGCCGCGCGACTGGGACCGGCGGCCGGACCTTTCTCTCCTGGTGCGCGACGCGCTCACCCGCTCGCGCGGGTTCTATCCGACCGTCGGCCGGGAGTACCGGCGGATCGGATTCGGCTCGGGCCGCGCGTTGTTCGACGACCGGTCGAGCGCCTTCGCGATCGCCTCCCTGGCCTTCAACCACGCGGTCACCGACGCGGCGATCGCCCTGCGGACGATCTGGCTCCAGGCGGGGGGCGGCGACTCGCGGACCCACCTGCCGACGGCGGGCGAGCGCATCCTGACGGTCCCCAAGAGCGACGAACGCACCGCTCGGGATCAAGGGCGGTAAGATGGGCGAAACGAAACGTTAGAGCACGGCGCCAAGAATCTGGCACCCGTCGGGAGATTTCGCCGCCTTTAGAGGTCGGCTGATCTGCGGACGCGCTCCGGCGATCGGCAGATCCCGACCGTTCGGCCATGACGACGATCAAACCGCCTTCGACCGCGACGACCTCGTGCCCCCATTGCGGCACGCGGCTGCGCTTTTCCTCCCCGGGGGATGCCCCGGTGCGGCTGCGCATCACCTGCGGCTCGTGCCAGACCAGCTTCGCCGTGCAGTGGCCGGGCTCCGGGGCGTTCGCCCAGGCGACGGTCTCGGCTTCCGTTTCCCCCTCCCTGCCGGTCGCTTTCTCCGCCCCCACTACGCCGATCGCGGTGCCGCCGGAAATTCGGCGCTCCGGCCATGGCGACGAAACAGGGGGCAGGGCCGGGCGAGGTCCGACCTTTGCGCCGGGAGACGTACTGGCTGAGCGCTATCGGGTGATGCGCTTCCTCGCCGAAGGGGGCATGGGCGAGGTGTTCGAGGTGCAGGACCTGGAGCTGGGTGGGCGGCTGGCGGCGAAGACCGTGCGCGCCGAGGTCGCCGCCGATCCGACGGCGCTCGAACGGTTCCGCCGCGAGATCCAACTCGCGCGGCGGGTCACCCATCCGAACGTCTGCCGGATGTTCGACGTCGCCTACCACCGGCCCGACCCGACGGCTTCGGGCACGATCTTCCTGACCATGGAGCTGCTGCTCGGCCCCACGCTCGCCGAGCGGATCGCGGCCGGCCCGATGGCGCCGGAGGTCGCCCTGCCGATCATTCGCCAGATCGCCGCGGCGCTCGATGCGGCCCACGAGGCGGGGATCGTCCACCGCGATTTGAAGCCCGCGAACGTGGTGCTGGTCCCCGGGCAGACTCCGGGCAAAGAGGACCTGGTGCGCGCCGTAGTCACCGACTTCGGCCTGGCGCGGATCGATACCGCGAACAGCTCGGCGGCCGAGGCGGCGATGACCATGACGGCGGCCGGATTCTTCATCGGCACGCCCGCCTATGTGGCGCCGGAGCAGATCGAGGGGGGCTCGGTGACCGCCGCCACCGACCTCTATGCGTTCGGCGTCGTGATGTTCGAGATGCTGACCGGCAAGGTGCCGTTTCTGGGGGAGACGGCCCTCGCCACCGCGGTCAAGCGCCTTCAGCAGCCGGCGCCCTCGCCGCGCCTTCATGCCGCCACGATCGATGTCCGCTGGGAGGCGGCGATCCTGCGCTGCCTCGAACGGCGGCCGGAGGATCGCTTCCCACGGGCCGCGGATCTGATCGCCGCGCTCGAAGACGGCAGGCCGGTTCCGGCGCGGGTCCCCAACTCGGCGACCTCAATGTCATCGACGTTCTCTGCCCCGGCGGGCGAAACCGGCGCGCCCGCCGCGACTTTTGATCCCGTTCCGGCGCCCAAGCCTGCCGCGTCGCGCAAGACGGTCCAGCTCGCGGCGCTCGCCGCGGTGATTCTGTTGTCGTTCTCGTTCGTCGCCTATCGCATCGTCGCCTGGCGCAACGAGCGGCGCCTGCAGGAGCAGATGCTCGACGCCACGCTGCCGGCCGAGCCGGTCGCTCCGCGGCGGGCGATCGCGGTGCTCGGCTTCCGCGACCGATCCGGCCACCCGGGCGCGGAGTGGCTCTCCGGCGCGCTCGCCGAGATGCTCGGCACGGAGCTGGCGGCCGAAAAGGGCGTGCGGGTGATCGCGGGAGAAGAGGTCGCCCGGATGAAGAGCGATCTCGCCCTGGCCGACTCCGAAAGCCTGGCGCCCGACACCCTGACGCGGCTGCGCACGGCGAGCGGCGCCGATTTCCTGGTGCTCGGCTCGTACACCGCGTTGGGTCAAGAAGCCGGCGGCAAGATCCGGCTCGACCTGCGGCTCCAGAACACCCGAAGCGCCGAGACCACGTCGATCGGGGAGACCGGCACGGAGGCTGCGCTGTTCGATCTGGTCGCCAAAAGCGGCGCGCGGCTGCGCCAGGCGCTCGGGCTCGCGGCGGAGGGAGAGGGGTCCGGCGCCGGGCAGAGCAACGCCGCGCGCGCCGCCCTGCCGACCAACCCGGAAGCGGCACGGCTGTACGCCGAGGGTCTCGAACGGCTGCGCCGCTTCGAGCCGCTCGCGGCGCGCGACCTGCTGGTGCGGGCGGTGGCGGTCGATCCAAACAACCCGCTCGCCCACTCGGCGCTCGCCTCCGCCTGGGCCGGCTTGGGCTACGCCGGGCGGTCCGCGGAGGAGGCGAAGAAGGCGATCGACCTCGCGCGCGATCTGCCCCAGGAGCAACGGCTGGTGATCGAAGGGCGCTACGCCGAGGCGAACGAAGACTGGCCGCGGGCGACCGAGATCTACCGCTCGCTGTTCCGGGTCTTCCCCGACGATCTGGACTACGGTCTTCGCCTCGTGGCGGCCCAGACCGCGGCGGGCCAGGCGCAAGAGGCGCTCGCCACCGTGGCCGCCCTGCGGGCTCTCCCCGCCCCGGCGCGCGAAGATCCGCGGATCGACCTCGCCGAAGCCGCGGCGGCCGAGGCGCTGGCGGATTTCCCGCGCCAGCGCCAGAGCGCGGCCCAGGCGGCCGCCCGGGCGGGAGAGCGCGGCGCCCGGCTGCTCACCGCCCAGGCCCGCCTGTCGGAATGCCGGGCGCTGCGCAACCTCGGCCAGGCGGAGGCGGGGCAGGCG
>DATMZU010000167.1:0-8891 GCA_035607435.1 Thermoanaerobaculia bacterium | reverse complement strand
ACCGCGGACGGGATGGCGACCAGCATCGAGAGGATCGAGAACACCGTCGAGGTGTAGATCGACTGGCCGGAGACGAACATGTGGTGGCCCCAGACCAGGAAGCCGAGCACCGCGATCGCGATCGAGGCGATCGCCACGATTTTGTAGCCGAACACGGGCTTCCGCGAGAACGCCGCGATCAGCTCGGAGACCACCCCCATCGCGGGCAGCACCATGATGTAGACCGCCGGGTGGGAGTAGAACCAGAACAGGTGCTGGAACAGAACGGGGTCGCCCCCCAGCCGCGGATCGAACAGTCCGAGGTGAAACGCCCGCTCCGCCGCAAGCATCAGGATGGTCACCGCGATCACGGGAGTGCCGAGCAGCATGATCAGGCTGGTCGCGTAGTGCGACCAGATGAACAGCGGCAACCGGAACCAGGTCATGCCCGGCGCCCGCATGCGATGGATCGTGACCACGAAGTTCAAGCCGGTGAGGATCGACGAGAAACCGGCGATGAACACGCCGAGCGCCGCCATCATCACCTGGCCTTGCGCGTAGTGGGTGGAAAGCGGCGTGTAGAACGTCCAGCCGGTATCGACGCCGCCGTGGATCATCGCCCAGAGCGTGAACGCCCCGCCGAACATGTAGAGGTACCAGGAGAGCAGGTTGATCCGCGGAAAGGCGAGATCCTTGGCGCCGATCATCAGCGGCACCAGGAAGTTGCCGAGCACCGCCGGGATCGCCGGGATCAGGAAGAAGAACACCATCGAGATCCCGTGCATCGAAAACACCCGGTTGTAGGTGTCGGCCTGCAGCAGGTCGCCCTCGGGGGTCAGAAGCTCCAGGCGGATCAACATCGCCATGATGCCGCCGATGAAGAAGAACAGGGTGACCGAAAGCAGGTAGAGGATCGCGATCCGCTTGTGATCCCGGGTCAAGAGCCACGAGCGCAGGCCGTAGCCATTGTTCAGGTAGTTGGTACCCGAGCTCGGGGCGTGAATGTCGGTCGAGACTGCGTGGCTCATAGCGTCCCTCGGTCGGCCGCGGCGCCGTTGCCGCCGGCCGAAGCCTGCCCACTCTTAGGTCCTTCGAGCGACTTGATGTACGCGAGCAGGGCGGCGAGCTGCTCCTCGCTGATCTGTCCCTGGAACGTCGGCATGATCGGCTGCCAGCCGGCGACCAGCTTGACGCCCGGATTGAGGATCGACTCGCGCAGATAGGTGTCGTCCGCTTTCGCCGCGCCGCCGTCGGCGAACGCCACGTCCCGGCCATAGAGCCCGGCGAGCTGAGGGGCGCGCGCCGGCCGCGGGTCGTTGGCGTCGCGATGGCAGGTGTTGCAGGCGAAGGTCTGGAACAGCTGCGCTCCCGAGGCGACGGGGGTCTTCCCCGCCGGGCTGCCGCTGAGCCACTGCTGATAGTCGCGCGGCGCCATCGCGATCACCTGGCCGATCATCCGCGAGTGCTCGGTGCCGCAGTACTCGGCGCAGAACAGGTGATAGCTCCCCGGCTTCGTCGCCTTGAACCAGAGCGTCGTGTAGCGCCCGGGCACCGCATCCTGCTTGGTGCGGAACGCCGGCACGTACAGGCTGTGGATCACGTCCTCGGAGGTCATCGTCACCTTGATCGCCTGGCCGACCGGCACGTGGAGGTCGTTGATCTCCCGCACCCCTTCCGGATGCTGGAACTTCCACATCCATTGCTTGCCGACGGCGAAGTATTCCTGGGCGTCGGACGGCGGCCGGTAGATGTCGAAGAAGACGCGCGTGCCCCAGACGAACATCACCAGGCAGATCAGCAGCGGGATCACCGACCAGGCGATTTCGAGCAGCGGCGCCTCGCGCTCTTCCTTGCCGATGTCGTTGACGTGCTCGTCCGAGCCCGGTCGCCGGTACTTGACGAAGAAGAAGACCAGCAGCACCGCGATCAGGAGCGAGAAGAAGACGCTGACCGCCGCCCAGACCAGGTAGAGGGCGTCGACCTGGCCTGCCAGGCTCGAAGCCGCGTCGGGAAAGAATTGGAGCTCGCTCATGGTCAAGCAGCCCTCAGCGAGATGATCTCCCGCCGCCGGAGGATGACGATCATCGACACCAGGCCGAGGAGGGTCAGCGCAGCCGCTACGCGGAGGATGTTAAAGGTCGCGGCGCTGTACTTGCCCACGGCCGGGTCGTAGTGAAAGCAGAACAACAGGAGTCGATCGGAAACCGTGCCGATCCGCAGCGACGCCGCCTCGACCAGGCCGAGCCGCACGTCGCGCGGGGGATAATCGATGCCGTAAAAATAGCGGGAGATCCGGCCCTGGGGCGTCAGCACGACGACCCCCGCGGCGTGGGCGAACTGCTTCGTCGCCTCGTCCCACTGGTAGCGGAAGCCGACCGCGCGGGTGAGCTGGCGGATCGATTCTTCGTCGCCGGAGAGGAAGTGCCAGGCGGAAGCCGTCGCCGCGTCGCCGTAGCGGGCGACCACTTTGTTCTTCGTCTCGGCCGCGGCGCCCGGCGTATCGCGCGGATCGAAACTCGCGACCACGACGTCGAAGTCCTTGCCCGGAGTGAGGCCCACCGCCTTGAGCGTCGAGGCGAGGTCGTCGAGCACCACGGTGCAGAGCATCGGGCAGCTGTAATAGGCGAGCGCGAAGACCACCGGCCGCTGCTGGAAATACTCGCCCAGGCGAACCGCTTTGCCCGTTTCGTCCTTGAACGCTAACCCGAGCGGCAGCCGATCGCCCAGCCGCTGGTCGTACCCCACGCCGGTCAGTTGCGGCGGCAGCTGAGTGGGGGGCGGCGGCGAAAGCTGCGCCCGACCCGCAGAGATAGAGCCGCCCGCCGCCAAGAAAGTCAGCAGGGCGATCCGCGCCGCGCGCGCCAAGCGCACCTCAAAGGACCGGGAATGGCTCAATGCGCGCCTCCGGTCGGCGGGGCCGGCGCAGGAGGGGCGGAAGCCGGCGCAGCGGTCATATCCCCCGCAGGGGGCTCCACCGCGACCGGAGCGGGTTCGGCGGGCGCCGCCTCTCCCAGACCGCGGCGCGCGATCACGTCGAGCGCGAGATCGATCGGCAGGCGCACTTTCCCTTGGGTCTCATCGATCCACGACGGAGCGTCGAGCACCGTCGCCTCGCGCTCGCGCAGCTCCTTCAAGTTCTCCGGCGGCGAAATCTCCAGACGCGGCGAGGGGGGCACCAGCCGTTCCGCCGCCTCGGGGAGCGCCGAGGGTTTCGGGTCTTCGGCGTTCTCCAGTTTCCGGAAGCCTTGGAACAGCCACCAGACCAGCAGCATCGAGACGAGCGTCACGACGACGGTTCCGACTCCGACGTAGACGATCGCCTTGGCGTTCAGCTCGCTGTCGGTCGCGTCGGACGCCTTGGGCGCCTGCGCCGCGTTGTGGGTTTCGGTGCCGAGCGCGTCATTCATGGGCGATCGCCTCCGAGAGATACGGCTCGTGGATCGGCACCAGCGGACGCTTCTGCAATTGGCCGAGGAATGCCCAGAGCCAAAGGCCGAAGACGCCGACCAGCGCCGCGGGGAACAGCCAGTGGAAATAGAGACCGTCCGGATGGAACGTCGGCTCGACCTGCCAGAACATGTCGAAGAAGCGCATTACGAGCATCCAGGTCGCCACCCAGGCGAGCGTCTTCGGCCGGCGCTTCAAGCCGCGCGAAAGGAGCAGCGCGAACGGCACGAAGAAATGGCAGAGCGCCACGAAGATCGCGAGCGGCCCCCAGCCGTGATGGATGCGGTGGTCATACCACGAGGTCTCTTCCGGCAGGTTGCCCGACCAGATGATCAGGAACTGGGAGAACGAGAAGTACGCCCAGAGCATGGTGAAGGCGAACATCAGCTTGCCGTAGTCGTGGAAGTGGTTCGGGTTGAACAGTTGACTCATCGGCGGCCGGTTCGCGAGCCAGCGGGTCACCAGGATCAGGAATGCCATCGCGGAGAGCGCGTGGCCGCCGAAAAAGTAGACGCCGTAGATGGTCGAAAACCAGTGCGGCTCGATCGACATCAGCCAATCGACCGCGGCGAACGTCGACACCAGGCAGTAGATGATGATGCCGGGAGCGGCGATCCGCTGCATGCGGCGGAACAGGTCGGGATCGGCCTTCCGGTCTTGGCTCACCGACAACCGGTCGAGGCGCCAGGCGAGGAAGATCCAGATCGCGAAATAAGCGCCCAGGCGGATCCAGAAGAAAAACGGATCCAAATAGCCCGACTTCTCGACCAGGATCGGATCGTGCGCCGCTTCCGGCCGCGCCCATTCGTAGAGTTCCTTCATGCCGAGCATCAGCGGCAGCGACAGCAAACCGAGCAGCCACAGGGTGCGGGCCGCGGCTTCCCAGATCCGCCGCGCCATCACGCCCCAGGCGCCGCGCGACAGATGGTGGACCATCTCCAGCGCCAGCGACCCCAAGGCGATCGACAGGCAGAAGACCCAGGCGATCAGGTAGGCGCGGAAGAACACCGGAGCGTTGACGAAGTAGCCGATCGCGGAAAGCGCCAAGCCGATCGCACCGACAATCAGCGCCTTGGACTTCACTCCGGCGATGTCTTTAGGCGGGGCAAAGGTCGCGGCGTCCATCGGCAGCGGGCGCGAGGTTTCGGGGGTCGAGCTCATGTCAGTGTGCGCTCCCTTCACCTTCAGCTTCAGCTTCGCCGTGCTCGCCGTGCTTCGGGGCTTTCGCCTCTTCGAGCGCTTTCCAGGCCGCGTCGAGCTTCTGCTTTTCCGCCGGATCGAGGTCCGCGACCTGCGCGTTCTCGGCGTATTGGAGCACCCGGACGTACGAGGCGATCGCCCAGCGGTCGGCGGGCGGAATCTGCGCCGCGTAGCTCGGCATCTGGCCGAAGCCCTCGGTCATGTTGTTGACGAAGTAGCCGAGCGGCGAGTTGCGCAGCCGCTCGTCGTGGAACGACACCGGCTGCTTGAATCCGCGCTGGACGATCATGCCGTGGCCATCGCCCAGCCGGCCGTGACAGGGGGCGCAAAACACGTTGAACCGCTGCTGGCCGCGGACCAGCAGCTCGCGGGTGACCGGCATCGGTGGAACGTTCGCGAGCTCGCCCGCTTCCGACAGGCCGGTATAGAAGACGGCGTCGTCGCGCAGCTCGCCGCGCGCCACGGTGTGCGCCGGCAGCGGCCGGGCCTCTACGCCGTCGGCGAAAAAATCGCTCTCGCGGTAGGTCTTCGCCTTGGCCTGGTTGTGCATGTTCTGGCGGCAACCGGCGAGCGGCAGCAGAACCAGCAGGCCGACCGCGACCGTCGAGAACATCGCGGCCCTGCTCGGCGGGGACACCCTTCGGGTGCTCATCGGTTTAGGGCTCAACCTCGGACACCTCGCTGGGATTCAGGTCCTGAAGGAAGATCTCCGTACCGCTGCGATCGAACTTCGGATCGGCCGCTTCGATGACCAGGAAGTAGCCGTCGGTCGAGGCGCGTTCGGAGAACCGCGGCACGTTGAACACCGGGTGATACGGCATCGGCAGGCCGTTCAACGCGAACATCCCGATCACCGCGGAGAGGCAGGCGCCGAGGATGGTGCATTCGAACGTCGGAATGATGAACGCCGGCCAGCTGATCAGCGGCCGGCCGCCGATGTTCATCGGATAGGCCACCAGGTTCGTCCACATCTGTAGACCGAAACCGCCGAGGCCGCCCAGGATGCCGCCCGCGAGCACCATCAGCGGCACCTTCGAGTGGTGATGATCGAGCGCCTCCATCACCTCTTCGACCGGAAACGGCGTATAGGCCTCGACTCTGCGATATCCGGCCTGATGGGTCCGACGCGCCGCTTGAGCCAGGCTTTTCGGGTCCGGGAACTCGGCCATCAGGCCCCACAGACCGACGGGCGGTCCGATGACGGCAGGGCTGGAAGCGCTCATTGCGCCTTCTCCTTTTCACCCGCGTCGGCGGGCACCATCGTCCGCATCTCGAAGATCGAGATCATCGGCAGGAAACGAATGAACAGGAAGAGCAGCGAGCAGAACAGGCCCATGGTGCCGATGAACACGCCCCAATCCCAGATCGACCCGCGGTACATGCCCCAGGACGAGGGAAGGAAGTCGCGGGAGAGCGAGACGACGATGATCACGAACCGTTCGAGCCACATGCCGACGTTGATGAACATCGAGACGACGAACAGCGCCACGGGCGAGCTGCGCACTTTTTTGAACCAGAGCGCCTGCGGCACGATCGCGTTGCACAGGATGAGCGTCATCCAGTGGAAGCGGAACGGCCCGATCGCCCGGTTCATCAACATGAACCGCTCGGTATGGCTGCCGCTGTACCAGCCGAAGAAGAACTCCATCGCGTAGCCGTAGACCACGATCAAGCCGGTCGCGAGCATGACTTTCGCCATGTTTTGGAGATGCCGGTCGGTGATGAAGTCCTTCAGCTTGAGCAGCGGCCGGAGCGGCAGGATCAAGGTGAGCACCATCGCGAAGCCGGCGTAGACCGCGCCCGCGACGAAATAGGGCGGGAAGATCGTGGCGTGCCAGCCGGGGATGATGCCGGCCGAGAAGTCGAACGAAACCACCGTATGGACGGAGAGCACCAGCGGCGTCGAAAGACCGGCCAACAGCAGGTAGGCGGTCTCGTAGTTGTGCCAGTGCTTGGCCGAGCCGCGCCAGCCGAGCGACAGCGCGCCGTAGGCGATCTTGGCGAAGCGGTTCTGCGCCCGGTCGCGCATCGTCGCGAGGTCGGGCACCAGGCCGGTGTACCAGAACAGGAGCGACACGGTGGCGTAGGTCGAGACCGCGAACACGTCCCAGATCAAAGGGCTCCGGAACTGCGGCCAGAGCCCCATGGTGTTCGGATAAGGCAGCAGCCAATAGGCGAGCCACGGCCGGCCGGTGTGGAGAATCGGGTACATTCCGGCGCAGGCGACCGCGAACAGCGTCATCGCCTCGGCGAAGCGGTTGATCGAGGTGCGCCACCCCTGGCGGAACAGCAGCAGGATCGCCGAGATCAGCGTGCCGGCGTGGCCGATGCCGATCCACCAGACGAAGTTGATGATGTCGAAGCCCCAGCCGACGGGCTGGTTGATGCCCCAGATGCCGACGCCGCGAACCAGCAGATTGCCGACCGACCAGAGGAACACCATCAAGACCAGGAAGGCGACGGCAAAACCGCCGAGCCACCATTTCGGCGTCTTTTGGATCGGCGTGAGAGGAATCGAGGCGATGTGCTCGGTGACCGTCCCCGGCGTGTGGCCGGGAGCGATCATCGGCGCCTTCTCAGGCTTGGCGGGGAGCGGTTCGAGCCGCGTGTCGAGGGTCGCCATTCCTCAGCTCCTCTCCGCGCCCGAAAGCTGCGGGTTGGGGTTGGTGATCTTGGCCAGATAGGTGGTGCGCGGCCGGGTGTTCAGCTCTTCGAGCAGCGTGTAGTTGCTCGGCTGGGCTTTGAGCCCCGTCACCGCCCACGCCGGATCGTTCTGGTCGCCGAAGACGATCGCCTCGGTCGGGCAGGCCTGCTGGCAGGCGGTGACGATCTCCCCCGGCTTGATCGGCCGCTGGGCGACCCGGGCGTCGATCCGCACCTCGTGGATGCGCTGAACGCAGTAGGTGCACTTTTCCATCACGCCGCGCATCCGCACCGTCACGTCGGGATTCACCGCCAGCTTGAGCACCGGCACGTCGTGGTTCGCGAACCGCAGGAAATTGAAACGGCGCACCTTGTACGGGCAGTTGTTCGAGCAGTAGCGGGTGCCGACGCAGCGGTTGTAGACCATGTCGTTCAGGCCCTCTTCGCTGTGCACCGTCGCCGCGACCGGGCAGACCACCTCGCACGGCGCCTGCTCGCACTGCATGCAGGGGACCGGCTGGTTCATCAGCTGCGGATCGTCGAGGTCGCCCGCGAAATAGCGGTCGATCCGGATCCAGTGCATCTCGCGCCCCTTGAGCACCTGTTCCTTGCCGACGATCGGGATGTTGTTCTCCGCCTGGCAGGCGATCACGCAGGCGACGCACCCGGTACAGGCCGACAGGTCGATCGACATGCCCCAGGCGTGTCCGTTGTACTCCCAAGTCTGGGGGAAGAGCGTCGCCGGCTTTTCTTCCTCGCCGTGCCCGCCTTCCTTCTTCCCGACATGCTCGCCGGCTTTCATCGCCGCGAATTCGGCCACCGTGAGCGCTTTGACCGGCTGGCGGATCTTCACCTCTTCCGTCGCGGTCTTGTACTCGTCGGCGCCGCTTTCGAGCAGGTGGTGATTCTGGGTGTTGGCGAACACGTAGCGGCCGGGCAAAGGCTTCACCGCGACGACCGCCTGCCCCAGCGAATCGGCGCCGCGCAGCTTGTAGGCGTTGAAGCCGTGGTCGCTGCCGAGCGGCCCGGCGCTCCACCGGCCGTGGCCGAGATGGAGCGTCGCGCAGCCGTCGGCGTGGCCCGGCTGGACCCAGACCCCCACTTCGAGCTTCCGCCCGGCAAGGTCGATCTCGGCTTTGCCTTCCATCGCGAGCCCAAGATCCTGTGCGGTCCGGGGCGAGACGATCAGGCCGTTGTCCCAGACCAGCTTGGTGATCGGCTTCGGCAGCTCCTGGAGCCAGCCGTTGGTGGCGAGACTGCCGTCGTAGACCGTCGGATCGGGGCGGAACAGGAGCGGCAGCGCACCCGCCGAAGCTTTGGCTCCCGGCGCCCCGGCGGCGCGACCGGCGATCGCCTGGCCGGCGGTACCCACCGCGGCCGCAGAAAACGCCGCGGCGCTCGCGGTCCCGGCGACCGCCGCCGCCGGAATTACGCCGTCGTGGAGCGCCTTGCGAAAGATCTTCTCCGGATCCCCCGCTCCCGCCAGGCGCGCGGTCCAGATCTCATGCACCAGGTCGTAGCCCGAAGCTTCGAGCTTGTCCTGAAATACGCCAAGAAACTCGATCGCCGATTTGCCGCCGTAAAGCGGCTCGACCAAAGGCTGAATCAGCGAGGCCGTCCCG
>DATMZU010000157.1:0-3852 GCA_035607435.1 Thermoanaerobaculia bacterium | reverse complement strand
TCGCCGCCGCGAGTTTGAGGCGGGCCGGATCGTTGGTCAGCTCGGTGGCGATCCGGATCATGTCGTGGTTGGTGAGGAACGTCCCGTCGAGCACGCCCTTCGGATAGAGCTTTGCCTTTTGGTCGAGCGCGGCGCTGATCGCCGAGGGTTCTCCCGCTTTGACCGAAGCCAGGATCGCGCTCGCCAGCGGAAAATTGAAATTCATCGGCAGCTCGTCCTGGCTGCCGAGCGCGGTGGCCGAGCCGTAGTAAGGGGCGATGTGCTCGGCGTCGGTCCAGTTCTCGCCGACCAGGAGCGCTTTGGGATTCGCTTTGCGCACCGCGGCGGAAAACTCCTTCAAGAACGCGTGGGTCTCCGGGGTGTCCACCTGGGCGTCGCCGCCGCCGTTTTCGATCAGGTGGCGCGCGGCGTCTAGTCTGAAGCCGTCGACTCCCCGGTCGAGCCAGACTTTGGCGATCCGCTCGACCTCGGCGCGTACGGCGGGGGTGCGAAGGTTCAAATCGGGCATGCCGCCCCAGAACACGCCGTAGTAGAAACCGTGCTGGCCCTTGTGCCAGGTCGGGTTGCCGTTGCCCCACGGCGTCGTCCAGTGCGGATCGTCGTTCCTCCAGACGTACCAGTCGCGCTTGGCCGAGGTCGGCGAGGCGTCGGATTCTTTGAACCAGGCGTTCGCGGTGCTCGTGTGGTTGATCGGCAGGTCGAGGATCACCTTCATCCCGCGCTGGTGGGCCGCGGCGATCAGCTTGGCGAAATCTTCCGCGGTGCCATAGGCGGGCTGGATCTTCTCGTAGTCGGTGACGTCGTAGCCGTGGTACGAGGGGGATTCGAAGATCGGCATCAGCCAGAGCGCATCGACGTTCAGGTCGCCGAGGCTCTTCGGGTCGCCGTCGTTCAGATAGTCGAGCTTCGAGATCAGCCCGGGAAGATCGCCCACCCCGTCGCCGTTCGAATCGGCGAAGCTGCGGACGAAAACCTCATAGAACACCGAGCCGCGCGCCCACCCGAGCTGCCAGGCGTCCGCCGGAACCACGTTCGGGATCTCTTCGGTCGGAGCCGCCACGGTCGCCGCCGGTTTCTCCGTCATTGCGGCTCCTGGGGTCCCTTGGGTCCTACCGACCGCCGCAGCCCCCAGCCCCACCGCCAACCCCACAACCGTCGCTGTCAGTGCTCTCATGGAAGCATCTTAAGCCCGTACACCCCCAGGACGCGTTCCGCCCCTATCTTTCCTTCTGATACGGCAGCCCCAACGCCTTCGGTGGGCGCGAACGGCCGATGAAGCCCGCGAGCACCACGAGGGTGAGCACGTAGGGGACGATCTGGATGAACTGGACGGGGATCGCGGTGACCCCCTGCATCTGGATCGAGATCGCTTCGGCGAAGCCGAACAGCAGGCAAGCGAACATCGTCGGCACCGGTTTCCACTTGCCCATGATCAAGGCGGCGAGCGCGATGAAGCCGCGGCCGGCGGTCATGTTGCGGGTAAAGAGGGACGATTGGCCGATCGACAGATACGCCCCGCCGATCGCAGCGAGTGCCCCCGAAAGAACCACCGCGAGGGTGCGGATGCGCGCGACCGAAACGCCCGCCGCGTCCGCCGCTGCGGGGTTTTCACCCACGGCGCGCAGGCGCAAACCGAACCGGGTGCGCGCGAGCACCAGCTCCAGAATCGGCACCAGGGCGAACGCGAGGACGATCGGCGCGATTGGCAGCAGGTTCGCCCGGGGGATTTGCGGTGTCGCGCCGGTCGAGGCGAACATCGCGCCGGAAAGTAGAGCGGGCATGCCGAGGAACAAGATGTTGATCGCTGTGCCGCTCACGACCTGGTCGGCGCCGTAACGGATGCAGGCGACGGCGTGAACGTAGGCGACGGCGCCCCCCGCGCAGATTCCCGCGAGCAGCCCGAGCCACGGATTGCCGGAAAAATGGGTGACCACCGCGGCGGTGAACGAGCCGGCGAGCATCAGCCCTTCGAGCGCGATGTTGATCACGCCCGCGCGCTCCGACAGCAGGCCGCCGAGCGCGGCGAGCAGCAGCGGAGTGGCGAGCCGGAGCGCCGAGAGGAGCAGACCGATCTGGAACATCTCTTTCATCAGCGCCGGCCCCCCGCGGTCGTGCGGTCGCGCGCGCCGATCGCGACGAACAGGATGATCAGCGCCTGGAGCACGAAGATCAGGTCTTTGGAGACCTTCTCGGTGAAGATGTCCACGAACAGGCCGCCGCGCAGCAGAGCGCCGAACAGCAGCGCCGCGAGCAGCACGCCCAGCGGCCGGTTGCGTCCGAGCAGGGCGACCGCGATGCCGGTAAAGCCGTAGCCGGCCGAAAAGCCGTCGTAGTAGCGGTAGCGATAGCCCAGCACCTCGGACACGGCGACCAGCCCGGCGAGTCCTCCCGAAAGCGCCATCGCGAGGACGATCCGGCGTGGGGTGGAGATCCCGCCGTACTCCGCCGCGTCGGGGTTGGCGCCCGTGGCGCGGATCTCGTAGCCCCAGCGGGTGCGCTTCAGGAAGATCGCCACCGCGACGCACATCGCGAGCGCGAGCAGGAACGCGACGCTCAAGGGAATCCGCTCGGGGAAGTTCGGCACGAAGCGGCCGAAGCGCGGAATCTGCGCGGCGTCGGCGATCGGCACGGTCTGAAGCAGCGCGTCGCCCGGCTTCTTGTAGTGGTACTCGGTGAAGTAGCTGGCGATCGCGGCGGCGACGAAGTTGAGCATGATCGTGGTGATGACTTCGTGCGCGCCGAAGCGCGCCTTGAGCACCCCAGGCACGGCGCCCCAGAACGCGCCGGCCAGGACCGCGGCGACGATGCAGATCGGGACGAGCAGAAACGCGGGCGCGCCGGAGAAGGTGATGCCGGCCCAGGCGGCGGCGAACGCCGCGAGCGTGAGCTGCCCCTCGGCGCCGATGTTGAGCAGACCGGCGCGCATCGCGAGGGCCACGGCCAGCCCGGTGAAGATCAGCGGCGTGGCGTAGAACAGCGTGTACCCGATGCCGTCCGGCCAAGTGAGCGCGCTGCCGATCAGCAGGGTGAAGGTCTGGATGGGGGAGTCCCCAACCAGGGCGACGATCACGCCGCCGACTAGAAACGCGGCGAGCACGGCGAGGATCGGCGGCACCCAGCCGGGAAGGCTCGCGAGACGTTGGGTCAGGCGGTTCGGTCCGCTCATGCCGCTCCTCCCACCCCTTCCGCCACCACCGGTTTGTGCGGGGCGCCACCCGTCATCAACAGTCCGATCTCGGCCGCCGTGGTAACCGCGGGATCGACCTCGGCGGCGATCTTGCCCGAGTGGAGCACGAGCAGCCGGTCGGAAAGCGCGGTCACCTCTTCGAGCTCGGCCGAGACCAGGAGGATCGCGACGCCCCGGTCGCGTAGCGCCAAGAGCTGGCGATGAATGAATTCGATCGCGCCGATATCCACGCCGCGGGTCGGTTGGGAGACCAGCAGCAGCTTCGGCCGTTGGCCCATCTCGCGGCCGACCACCAGCTTCTGCTGGTTGCCGCCCGAAAGCGCGCGCGCCGGCAGATCCGGATTCGCCGGCCGGACGTCGAATTCGGCGAGCAGGTTTTCGGTAGCGGAGCGGATCGCCGCCAGGTCCATCCACGTCGCGCCCACCCGCGAGACCGCGGGCGGCCGGTCCTGGACGCCGAGGATGGCGTTTTCCGCCAGGTCGAAATCGAGCACCAGGCCGCGGCGATGGCGGTCCTCGGGAATGTGCGCCAGCCCGAGGGCACGTCGCGCGTAGGCCGAAAGGGCGGTCAAATCCTCGCCGTCGAGCTCGATCGCGCCGCCGACCAGGGCGGGGACGGTCAATCCGGCCAGCGCTTCGATCAGCTCAGTCTGGCCGTTGCCTTC
>DATMZU010000074.1:0-7875 GCA_035607435.1 Thermoanaerobaculia bacterium | reverse complement strand
GGCCTGTTCAAAGGCGAATCGACCGCCGAGGATCTGACCGACGAAGCGCTCGGCTGGCTCGGCCGTCAGAAGCGCGGCCAGCCGTTCCTGCTCTGGGTCCATTACGTCGAGCCGCACGCGCCCTACCGACTGCACGAGGAGTTTCTCTCCCCTCTGGGCCTGTCGGATTCGACACGCCGCGGCGAGGTGAGCCGAAGCGACCGCTACGACACCGAGATCGCGTTCGCCGATCACCACGTCGGGCGCTTGCTCGCCGCGATCGATCACGATCCCGCGCTCGCGGCGGAGACGATGATGGTCTTCCTCGCCGATCACGGCGAAAGCCTCGGCGAGCATGGCATCTGGGGGCACGGTCGCGATCTCTACGAGCCGACGCTGCGGATTCCGATGGGGATCACCTGGCCGGGCAAGATCGTCCCCGGGAAAAGCCCGCGAACGATTGAGGCGCTCGCCACCCAGCTCGACCTCGCCCCCACCGTGCTCGGCCTGATCGGCCTGCCGATTCCTCCCACCTTCCAAGGCTTCGACTGGTCGGGAGTCCTGCTCCACGGCGAGCCTGCACCGAACCGAAAGACCTGGCACCAAGCCCACCGCGGCGCCGTTCTTTCTCGCGACGAAGCCCACCACGCCCGGCGCCGCGGCCTGCTCGAAGTGGCCGTGATCGACGGTACGTCCAAAGAGATCCTGCACGTGGAGCGACCCGAGAGCCCGGCGGCCCGAACCTTCGACCTCGCCACCGACCCGGGAGAGGTCCGCCCCGGTCAAGGCGGCAGGAAAGCGCGAGCGAAGAAACCCAGCCCCGACCTCGAACGCTGGCTGGCGGAAGTCCGCGCCGGCCTGGCCGCGAGCGACGACCTGCCGGCGGACGTCGATCCCGAGAGCATCGAACGGCTGCGGGCGCTCGGGTATGTGCAGTGAAGGTTCAGGCGACCCTCTCGCCGCCCTCGGCGATATCGACGACCACGAGCGTCAGGTCGTCTTCCAAAGCCAACTCTCCACGACCCGCGGTGAATCGGCGCAACTCGTCGAGCAGCGCGTCGCAGAACGGCTCGGCCGATAGGTGCCGGTGCTCGCGGACGAACGCTTCGAGCCGCTCTTCGCCGAACATCTCTTCCGTCGCGCCGCGGGCCTCGGTGAGGCCGTCGGTATAGAGCACGAGGCGATCGCCGGGGGCCAGGGTCAAGGTCTCCGCCTGGAACCGCGCCGAGGTAAAGCGGCCCAGGATCGGCCCGCGCCCGCCGATTTCTTGGACGTCGCCGGACGCGCGCAAGAGGATCGGCGAGGGATGACCCGCGTTCGCCGCGACCAACGCACCGTTCGCGGGGTCGAAATAGAGGTAGGTCGCGGTGACGAATCCGCTCTCGAAGCTGCCGCAGAGCGTGCGGTTGACCTCGGTCAACAGCCGAGCCGGATCGTCGGCGCAATCGGATCGCGAGCTGACTGCTACCTTGACCATCGAGGCGATCAGCGCCGCGGGGACGCCGTGGCCGCTGACGTCGGCGACCAGGAGCCCCAGTCTTCGGCCCTCGACGACCAGGAAGTCGTACAGATCTCCCGCAACCGCAGAGGACGGCTTGAAGCGGGCCGCGATTTTGAGCCCCGGGATTTCGGGCAACCGTCGCGGCAGGATAGACATCTGAATCCGCCGCGCGGCTTCGAGCTCGCCTTCGAGCGCCGCGAGCTGCCGCTCTCCGGCGAACGTCCGGCGCGCCGCGATCGTGCCGAGAAACCCGAGGAAAACGATGAAGCCGATCGCCTCTTCGTGCCAGGTCCAGGGCAGGATTCCGAACGACATCAGGTTGTCGTTCAAGGCGAAGGCGCCGAAGATCAGGAATCCCACCGCGAGCAGCTTCTGATCCTGTGTCATGCGGCCCCGCAGTCGGAGCTGGGCCGCGATCGCTAAGCAAAAGCCGGCGATCACCAGGAGGTTGTTCGGAGTCCCCGTGAGCGATTGCGGAACCCCGCGGATAAGATCGGTCCCGACGCCCACCACGGCGAAGGAGCTGACCAAGATCAGCCACTTGAACAGGAAGGAGCGCCGGCCGTCGCCCAGAACCAGCCAGAAAAAGGCCCATGCCGGAACGTTGATGACATAGGTGACGAGGCTGTCCACCCAATCGGAGATCGGCTCGCCGACGCCGAAACCGGGGAGCAACGGGCTCTGAAAGAACAGCCGGACGCCATAGAGCGTCGTGAATCCGCCGAAAGAGGCGAGCAACGGATCGGCGATCCGATGCCGGCGAAAGAAGGAGAGAACCAGCGCGAGCAACCCCACCGCGGCCAGCAGGGAGCCGACGAGGAGGGAACCCAGGCTGGCGATCGACATGAACCCGGATTGTAGCCCGCGGCCAACCTCCCTACGCCAACACCTCCATCCCCTCCCTTCCTTGCGCGGCGCGGCCGTTCTTGATCTCTTCGACTCCGATCGCGCGGAGGGTGGTCGTCGGATGTTCGATCGCCCAGATCAGGGCGTCGAGAGTTTGGCGGAGCGTTACGAGGCCGAGGCGGCGGGCGGTTTCGGCGGTGGCCGGCATTCTTTCCGCGAGGGCGTAGAACGGGGCGAGCAGGTAGGGCCAGTGGTGGCCGGGGCCGAGGACGTACCAGGGGCGGACGAAGGTGCAGCCGAGGCCGGTCGCGGCGAGCCGGCGTTCGCATTCGGCGCGGACGGTCCAGTAGGCACGCATTACGGGGGCCGGATGGGCGACGCTCAAGTAGACGATGTGAGACAAGCCCGCGGCCCGGGACACCTCGGCGGCGTGGGCCGTGGCGCGGGCCGAGGCGAGATCGACCCTTTGGAACTCCGCGGCTTTCCAGGGCGCCGGGTGCGACACGCCCACCAGGTGGACCAGCGTATCGGCCGGCGCGACGCGATCGGCGAAGGACCGGGCGTCGAGCGCGTCACCCACCATCGCGGTGCAGCCGAGCGGCAGCTTGCCTACCGACCGGGGGCGGACGAGGGCGCGGACCGAGTGGCCGCGGGCGATGAGATCAGGGATCAGACGGGAACCGAGATAGCCGGTTCCGCCGGTGACGAAGATGGCGCGCCGCATCGAGAGCCTCCCGCCGCCGGAAGGGTTCGCCCGGCGGGTTCTGCTCTGCACTACGCGGCGATGCCGAGTTTGGATGAACCGTTTCCGTTCGAGTTGCGGGCGCCGCGGAGAAGTTCCTCCGCGGGCGGAGCCGAGTCTGTTTGAGCGTAGCGAGTTACGAGGCCCCGTCCGCGGAGGAACTTCTCCGCGGCGCTCCTGGCCTTACAACAGCTCGCGCGCCTCGCGGTAGGACCGGCCGAGCGAATCCGCCACCGGTTTCGAGGTGACGAACCCCTTGAGCGTGTTGATCCCTTCGAGCAGCCCGGGATCGTCCAACGCCGCCTGCTTGAGGCCCTTGTTGGCGAGCGCCAGCGCGTACGGCAGCGTCGCGTTGGTCAGGCCGAACGTCGAGGTGCGGGGCACCGCGCCGGGCATGTTCGCGACGCAGTAATGGACCACGCCATCCACCGTGTAGACCGGATCGGAATGGGTGGTCGGGTGGGTCGTTTCAAAGCACCCGCCTTGATCGACCGCGACGTCCACCACCACCGAGCCCGGTTTCATCTGGCCGATCATCGCGCGAGTCACCAGCTTCGGCGCCGCCCGGCCGGGGATCAGCACCGCGCCGATCAGCAGGTCCGCGCGCTTCAAGGCCGCGAGCAGGTTGTGGCCGTTGCTCGCGAGCGTGATCACCTGGCCGTGGAACATGTCGTCGATGTAGCGCATCCGGTCGAGGTTGGTTTCGAGTACGGTGACGCTCGCGCCGAGCCCCATCGCCATCTTGAGCGCGTTGATTCCGACGATGCCGCCGCCGATGATCACCACGTCGCCCGGCGGCACGCCGGGGATGCCCGCGAGCAGCGTGCCGCGACCGCCGTGGGTCTTTTGCAGATAGCTGGCCCCCACGACGACCGACATCCGGCCGGCGACCTCGGACATCGGCGTGAGCAGCGGCAGCCGTCCCTCTTCGTCGGTGATCGTCTCGTAGGCGACCCCCGCGACCTCACGCTCGACCAGGGCGTCGGTCAGCTCCGGCAAGGGCGCGAGGTGAAGGTAGGTGAACAGAACCTGGCCTTTCTGCATCCGGCCGTACTCGGGCTTGACGGGTTCCTTGACCTTGATGATCATCTCCGCCTCGGCCCAGACGCGATCGACGTCCCCTTCGATGCGCGCCCCCGCCTCGACGAATTGCGCATCGGAAAACCCGCTGCCGGCACCGGCGTCGGACTGCACCACGACCTCGTGGCCCGCCGCGACCAGGGCCGCCACTCCGGCCGGGATGATGCCGACGCGGTACTCGTGATCCTTGATCTCTTTCGGTATTCCGATGCGCATCTATCCGTTCCTCGGCCCCTCGGGGGGCGTGGCGGGGCGCCCGTCGCGCGCCCGGGTCGTTGAGCTTTGCGGGTTCTCTTTCATTTCAACCCGCCCTTTGAAGAATGCGCCCTCGGCGATCGTCACCCGCGGCGCGGCAATGTCCCCTTCGAGATTCGCGGTGGCGGCGATTTCCACCCGTTCCGCACCGCGCAGATCGCCGACGACTTTGCCGGCCACCCGCACGATGCGCGCCGAGATCGGGCCGGTGACGCGTCCCTCGCCGCCGACCACGACGACCGCGGGCACCGCGATCTCGCCCACCACCTCGCCGTCGATGACCAAATCCACCGCCCCGGTGATCTTCCCTTCGATCTTCGCACCGGACGCGATGCGGGTACCGCCACCCGGCTCCCCGGACGGACCGGCGGACACGTTGGAATGGACGGGGGCGGCGGAATCGCGTCGGAAGAGCGCCATGGCGGAATAGTCCCCGCGGAGGGAGAGAAATGGAGCGGGCAACGGGACTCGAACCCGCGACATCAAGCTTGGGAAGCTTGCACTCTACCAACTGAGTTATGCCCGCTCGAGCTGATCTCGAACGGTCGAAAATGTAGACGACGCGCGCACTTGGGGTCAAGGCCCAACCCGAAGCGACCCTTTCCCGCCCCTGGCGGAACGACTTCCCACCACAAAGCACCTTGCACACCGCGCCGCCGTGACTATACTGACCTTGCGATGACCGGCACCGGACGAACGCGCACGGGAAGTTTTCCTCAGGTCCCCCGGATCGAGTCCGCCGATCCGCTCTACTTCTTTCCCGAAAAGCCGGTGACCCTCGCCGAAGCGCGGGCGCTGTTCGCCGGAACCCCGGCGGAACGCGCCGTGGTGGTCTCGCACCTGCTTCGCTACGCCCAGTGGGAAGACATCTGGAAATGGATCGGGCGCGACGAGGTCCGCGAGCTGTTGCCGCTCCTCGATCTGCCGGACAATCTGCGCGCAAAGTGGGCGCACCTGCTCAAGGCCGAAGCGGCCGTCGCGCCGTAGCGGTTCCGTGAAATTTCTGCTGGTCCCGTAGGGGCGCAGCATGCTGCGCCCTCGACTCGGATCGCGCAACCAGGGCGCAGCATGCTGCGCCCCTACGGGACCGAAACGCCTCTTTCTTAGTCTCCGCCGATCAGATCGCCCAAGCCGCCGAGGATCGAGCCCTCGCCTTTGCGTCCGCCCACCCCCCGCGGCAGGGCCGAGAGGACGCGGCCGGCGAGGCGGGAGAACGGCAGCGACTGGAGCCAGATCTTGCCCGGGCCGGTGAGCGCGGCGAAGAACAGCCCCTCGCCGCCGAAGATCGCGGTCTTGATCCCCGGGACCATCTGAATGTCGTACTGAACCGTCGATTCGAACGCGACCAGGCAGCCGGTGTCCACGCGCAGCGTCTCGCCCGCCGCGAGCTGGCGCTCGACGATCGTGCCGCCGGAATGAACGAACGCGAGGCCATCCCCTTCGAGCTTCTGCAGGATGAACCCCTCGCCGCCGAACAGCCCCGTGCCGAGCTTCCGCTGGAACGTGATCCCGACCGAGATTCCCTTGGCGGCGCAGAGGAACGCGGCCTTCTCGCAGTAGACCAGGCCGGAGTGCTGTTTGAGATCGAGCGGCACGATCCGCCCCGGATAGGGCGCGGCGAACGCCACCTTCTGCCGGCCGCCGCCGGTGTTGGTGAACTGGGTCATGAACAGCGACTCGCCGGTGAGCACCCGCTTGCCGGCGCTCAACAGCTTGCCCATCAGGCCGCCGCCGTCGCCCTGGCCCGAGCCGTCGCCAAAGATCGTCTCCATCTGGATGCCGGGGTCCATGTACATGAACGCCCCGGCCTCGGCGATGCACGATTCGGCCGGGTCGAGAACGATCTCGACGAACTGCATCTCCTCGCCGATGATCTCGTAATCGATCACGTGCGCGGCCATGCGCCCGGGCGGCGGCGGCACGGCCGTCGGCGCGGCGTTGAAGGCCGCGGCGAACGCCGGCTCGCCGCCGATCGGCGCCCAGGCGGCCATTCCCTCGGCGAAGATGTGCGCGTCGCGGCCGAAACGCCCGGCGCGAATGCCGTTCACCACGTCGCCCGCGGACATCGGCCCCTGCTGCTGTCCCGCGATGGCGAGATACCAAAGCTTGTCGCTCATGCAGTTTCTCCTTGACCCCGCGCCCGAAACCACGCCGCCGTGCGCCGCAATCCCTCATCGAGCGGCAGCGGCGCCGGAAGATTAAGCTCGGCGCGCGCGCGGGAGGCGTCGATCACCGAGCGGAGCTGCTCGCCGGCCTTGCCCGGACCGTGCTGCGCCGGGCGATCGATATCGAGCGCCGCGACGATGTGGCCGTACAGCTCGACCACGTCGGTCTCTTTGCCCGTTCCCACGTTGTAGGTGAAAAAGCCCGGCCGTCCGGCGGCGGCGAGGTTCGCGCGGACGATGTCCGAGACGTGGACGTAATCGCGGGTCTGGCGGCCGGAGCCGTTGATCGTCGCCGTGCCCCCCGCGAGCAGCCGTTCGAGGAAGATCGCCACCACGCCCGCCTCGCCGTGCGGATTCTGCCGTTCGCCATAGACGTTGGCGTAGCGCAGGCAGGCGACGTCGAGCCCGTAGGCGACGTGGAAGAAATAGAGATAGCGCTCGACCGCGAGCTTGCTCACGCCGTAGGGGGAGACCGGCCGGGTCGGGTGGTCTTCCGTGGCGGGAAAGACGTCCTGCTCGCCGTAGATCGCGCCGCCGGTCGAAGCGAACAGCACTTGGCGCACGCCTCCCCGCCGGCAGGCTTCGAGCAGGTTGAGGGTGCCGAGGATGTTCACGTCGGCGTCGAAGATCGGATTTTCGACCGAGCGGCGAACGTCCATCTGCGCCGCGTGGTGAATCAGCAGATCGATCCCCGAATCGGCCACCAAGCTCGCCGCCTCGGGCGAGCGAATGTCCAGGACGTGCAGCTCGGCGTCCGCGGGCACGTTCTCGCGCTTGCCCCCCGACAGGTCGTCGAGGATCAACACCCGGTCGCCCGCGGCGAGAAACCCGTCGGCCACGTGCGATCCGATAAACCCGGCTCCGCCGGTGATACAAACCGTCCGTCGCGACTCGTTCGTCATAGGAAATGAAGAGTAGCGGAACCCGCGACGAGCGCCAAACGGCGGCGTGATACGTTCGCCGAAATAATTCGCGTCTCCCCTTAAAGCCCTCGTGTTGCGAGAACTTCTTCCCCCTCGGCTCCGGACCTGGCTTCGCGCCGGGAGCGGTCGCGTTCCGCTCGATTGGACGGCATCCGCCGATCGGCCCCACGACGACCGCGGGGCGCCCGAGAGCGTCGATGTCGTCATTCCGGTCTACCAGGCGCCCGAGGCGTTCGCGCGCTGCTTGGCGGCATTGCTCGCGCACACCGACCTCTCGCGACATCGGGCGCTGCTGGTGCTCGACGGACCGCAGCCCACGGCGACCGAGGCGCTGCTCGCGGCGCCGATCCCGGGAGTCGAAATCCTCCGCAACCCCGAACGCCG
>DATMZU010000154.1:0-3261 GCA_035607435.1 Thermoanaerobaculia bacterium | reverse complement strand
CCCGCACCAGCTGATCGAGGGGTGCGCGATCTGCTGCTACGCCGTGGGCGCGAACGCCTGCTACATCTACATCCGCGGCGAGTACACGAAGGCGACACGGATCCTCGAAGACGCGATCCGGGAAGCCTACGAGGCGGGCATCCTCGGCGGCAGCGTGCTGGGCTCCGGTTTCAAGCTCGACGTCTACGTCCACCGCGGCGCGGGGGCGTACATCTGCGGCGAAGAGACCGGCATGCTCGAGTCGCTCGAGGGCAAGCGCGGCCAGCCTCGCGTCAAGCCGCCGTTCCCGGCCGTCGTCGGCGCGTTCGGCTGCCCGACGGTGATCAACAACGTCGAGACGCTGTGCAACGTGCCGCACATTCTCAACCGCGGCGCCGCCTGGTTCAAAGGGATCGGCACCGACGAGCGGAACACCGGCCCGAAGCTCTACGCCGTCTCCGGCCACGTCGAGCGGCCCGGCACCTACGAGCTGCCGCTGGGAATCACGTTCGACGAGCTGCTGGAGGTCTGCGGCGGCATGTACAAGGGCGGCACGCTCAAGGCGTTCATTCCGGGCGGCGCTTCGGCGCCGATCTTGAAAGCTTCCGAATCGCACCTCAAGATGGACTTCGACACCCTGGCGAAAGCCGGCTCGATGCTCGGCTCGGCCGCGGTGATCGTGATGGACGAGACGACCTGCATGGTGCGCGCGGCTTCAAGGCTCGCGAAGTTCTTCGCCCACGAGTCGTGCGGCCAGTGCACCCCCTGCCGCGAGGGGACGAACTGGATGGAGATCATCCTCCACCGGATCGAGGCGGGGCACGGCCATCCGAACGACGCCGACCTGCTCTACTCCGTCTCCAAGAACGTCGGCGGCAATTCGCTTTGCGCCCTCGGCGACGCCGCGATCGGCCCGGTGCGCTCGCTGGTCGAAAAGTTCCGCGACGAGATCGAACAGCACATCCGCGAGCACGCCTGCCCGGTGCCGGTGCGCCGTTACTTTGCCGCGGCCGCTTGATAACGGATCACTGAGCCAGAATCGAGCGAGAAAGAACCCGCATGCCGAAAGTCACGATCAACGATCGCACCGTCGAGGTCGAGCCGGGCACCAACCTGGTCGAGGCCGCCGCGAAGGTCGGCGTTCAGGTCCCCCACTACTGCTATCACCCGCGATTGTCGGTCGTCGGCCAGTGCCGGATGTGCATGGTCGAAGTCGAGATGAACGGCCGGAAGATGCCGAAGCTCCAGGCCGGCTGCTCCACTCCGGTGGCCGACGGCATGGTGGTCCGCACCGACACGCCGGAAGTCCACGAAGCGCAGAAGGGGATGATGGAGTTCCTGCTGATCAACCATCCGCTCGACTGCCCGATCTGCGATCAGGCCGGCGAGTGCGGGTTGCAGGACTACTCGTTCAAGCACGGGGTGGCGTACTCGCGGTTCGAGTTCGAGGACAAGCGGACCTACCCGGGGCGCGAGCGGATTCCGCTGGGCGCCAACGTCCTCCTGAACATGAACCGGTGCATCCAGTGCACCCGCTGCGTCCGCTTCACCCAGGAGATCGCGGGCACCAGCGAGATCGGCTTCTTCAACCGCGGCTCGCACGCCGAGATCGGCGTCTTCCCGGGGCGTGAGCTGAGCAACCCGCTCGCCACCTGCGTGGTGGACGTCTGCCCGGTGGGAGCGCTCACCTCCACCCGCTTCCGGTTCGCCGAGCGCGTCTTCAACCTGGACAAGAAGCCGTCGATCTGCGCCGGCTGCGACGCCGGGTGCAACATCACGATCGAGCACCGGCGCGGCAAGATCCGGCGCTACAAGCCGCGGACGAACCCGGAAGTGAACGACTACTGGATGTGCGACGACGGCCGCGCGAGCTGGGAGAAGTACCGCGACCGGCCGCGCCTCACCTCGCCGCGGGTGAAGGACCGGGCCACCACCTGGAAAGAGGCGCTCGACGCGGTCTACCAGAGGGTGCGCAGCCGGAGCGCCGAAGGGGCGACGGCGATCCTCGGCTCGGGCCAGCTCACCACCGAAGAGGCCTACCTGTTCGCCCAGCTCGCCGACCAGATCGGCACGCCGCACCGTTCGGTGGCGGTCGATCCGTTCCCCGAGCGCCGGATTCCGAATCTTCACGGCGGCGTGTTCGGCCGCGAAGCGGCGCCGAACCGGCGCGGCGCGGAGATGGCGGGCTTGGCCGCGCGTCCGGGGGCGTTTACCGCGGACGAATTCTTGAACGGTGACGCGGCCTCGCGCTGCGCGACGCTGGTCGTCACCGACGGTGACTTCGGCGCGGCGGCGTGGGACGACGCGGCGGTCGCGCGCCTGCGGCAGGCGAGCTGCCTGATCGTCTTCTCCTGGGCCGACTCCCCCCTCGCGCAGGCGGCGGACATCGCGTTGCCGATCGCCACCCACGCGGAAAAAGACGGTTCGTTCGTCAACTCGCAGCGCAGGGTGCAGCGGTTCCGCGCCGCGTTCCCGGCGCCCGGCCAGGTGCGCGGCGGGGTCGAAGTGCTCTCCGATCTGCTCGCGCGGTTCGATCCGGCCTGGGCGGGCCTCTCCCCCGCCGCGGTGTTCGATCGCTTTGCGGGTCAAACGCCCGGCCTGGCCGGCCTCACGTTCGGCTCCCTGCCGCCGACCGGCGCGGCGCTGGCCGACACGCAAGCCGCCGGGGCGGAAGGCTAGGGTCGCGCGATGCAGTTCGAATTGCTCGCCACCGCCGCCAAGATGGCTCTGATGCTGGGGATCTTCATCCTCGGCGTCGCCCCGATCATGCTCTGGGTCGAGCGCCGGATGAGCGCTTTCATGCAGGACCGGCCGGGGCCGAACCGGCTCGGACCGCTGGGGCTCGTTCAAGGCGTAGCCGACGCGGTCAAGTTCATGTTCAAAGAGGACGTGACGCCGGCCGGCGCGGACAAGCCGCTTTACCTGATGGCCCCGGCCCTGGCTCTCATCCCCGCGCTCTCGACCTACGTGGTGATTCCGTTCGGCCCCGACCTCACGGTTTCGGGCAAGACCGTGCCGCTGATCGTCTCGACCGGCGGCGCGGGCGTGTTGATCTTCCTCGCGCTCTCCTCTCTCGGCGTCTACAGCTTGATCACCGCGGGCTACGCCTCGAACAACAAGTTCTCGCTGCTCGGCGGCATCCGCGCCTCGGCCCAGCTGATCAGCTACGAGCTGGCGCTCACCGTGGCGGTGCTCGCGGCGCTAATCCCCGCCGGTTCGTTCTACCTGCCGGACGTGGTCGCCTATCAGCAGCAGCACCTCTGGATGGTGATCCCGCAGGCG
>DATMZU010000152.1:0-6267 GCA_035607435.1 Thermoanaerobaculia bacterium | reverse complement strand
CTACCTGGAGCTTTTCGCCCTCTGGATCATCGCCCGCCCCGCGCTCCACCGACCCTGGGGCCTCGGGCTCGCCCTCTTCCATCTCGGCTCGCACCTGGCCCTCGGGGTCGGCTTTCCCCAGAACATGCTCTGGCTCGCGCTATTCCTGGCGCTCTCGCCCTTCCAGCCGCTAAATCCAAGCTGGCGGCAGGCGGTTCGGGATCTCCCGGTCGTCGGGGGGAATGGGTGGGCCGATTCGACCGGCGGAGGCGGACCGAGAGCCCAGCCATGAAGCCCGCTCCGTAGCGGGCATCGGTACGCCATCGCAACCTCGCCCTAAGACATTTTACGCAGCGGTCTTCAGATTCTCGCGCAGGCATCCTCGGATGCCGAGCCGCGATCCGCAGCAACGCGATAGCCGGTCCCTCCGGCCGCCGTTGGCTCTGCTCCCAATTTCTGAGGGTGTGGACACACTGATCTTGACCTGAGCACTTCAGAGAGTCACGATGACCTCTCCTCCTAAAATCGACGCCCGCATTCGTCTCCTCGCCAAGGATCTCGGAGTCCTACGCCCGAGGGACCTCATCGCGCGAGGGATACCCCGGGAGTACGCTCAGCGCCTCTCGGACCGAGGCGAGCTGATCCGGATCGGGCGAGGCCTCTATACCCTTCCCGATTCCACCGGCTCCAGTCACCGCTCTCTCGCCGAGGTCTCGAAGGCTGTCCCGCTGGGAGTGATCTGCCTACTGTCGGCTCTCCGTCTCCATGGCCTAACCACCCAGAACCCTCCAGAGGTTTGGATCGCCCTACCGAACAATGCGTGGCGGCCGAGCGCCCCGCCGTTCCGGGTCCACGTAAACCACCTCTCGGGATCGGCGTGGACCGAAGGGGTGGAGGTCCACACCATCGACGGCGTGCCCGTTCGGATCTACTCTCCGGCCAAGACCGTCGCTGACTGTTTCAAGTTCCGCAACAAGATCGGAATCGACGTAGCGGTCGAGGCGCTGCGCGACTACCTCCGAATGCATCGAAGCGGCGCGGACGACCTCTGGCGTTTCGCCAGACTCAATCGCGTCGGCCGCGTGATCCAGCCCTACCTTGAGTCGGTTCTGTGACTCGCCCTGCCGATCCGCGCATCGCGCAGTCGGTGCACAAAAGCGGCTGCTCAACGGTAGAATTACCGTGTGAAAACGAAATCGATCAAGCTGCGGTCAACAAAGATCGAGGGGGCAATGGTGCTTCAGGAATCACGTCTATTTTTCCAAAGGATCCTATCGGCCAAACTCATTTTGAGGTGTGCATCAACGCCCAGATCATGGGGTCAGTAACTCCCGTAGGTTCAAGAAATTGAGGCGGGACACCACCTTTGTCAAGGTGCCCAACTGCAGAGACAAGGAAGACCTTAAACGACCGACACCTTTTTTCACAAAGGCTTATCAGACGTGCCATTGCCGGAAATGCTCCAACTGAAGAGTCAACCTGCCCCATTTCACGACGAAAATTCGACTCGTCCCTGGGTAGAAGGTCGGACTTCAGGATTAATAGTGCGACAGGAGCACGCATTCGCTCATTTGGTACCACCCCTTTCTCATCAAGAAGAACTTGAAACGCGGCGACAAGCTGATTCTCCATGCGCGCGGTGACGGAGGGCGGTGCGAAAGCGAGTTTTTCTGCGTCGATAGCAAGGAAAATGATATCGCATCCCACGGCATATTTGAAGTATTCCGTTCTGTGAAGCCATTCCTCACTAGAGGAATCAAATTCGTCAATCCTTTCACCAGCGTAGTCTCCGATCTCGACCGTAAATTTCTTCGATAGAAGGCTTCTCCCGACAATTGCATTCGCGCGAAAGAAAAAAACAGAATCTTTAGTTGTAGGAACTAACCATTGACCCGCGTTCAGGCAATTGATATTTTCACCAACCATCTCGATAGTCTCTCGCCCGTATGGTTGAAAGGAAATCCGATCGGTCTTCGCTACCTGAAGTTCGTTGAACAAGACGCTCAAGAATACCGTTTTACCACTCCTGGGGCCTCCGACAAGCGCTACTTGAAGTGGCGTCGGATTCTCTTGCAAGGTACGCAACGCGAACCCGATAAAAAGCGATGACATAATTCCAACAAGCAAACCCACGGAGGTTTGCCACCAAGAATTGGAGAAAGCGAAAGGCTTTCCGATGTATAGCAACAGCAATCCCGCAATCAGAAAAGCCGTAGTCAGCGTGGCGACAGCGAGGAGCCGCTTTGGCACTTAGAGCTCCTCCATGTCGTATTTCAAAATAGTTATGATAGTCAGCGGTATCATCAACAGAGAAAATATTATCGTTGAATATCGAAGGCGATCTACGATCTTGCAGAACAAGGCTATGTGCGGCGACAAGTCACCACTACTGACTCTCTTACCAGCTGCAAGCTGACTCTGAATTCCGTCCCACGCAGCTTTATACGTAGTCGAAATATCAGTCTCAAGAAACATCGACAGCGCAAACAGGACCACGAAAACTACAACTCCAACTCGATACAGTGATGTAATCGCGCCCCTGACGTTGGGCTGTGGGATCTGCGACGCTTTTGTCGAGATAACCAGAGACATCATAGCCATTGAGAAACTCAGCTCTGCGGGACTTAGCGCCTCAAGATTGAATTCTCCCGCGTACAAATACCTTACCAGAGCCCCGACAAGAAAGGGCGTCAGAGGTAGGACCAAATGCCTACCGAACCAACTGGCAGCGGCGGCCCAGCCGACGCTCATCGTAATATTCCCAGAAACAGCTACTTGGGGCCCGCCTTCTCCTGGCATAGCTTAGATCCAGTGCAATGTCTACCTGCCATTAATAGTGCTCCAAGCATAGATAGGGGGGAATATCGCCCTAACTTAACGCGAATTGAGATTATCTAGTCTAAGCTATCATAGATGTGGTGGTCAAGACCTCCTCCCGTCGGGCGTCCGTAGGGCGAAACGGTGTTCAAGAATCGTTATTCCGTCAAATATGCTCGGCGCATTCATACCCCAAATGCATGCGCTCCTCGACTACAGAGCTAACCAGCCGGACCGACGGCTCGCGGGATTGGCTCGCGGTTTGGCATCTGAGAAATGGAGAACGGCGGCGTCCTACTACCCCCCGAGGTCACGAGGTTGATAGCGCAGGTGATCGACGCGGAGCACCAGTGCTACCTTTTCCTCCGCTTTCGCCGCACCTACGAGCCTGACCTCGGCACCGGAGCGTTTCTCGGGGAGGCTTGGTTCTCAGCTCGCCCTGCGGAGGCGTTCGACAAGCCAGAGGTTGACCAAAGTTTCGGTCAGGATCCCCTTTCGACGCGCCAGCTCTTCAACCTCCGAGTAGACCTCGGGAGCCAAAGTGATCCGACGGCGGCGCTCGGCTCGAATCTCGAGTTCGACTTCAACGGTCTCGTTCCAATGATTCGCCAGGCTGTGGGAATCCCAGAACTCACCGATCTCCTGGGCGGAGGCTGCTTGGGAGATGCTGGAACGCCTGAGGTCACTACTTTCGCTCATGCCTTTCGCGCTCTTTCTTGTCCATCTCGCGGACGTTGACCCGCCTTGCCGGGCTTCAGGATGAAGTCTACAGGCTGGGCGCTTCGAAAAGCGGCGACACGTCGCCGTACTCCAAACCAATCGGCGGCCGCGCCTGAGATCAAGGTAGACCCGTTGCCGAAGGCAAAGCAGACGAAGTAAGGGGGCCTTTCGCTCCAGTTTCGCACGACTCGGTGCCCTTGCCGAGCCCGGTTGGGGTGGCTTTCAGGCGCAACACAGGCCTCCTTCTCTCCGCCGGAAAGTTGACTTTGACGAGGGGCCCGCCGGCGACGCGTCGCCGCACTCCAAATCTCGCGGCGTAAAGGCTGATTCGGCAAGCGTTCGCAGATTTCAGTGGAAGCGGACCAATTGCAGTGGACTCTAGGTCCAAGCCGCGTCAGTCGGCCCGCCGGCCCAGCAGCCGCAACCCATTCCCGATCACCAGCAGCGAAGCCCCCATGTCGGCGGCGATCGCGGCCCAGAGAGAGGCGTGGCCGGCTAGGGTAAGGATTACGAAGACCGCTTTGATCGCGAGCGAGAACACGATGTTCTGGCGAATGATGGCAAGCGTCCGGCGGGAGTGGCGGATCAGCCACGGGAGCTTCGCCAGATCGTCCGACATGAGGGCCACGTCGGCCACTTTGATCGCCGCATCGCTTCCTGCCGCGCCCATTGCGACGGACATGGTGGCCCGGGCCATCGCCGGAGCGTAGTTTACTCCATCCCCGATCATCGCGACGGCGCCGTAGCGGGCGAGCAGCTGGTCGATCGCGGCGACTTTTTCGGCCGGCAACATCTCTGCTCGAACGTCTTCGATGCCGGTCTTTTCGCCGATCGCTTCGGCCGTGCCCCGGTTGTCGCCGGTCAACATCACGACCGCTTGGATGCCGGCGTCGCGCAGCGCCTGGACGGAAGATCTCGATTCCGGGCGGACTTCATCGGCGACGGCGATCAGGCCGCACACGTGGTCCTCGTTTCCGACCACGACCGCCGTTTGGCCGGCTTGGGACATCTCTTCGAGCCGCTGGTGGATTTCGGGAGTCTCCTGCCCGCGCTCTTCCAGATAGCGGTGCGAGCCCAGCCAGTACTCTTTCCCTTCGAATCGACCCGCCGCCCCTTTGCCCTGGAGGATTCGACATCGACCAGGGACCGCCGCAGGTCACGATCTCGAGCCCATCCCCGGGCGAGAGTTCGGACATGGGGCCGGTGTCGGTCGACGCCTCGGCCATCGAAGACAACTCGCTCTCCACGTGGGTATTCTTGGTCGACGGCCAGACGGTCGATACCTCGCTCCTCGGCACGCCGACGTATCACTGGCAATGGCAGGCAACCCCCGGCCCCCACGTCCTTCAGGTTCGTGCCGTCGACGTCTGCTACAAGGTCGGCCAATCGGCGCCGCTCACCGTCGAGGTCGCCGCAAACCGCCCGCTCGATGTCGCCGAGCGTTCGGCTCTCATCCGGGTGCCCGATGGACCGACCGATCCGCCGGGTCCGCCGGTCGTGGTGGGAGACCTCGTCGATTTCGGCGCCACCCTCCCCGACCACGCCGGATCGGCACACCGCTTGAGTCTGCTCAACGACGGCGGCACCCCGCTCCACATCACGGGGCTCAATCTCTCCGGAAACGCGTTCCGTTTCCGTCCCGCGCCCCCCACGCTGCCCCTCACCGTGAACGGTTCAACGGCGAGGGTTTTTTTCGAAATCGAATCGACCGGTCAGGGCACGGGGATCGTGCAGGAAACGTTGACGATCGATCACGACGGTCCCGGCGGAAGCATCCAGCTCGTCTTGCGGGTGAACGTCGACCCGGTCGACGCAGAGGTCTTCCTGGCGCCGCGGGCGGACGGGTTCGAAAGCGGCAGCCCTTCTCTGATCTGGGACGGGACCTACGGAACACCCGCTCCGCTGGTGAAGAAAGGGGCCACGCTGCACGGCGAATACGGCCTGGACGTCAGCTTCGCGGGCGCCTCCGGCCAGTCGTTCCTCTACATGAACCTGCCGGCCTCCAAACGGGTCGTGCGGTCCGAGCTCTGGTTCGATCCCAATTCGCTCGCGCTCGATGCCGGGGCTGAACAGAGCATCGCCGCGTGGGTGGCCGCCGATGGCACCCCCATCGGTTGGTTGCAGTTGAAGCTCGACGGCGGCTACCAGGTGCCGGCCGTCGCCCTCCTCGACGACGGCTCGCAGGCCGGCACGCCTTGGGTTTCGATCCCCGACCAGCCGCAGAAGTTGACGTTCGATTGGTGGGCCGCGAGCGCTAGGGGCATCGCCAACGGAGGCATCCGGATTCGCCAGAACGCAGGAGGCGCCGCGGCCGAGGTTCGGACGCTCGATAACGATCTGAAGGTCGTAGACCAGTTCCGGCTCGGCGCCCTCTGGGGCGTGACCGCCGGAACGGAAGGGCACTTGTACTTCGACGACGTGGCGGTCACCTTTTGAACCACGGCTGAGCCGAAACTCTCGCCGAACCGACAGGTCCGGGGCGTTCGCCTCGGCCTTCTTCTCGTACAGGCGATCCGTTTGACGCCGCCGGGCCGGCCAACCTAGACTGATCTCAATAACTTGGATTTAGAAGATTGGCGGTAAATCATCGAATGATGCGGCTTTCTGATTTGCGCCGGCTTCGCTGGCGGCTCGCCTTGCTGGTCGTGGTGTATTTCTTCGCCGGGGCGGCGAGCCAGAAGCTGTTGCCGGGCATCGACGAGATCATTCCCCTGTACGGCTGGTCGCTGTTCTCGAAGGTGCCGAACGAGG
>DATMZU010000151.1:0-4833 GCA_035607435.1 Thermoanaerobaculia bacterium | reverse complement strand
CGGACCGAGCGAGGTCCCCTCCTGGCCGTCCAGGGTGACGTAGACCTTGTCGCCGCGGAGGCTTTCGAGCGTCACCTCGATGCGGGTCGAATCCGGCACCACGATCGGCCGCAGCGACAGGGCGTGGGGGCAGATCGGCGTGAGCACGGCGACCGCTAGGCGCGGATCGAGGATCGGCCCGCCGGCCGAAAGGTTGTAGGCGGTCGAACCGGTGGGGGTGGAGATGATCAGGCCATCGGAGCGGAAGTTGGCGACCACCTGGCCGTCCACCCGCAAGGTCAGCTCGATGATCCGGGCGAGCGCGCTCTTGGTGATCACGGCGTCGTTGAACGCCCGGAATCGATGGGCGGGCAAGGCCTCGCCGCGGCGGAAGACCTCGACCGCGAACAGCGCGCGCGGCTCGGCGGTCCATTCGCCGTCGAGCACCTCGACCAGCGCGGGATAGAGCTCGAGGCGCTGGATCTCGGTGAGAAATCCGAGGGTGCCGAGGTTGACCCCGAGCACCGGCACCTCGGCCGTCAAGCCGCGCGCGACCGACAGCAGCGTGCCGTCGCCGCCGAGCACGACCACCAGGTCGCCCGGTTTCTCGGGGTCGAACGGCCGCGCGGCGAACGGTTCGATGCCGCGCCGGCGCAGCCACTCGGCCAGTTCGTCGGCGAGCTGGGCCGCCTCGGGGCTCCCCTCCTTGGCGACGATGCCGACCGAGCGGATGCGCGGTTTCCTCAGGCCCTTTGTCATGCCGGTTCCCCGTCGGGGGCCAACCGATCGACCGGACCGGGCAGGGCGAACAGGGCGAACGCCTCGCGGTTGCCGCCCATCCCCGCGACCTGCGAATCCTGGATTCCGAGCAGCGAGAGCCCGAGCGCCGCGAGCTGTCCGATCGCGCCGTCGATCGCGCCGCGCCGCAGCTCCTCGTCGCGCAGGATGCCCCCTTTGCCCACCGCTCCCCGGCCGGCCTCGAACTGCGGCTTGATCAGGGCGAGCAGGCGCGCCCCGGGCGCCAGGTGCGGCAGCAGGGCGGGCACCACCTTGGCGAGCGAGATGAACGAGACGTCGATCACCGCGAGGTCCGCGCGCTCGGGGAGCGCGTCGGCCGCCAGGTGGCGCGCGTTGACCCGCTCCATCACCACCACCCGCGGATCGCGGCGCAGCCGCTCGTCGAGCTGGCCGTAGCCGACGTCGATCGCGTAGACGCGCGCGGCGCCCCGTTGCAGCAGGCAGTCGGTGAAGCCGCCGGTCGAGGCGCCGACGTCCAGGCAGACCAGGCCGGCCGGGAGGAGCGCGAAATCGTCGAGCGCCCCGGCGAGCTTCCTGCCGGCGCGCGAAACGAACGGCTCGCCGGCCGCGACGGATAAAAGCGCGTCCACGGCGACGGCCGTGCCGGGTTTGTCGATTCGCCGGCCGGCGACCTCGACGGCGCCGGCCATCACCGCGCGCCGCGCCTGCTCCCGGCTGGCGAACAGGCCCCTCTCGGCGAGCAGCTGGTCCAGCCGGCAAACGCCCCGGCGCGCCGCGGAGCGCGGCCCGGTGCCGGCGGCGGCAGGCGGGGGGGTGAGCGAAGTCGGCGCCATGAGCGGCAAAACCCTTCGGCGGTACCCGGAGGGCGGGACGGCGAGCTTGCCGCTCAGCGCCCCAAGACCGAGGCGGGCATCGCCTCTTCGATCAGCATGATCGGAATGTCGGAGACGATCGGGTAGACCAGGCCGGAGTCCTTGGAATACAGCCCCTCGGTCACCACCGGCTCCTCATCGCGGAAATGCTCGCGGTACTTCTCGGCCACCTGCGCGCGCACGGCGGCCGGCAGCTCCACCCGTTCGAGCGGGCCTTTCGTCTTCGGGCAGACCAGGATTTCGAGCAGATCGGGATCGACGGCCATGGCGATTTTTCTCCCGGCCGAGGATATCACGCGCCGTCGGCCGTCCCGGCCTTTTCTTGACAGCCCGCGGGCCCGTGCGACAAGCTGAGAACATTCTTCGGTCGCGGTTTCGTCAACTCCGTCACCGCGCGGCCGGATCATCACGTTTCAAGGGATGGCAGGAGGGCTCATGAGAGAGAAGGATCGCGATCTGCGGCGTCGGAGGCAACGGCGCAACAAGCGCCTGGCGAAGCGGCTCCACGAAGAAGTCTTGAAGAAGGCCGAACAGCAGCAGGCCTCCAAGCGCGCGGCGAAGAAGGCGACGGCCGATGCGGCCGCCGCGGCCGAGACCGCCGCCCACGAAGAGACGAAGAAGAAGCCGGCCGCCAAGAAGGCTCCCGCGGCGAAGAAAGCTCCTGCCAAGAAGGCGGCGGCCAAGGGTGACGGCGCTGCGGAACCGGATTCGGGCAGCGAGGCTTGATGCCCGACTACCGCTCGCTCAAAGCCGTGGACCCCGAAATCTGGCAGTCGATCGCCGACGAGCGGTCGCGCCAGAACGATGGCCTGGAGCTGATCGCCTCCGAAAATTTCGTCAGCCGCGCCGTGCTCGAAGCGGTGGGCAGCGTGATGACGAACAAGTACGCCGAGGGCTACCCCGGCAAGCGCTACTACGGCGGTTGCGAGTTCGTGGACGTGGCCGAGCGCCTGGCGATCGAACGGGCCAAAGAGCTGTTCGGCGCCGAGCACGTGAACGTCCAGCCGCACAGCGGCACCAGCGCGAACATGGCGGTCTACTTCGCCATGCTCCGCCCGGGCGACAAACTGATGGGCCTGGATCTCGCCTGCGGCGGACATCTGACCCACGGCCACCGTCTCTCGTATTCGGGCCGCGATTTTCAGGTCGCGGCCTACGGCGTCGATAAAGAGACCGAGCGGATCGACTACGACGCGGTTCTGGCCCAAGCGCTCGCCGAGCGGCCGAAGCTGATCGTGGTCGGCGCCTCGGCCTACAGCCGCATCCTCGATTTCGCCCGGTTCCGCGAGATCGCGGATCAGGCCGGCGCCCTGCTCATGGCGGACATCGCGCACATCGCCGGGCTGGTCGCGGCGGGGCTGCACCCTTCGCCGGTGCCGCACTGCCATTTCGTCACCTCGACCACGCACAAGACCCTTCGCGGACCGCGGGGTGGCCTGGTCATGTGCAAAGAGGAATACGCCAAAGAGATCGACCGGTCGGTTTTCCCCGGCATCCAAGGCGGCCCGCTCATGCACGTCATCGCGGGGAAGGCCGTGGCGTTCCGCGAGGCGCTGTCGAGCGAATTCCGCGACTACCAGGGCCAGATCATCGCGAACTCCAAGCGCTTGGCGACGCGGCTGGCCGAAAACGGCCTGCGCATCGTCTCGGGTGGCACCGACAATCACGTCTTCCTGGTCGACGTCGCCGTCGCGGGAACCACGGGCAAAGTCGCCGAAAAGGCGCTCGAAGCGGCGGGGATCACCGTCAACAAAAACACCATCCCCTTCGACCCGCAGCCCCCGATGGTCGCCTCCGGAGTCCGCATCGGCACCGCGGCGATCACCACCCGAAGCATGAAGGAACCCGAAATGGACCAAGTCGGAGACCTGATCGCCGAGGTGCTCAAAAACGCCGGAGATCCGGCCGTCCACGACGCCGTCCGCGCCCGGGTGCGGGATTTGTGCGCGCACTTCCCGCTTTATGATCCGTTGATGTAGGGGAAGAGGTCTTGGCCAACGCCGAAGAAATCTTGGCTGACTCCGCAGGGCATGGTACGAGTGTGCCGGTCGAACCGGACGAGGACTCGGCTCTGCTTCTTGAACTTTGCAAACGGATCGCCGTCGGAGATTTCGACGATCGAAGCCTCTGGAGTGAACCAATTCTAGACCCAGGTGAATACTTGAGGCGTGCGCTCGCGGCAGAGATTTCAGGCTCTACCTAAATTCGCAGCCGTTCCCGCACCGCACCGATCAGGAAGATCGAGCCGCAGACCACCAGGGTGCGGCGGCTCATCGCAAGCGCCCGTTCCAGCGCCTCATCGAGATCTGGGACCACTTCGGCCAAGGCTCCGGGTGGCAGCAGGGCGGCCAGATCCGCCGGATCTTTGGCCCGCGGGCTCGGCGGTGCGGTGAGGACGATCCGGGCGACGTGCGGCACGAGGTGGCCGAGCATCTCCGTGGCGTCTTTGTCGCCCAAGATGCCGAGGAGGAGATCCACCAGCTCGCCGGTTTCAGCGCGCCGTTCGGCGAGGAACCGGCCGAGCATCTCGGCGCCTTCCGGGTTGTGCGCGGCGTCAAGCACGATCCGCTTTCCGTTCCCCAGGAGGATCGATTCGAGCCGTCCGGGCCAGCGGCAGGCGGCGACTCCGCGCTCGATGGCTGCTTGATCGATCCGGGTCCAGCCGAGATCCGCCAGCTCTTCCGCCGCCGCCACGGCAAGCCCCAGGTTGCGCAGTTGGTGGGCGCCCGGCAGCGCGAGGTCCAGGCGGTATCTCGCACGGTCCGTCTCGATCTCCACCTCCTGACCGTCCCACCCGCGCGATATTGATCCGAGGATCCGCACCCGGTCCGGCGCCGAGGCGAGCTTGGCGCCGATCCGGGCCGCTTCGGCGCGCACCGAATCCAGCGCTTCGGGCGCTTCGATCCAGGAGAGCGCAGGGCGGTCCGGACGGAGAATGCCGGCTTTTTCTCGGGCGATCAGAGCGAGGGTATCGCCTAGCATTTCCCGGTGTTCCAGGCTGATCGAGGTAATGAGCGAGAGGATCGGCTCGGCGACGTTGGTCGCGTCGAGCCGGCCGCCGAGGCCGACTTCGAGGATCGAAAGCTCAGCGCGCTCCTCCGCGAACCAGAGGAACGCCGCGAGCGTCATCGCCTCGAAGTAGGTGGGCAGGCCTTCGCCAGCGTTCTCGGTGATCTCGACGATGTGCGCCAGAAGCCTCCCCAGCGCGTCGCTCAAAATCGGT
>DATMZU010000144.1:0-7437 GCA_035607435.1 Thermoanaerobaculia bacterium | reverse complement strand
CGATCACCGTCGCGATCTCGGTGGCGATCTCCGGGTTGGTCGCCTTGACCCTCACTCCCGCGCTCTGCGCCCTCGTGCTGCGCGAGCACCGCGAGCCGAGCGGCCCCTTGGGCGCTTTCTTCCGCGGCTTCAACCACCGTTTCGAGAGCGGCACCAACGGCTTCGTGCGCGCCGTCCGCTGGCTGCTCAACCGGCCGCGGCTGGGCGTCGTCTTCTTCCTGCTGGTGGCGGCGGGTGCCGTGTTCATGTTCGGCAAGGTCCCCGGCGCGCTGGTGCCGGCGGAAGACCAGGGCTACTTCATCGCGGCCGCGCTGCTGCCCGAAGGAGCGACGCTCGGACGCACCCATGCGGTGGCTGAACGGGTGGAGAACATCCTCAGGGCCGATCCGGCGGTGGAGCACGTGGCGACGATCAACGGCCTCGACTTCATCGGCGGCGGCTCCAAGGGCTCCGTCTCGACCATGTTCGTCATCCTCAAGAACTGGCGCGACCGAAAGACGCCGGACCTCGCGCTCGATGCGACGATCGGCCGCTTCTTCGGCGGGACGGCGGGGATCAAAGAGGCGCAGGTGTTCGGCTTCAATCCGCCGCCGATTCAAGGCCTAGGCGCCACCGGCGGCTTCGAGGTCTACGTCCAGAACCGCGGCGAGGGCGATACCGCGCGCCTGAACCAGGTGGCGCAGGAATTCATGGGCAAGCTGAACCAGGACAAGCGGTTGTTCGGCGCGTACTCGCTGTTCCGCGCCGACTCGCCGCAGATCCACGTCCGGCTCGACCGCGAGAAGGCCAAGGCGCTCGGCGTTTCGGTGAGCGACGTCTTCTCGACCCTCCAGGCGTCGTTCGGCTCGCTCTACGTCAACGACTTCGACAAGGCCGGCCGGGTCTTCCGCGTCCAGGTCCAAGCCGACACGGAATTCCGGGCGCAGCCGCAGGATCTCACCCGCAGCTTCGTCCGTTCGAGCAGCGGCTCGATGGTGCCGCTCTCCGCGCTGCTCACCCTCGAATACGGCGCCGGGGCCGAGACGCTCGAACGGTTCAATCTCTATCCTTCGATCAAGATCCTGGGCGCCCCCGCTCCGGGTAGAAGCTCGTCCGAGGCGATCGCCGCGGTCGAAGAAACCGCCGCCAAGGAGCTGCCTCCGGGATTCGGCGTCGCCTGGACCGGCAGCGCTTATCAAGAGAAGAAGAGCGGCGGTTCCTCCACCCAGGTCCTGCTGTTCGGCATGGTGTTCGTGTTTCTCATCCTCGCCGCCCAGTTCGAGAAATGGTCGTTGCCGATCGCGGTCTTGCTGTCGGTGCCGTTCGCGTTCCTCGGCGCGCTGGTCGCGGTCTATCTGCGCGGCATGCCGAACGACGTCTACTTCCAAATCGGCCTGGTCACCCTGATCGGCCTCTCGGCCAAGAACGCGATTCTGATCGTCGAGTTCGCGTCCCAACAGCGCGAGCAGGGCAAGTCGGTCATCGAAGCCGCGGCCGAGGCGGCCCGGCTGCGCTTCCGGCCGATTCTCATGACTTCGTTCGCGTTCATCCTCGGCGTTCTGCCGCTCGCGATTTCGAGCGGCGCGGGCTCCGCGGCCCGCCGCTCGATGGGCACCGGAGTGGTCGGCGGCATGTTGGTCGCGACGCTCGTGGCCGTGTTGTTCATCCCGCTCTTCTACCGCTGGGTGTCCCGAGAGAAACAGCCGAGCCCGGACCTCGACGAGACCGACCCGATTCGGGCGCACCCCGCGACCGCCGAAAGGAGCGCTTCATGACCTCCCTCCGCCCCTCCGCCTCGGGCTCCCGTTTCGGGCTCCGGGCTGTTCGATATGCGGTCTTTTCCCTAGCCTTCGCCACCCTCACGGTGGGGCTCACCGGCTGCGCCTCGCTCAAGGCGAAATACGCGCGCCCGGCGGTCACCCTTCCCGCGGCTTATTCGCAAGGAGGGACCGCGACGGCGATCCCCGACGCCTGGTGGAAACTGTTCGGCGATCCGAATCTCGACCGGCTGGTGGACGAGGCGCTCGGCGCCAATCAGGATCTCGCCGCCGCGGCGGCGAGGGTGGAGGAAGCCCGGGCGCTCGCCGGCTTCGCCCGCGCCGAGCAGTTCCCGGAAATCGACGCGAGCGGTGCGTCCTCCCGCACCCGATTCTCCAACGCCTCGGGGCAGTTCCCGCCCGGGGTGCCGCTCGAATTCGATTCGTTCCGGCTGACCGCGAGCGTCTCGTACGAATTCGACTTCTGGGGCCGCTATCGCCGCGCCACGGAAGCCGCGCGGGCGGAGCTGCTGGCGACCGACGAAGGGCGGAAGAACGTAAGGCTCGCCCTGGCCGCCGACGTCGCGACCGCCTGGTTCGACCTGCTCTCGCTCGACCGCCAGCTCGCGATCGCCCGCGAAACCCTGGGCACGAGAGGTGAGTCGGTCCGGATTCAAAAGGCCCGCTACGACGCCGGCACCATCTCCGAGCTCGATCTCGCGCAGGCCCAGTCCGAGGTGGCCTCGACCGAAGCGACGATCCCCTCGCTCCAGAGGTCGATCCGCCAGACCGAAAATCGCCTCAACGTCCTGCTCGGCCGCATCGGCGGCACGATCGACCGGCCGGGCAGCACGCTCGAAACCCCGACTCTGCCGGAAGTCCCCGTCGGCCTGCCGTCCCAGCTCCTCGCCCGCCGGCCCGACGTGGTCGCCGCCGAGCAGCGCCTGATCGCGGCGGACGCCCGCATCGGCATCGCCCGCGCGGCGTACTTCCCCTCGATCTCGCTCACCGGCTACGCCGGATCGGAAAGCACGGACCTCGCCGACCTGTTCGGCTCCGGAACCGGAATCTGGCAAGCCGCACTCGGCGTCCTCCAGCCGATCTGGAACGCCGGCCGCACCCGCCGCCAGGTCGAAGCCGCCAGCGCCCGCGAAAAGCAGGCCGAAGCCGCCTACCAAAAATCGATCCAAACGGCCTTCGCCGAAGTCGAAGACGCCCTCGTCGCCCGCTCGACCGGAATCGAAGAACGAGAAGCCCGAGCCCGCCAAGTCGAAGCCCTGGGCCGCGCAAGAAACCTCGCCGACATCCGCTACGACGCCGGAGAATCCTCCTACTTCGAAGTCCTCGACGCCCAACGCACTCAATTCCTCGCGCAGATCACCTGGACCCAGGTCCGGAGAGATGAGCTCGTGGCCGCGGTTGCGCTGTTCAAGGCGCTGGGGGGTGGTTGGGAGGAGCCGGTGGAACCGGTTGAGGCGGCGCCGACGCCGTAGCGGAAAGTCTTAAGCCCGCATTTTTCGTAGGGGCGGAGCAGCAAGCTCCGCCCCTACGCGTGTTCGAGGCGGTTGGGTTGTTGTTACCTACGCCAGAAGCTTGCGGAAGGCTTCGATCGTGAGACCTGCATCCTGCACGATTCGGCCCAACGTGAAGGCGTTGACGGGATTGTGACGAGGAATGGTGAGGGTGCGAACACCGTTGGTCATCACGATGTGTTTTCCCTGACGGGCGATGCGGAAGCCCGCCTTCTCGAGCGCTCGAACGGCTTCGAGATCGGGATGCCCGGCAGTTTGGGCATGCTACGCGGCTACCTCGATCTCCCGAATCTCCGCACCCGCGACCTGTTCCATTGCAACTTCCAGGTACTCGCGAACGGCATCCGCGATGTTCTCCAGCGCCTCGGCCTCCGTATCTCCTTGAGAAACGCAACCAGGCAGACCCGGCACCCAAACGCTGAAACCTTCTTCCGACTGTAGAAGGGCCACCTTGTATCTCATGATTACCTCCGGGGGCAGAGTATAGATCTGCTCGAATAGTCGTTGTGTAACCGCCCGCGAACGCGGCGGAGAGGGTGCGAGGTTAAGGGGCATTCCTCTCATCGGCCGCTCTCGTCAGCCATCAACTCTTCCTTCTTCACCCGCCGCAGCCGCTTGATCCGCCGTTCTTCGCGTAGCGCGTCGCTCCACGTTTCGACTTCCACCGACCAGGCGAGGTCCACCGGCAAGCGTGAGCGGGTATAGCGGGAAGCTCTGCCCGCCTGGTGCTCGCGGAGGCGCTTGGCGAGATCGACGGCGGCTCCGGTATAGAGCGATCCGTCGCGGCAGCGCAGGATGTAGACGAAGGGCACGGCGGGGATGGTATCTCGGCCGGCGCGCGGCTTCTTCGCGTGGCGAGCGAGCGGAATCCCCGGCGACCTGCGCCTGTTCTGTCGTGCATGCCTGAACTTCTTCCCGCCGCCACCTCGGTCGGTCCGGTTGAGCTGACCGTCCGCGATCTCGATCGCTCTCTCGATTTCTATACCCGGCGTATCGGGCTCGAACGGATGCCCGGGGCTGATATCGGATCGGTCACCCTGGGGGCCGCCGGATTTCCCCTGCTGTCGCTGGTCGAAAACCCCGCGGCGCGCACCGTGCGCGGCACCACCGGGCTGTTTCATTTCGCCATCCTGGTCCCTTCGCGGCCCGATCTGGCGAAAGTGCTCGCGCGCCTCGCGGCGACCGAAACGAGGCTCTCCGGGGCGGCCGACCATGGCGTGAGCGAGGCGCTCTACCTGTCCGATCCCGAAGGCAACGGGATCGAAATCTATCGCGACCGCCCCATGGGAGACTGGCCGCGCGAGGGGGGCCGGCTCGCCATGTTCACCGAGGCGCTCGATCTGGAGGCGCTGTTGGAGGAAGGGGCCGAAGAGCCGCCGAGCCCGATGCTGCCGGCCGGCACGATCATGGGCCACGTCCACCTGCACGTCCGCAATCTCGCCGAGGCGGAACGGTTCTACGTCGGGGTGCTCGGGTTCGAGGAGATGCAGCGATACGGTCCCTCGGCTCTGTTCGTTTCGACCGGCGGCTATCACCACCGGGTGGGCCTGAACACCTGGCAGGGCGAAGGCGCGCCTGCGCCGCCGCCGGACGCCACGGGTTTGCGCCATTTCGTGATTCGCTTGGGCGACCGGGCGGCGCTCGACCGGGTGGGGGAGCGCCTGCAGGGTGAGAACTGGCCCGTCGAGACCCGAGGCGAGAGCCTCTCCACCCGCGATCCGTCGGGGAACGGGATGCGCTTCGAACTTTCCGGCGCATAAATCTAATACCGGGGTCGCAAACGGTCGTCCTGGGTACCGAGGCGGTCGAAATCGATAGGCCCGCCCGAACCCGCCGGATCCTTCCGGAGAAAGCGAGCCCCCCGTGAAAAAGAAGCTCCAGCTGAACCGCACGACCCTCCGCAATCTCAATCCGACCGAAACGATCGCGGTGGATGGCGGCGTCCTCACCGTCGGGAGCTGTTTTTGTACGCTCTTATCCTGCAACGTCAGCTGCGGCGGAACCTGCCAGAACACCTGCTTCGCCGCGGTCTGCGACCCGCACTACCTTCCCCACTAGAACCAATGGCGCCGCATTTCGCCGTGGGAGCCGCCCATTCGGCGCCCGCGGCGAAGCTATGTTCTCTAGCCCCCGAACTTGATCGGGTCGCCGAGTGCGTCGAGGGAGAAGTTGGCCATGATCTGGTGGCCGTTGAAGTCGAGCACCCGGATGTCCTCTTCGTGCTCCAAATCTTTGAGGATGTTGGCGAAGGAATGCTCGTAGCGCGCTTCGACGGCGTCGCGATCGACCTCGTAGGCAATGAACTTGTCGATCCCCTTGTAGCGGAGCTTCGAGACGAGGCGCTCGTCGGTCAGCTTGGGGTAGGTCGACAGGACGAGGATCGGCCCGGTGCCGGTGAAGATGATGTAGGCGCGCAATGTCGATTTGGGCATTCCGGGCTCCTCTTGGGGTGAATAGGCGGTCAACGTAACCGGCCGCGCCGGGGGCTGTCAATGGTGAGCTTGAAGATACCCGGCCACCAGGCGCGACATCGCGCGAATCCCCACCGGAACCGCTCCGTCGTCGCCGCGAAACGTCGGGGTGTGCAGGCCGCCCGAGGTGGTGCCGGCGCCTAAGGTGCCGAGGCGGAAATAGAAGCTCGGGACGGCGTTGGCGAAGAACGCGAAGTCCTCGCCCCCCATGGTCGGCTCGGAGACGACGTAGCGGTCGGCGCCGAGGGCCTTTTCGAGGATCGCGCGCGATTCGGCGGTGAGCGCCGGGTCGTTCACGGTCGGCGGCGCGGTGCGCTGGTAGTCCAGCTCGAACGAGCCGCCCCCCGCTTTCGTGGTGCCGTCCAAGATCTCGCGCATCCGCCGTTCGACGAGATCCTGCACTGCGGTCGAATAGGTCCGCACGGTCCCTTCGAGCCGGACCTCGCCGGGGATGATGTTGAAGCGGTCGCCGCCGCGGATGATGCCCACGGTCACCACCGCGGTTTCGAGCGGCGGCACGTTGCGCGAGCGGATGGTCTGGAGCGCCATCACGGCCTGCGAGGCGATCACCACCGGATCGACCCCCTGGTGCGGATAGGCGCCGTGCGACTGCTTGCCGATGATCTTCGCGATGAAATGATCGACCGCCGCCCAAGTCGGGCCGGGGTTCGCGGCGATCTTGCCCACGGGCAGCTCGGGGTAGGAGTGGAGCGCGAAAATCGCGACCGGCTTCAGATCCTTGAAGATCCCCTCTTCGAGCATCACGTCCGCGCCGCCGCGCTCGCCCGGCGGCGGGCCTTCCTCGGCCGGCTGGAAGATGAACATCACCGTGCCGGGCAGATCGGCCTTCACCGCGGCGAGCACCTCGGCCACGCCGAGCTGAACCGAAGTGTGGATATCGTGGCCGCAGGCGTGTGCGATGCCCACCTCCTGCCCGTCGTAGGTGCCCTTCTTCGTCGATTTGAACGGCAGGTCGCTGATCTCGGTGACCGGCAGCGCGTCGATGTCGGCGCGAATCCCAACCACCGGTCCGGGCTTGCCGCCGCGGAGAATGCCCACCACGCCGGTCTTCGCGATCCCCGTTTTCACCTCGAATCCGAGCGCGCGCAGGCGCTCCGCGACCAGGGCGGCCGTTTCCACCTCGCGGTTGCCCAGTTCCGGATTTGCGTGGATCCGGTGCCGGACCTCGGTGATCTCGGGCGTCACGCGGGCGACCTCGCGGTCGATCCGCGCGCCGAGGTCGTCACCCTTCGGGGCGGCCTTCGCGGCTGAGGCAGGAACGGAGAAAGCGGCGAGCGCAACGACAGGGAGCAGAAGCGAGAGGGCGGTTTTTAGGTGGATCATTTCTCGATCTTATCCCGCAGCCGTGTAGAGACGTCCCCAGTCCATAACCACAAATCTACCGGGTCCACCTACGTCGGGGCGTCTCTTTTCGCGGCACGATCGTTCGTGGCGCACCAGAGACGCCCCGACGGCCAGCACCCGGAAAGGATCGTGGATAGGTACTGGGGACGTCTCTACGGTTTCTCTTCAGTTTCGGCGGCGAGGGCCAGCGCGTTACGCTCCGTCTCCTCGTCGAGCGGGAAGAAGCTCTCGATGCGTAGCTCCTGCAGGAGCGCGTCCTGCGGCGTTCCGAGAGTGGTCACGGTGGAAAAGAAGGAGAAGCGGAAGGGCGGTTTCTCGAAGGTGACCGGGACG
>DATMZU010000070.1:0-4160 GCA_035607435.1 Thermoanaerobaculia bacterium | reverse complement strand
TCATCGAGCGCGAGGACGACGGCTACGTCGCGCTCTGCCCGGAGCTCGACGTCGCGAGCCAGGGCGACACGATCGAGGAAGCACGGGAGAATCTCCGGGAGGCTCTCGAGCTGTTCTTCGAAACCGCCTCGGACGAAGAGGTCAAACAGCGCCTCCAGTGTTGCTTCGAAGCGACCATTCCGGTCTCGCGATAGGAGAGCCTGCCTGATCCATCAGGATCTTAAGGATGATCAAAGAGAATTCTCGGGGATCTAGGCTCACAGCCGGCGCCAGACGGCCGGTGGAGAGTGGAACGCATCGTACTCTCCCTCATGTGATCTGTATTTACTCGTCTGCGGACAGCACCACGAAGGGACGCTTGTGGTCGTGCTTGTCAGGATTGCGCACGAAGGTCACGGTCTGCGGTAACGGAGCTTGCAGGATCGTCGTACCGTCGAGCAGAACGACCCGGCCGGGAACCGCGCCGTAAGCCAAGACCGTATTGCAATCCACGACGTGGTATTGGAGGACGGAGAAGTCGAGGCTGGCCATGGAGACAGTGGCGACGAAGGGCGCAAAATAGTTGTCGCGCAGATCGTCACGCCCGACGAACCAAACGCCCAGCGAGGATACGTAATGCACCACATCCGGGTGGTAGTACTTGACGAGCTCGTCGAGGTTCGGCGGATCTAAATCCTGATTGAAGCCGGCGAGCGTAGCCTGCACTTCTCCCACCACGTCACTGCAATGCCTGCGAGTCTGGTTCCTGGACTGAGCATCGGCAACCGCGCTCGTCGGCGCGAGGATAGCCATCAGCAAACATGCGGCGGCGAGGGCCTTGAGATTTTTCATGACGAATTCCTTTTTAGGTTAGGTTGCGTTCCATTTCCACAAAAGGCCTCGCTCGGATCCGCCGCCACGGTGCAGGCGACGCCCGCCAGGCCCGAAGCCATCGCGCCGTAGAGGAAGCAATGGGAGATGCGGGTGCGAAGTCTGAGCATGAGGGTCTCGTTCTCGGAAGGGGCGGACGATGGCTTCGGCTCGGAGGACGGATCCCGCGTTCGGCGTCCTCTAGAAAGCGAGCCGGATTTCGGAGAAACTGACCGGGTCGTCGAGGCCAAGGAGCAGGGGAGCCGTGAGCACGCGCCAACCCAAGGTTCAAGCTGAGCTCGGCCGCGCCGCGGTCCGAATCTTTGCCGCCAATGATCGCATGAACCAGATGCTGATCGAACGTCTCGACCCGGCCGCCTGGAGAGCCAAACCGCCCGGCAAGGTCCGCACCATCGCGGCGATCTTCACGCACGTGCACAACGTCCGCACCAAGTGGGTCCGGCTGACCGCTCCGCACCTCCAGGTTCCAACACAGCTCAACCGCGCGCACTGCACGCCGGAGCAGGCCCGCGCGGGATTGGCCGAGAGCGCCGCGCGCTGCGCGGAGATGCTCGCCGAAGCGCTCGGAGATTCCGGGGGCCGCGTCGAGACGTTTCGCCGGGACGGCTGGGCTCCGCCCTGGCCGGTCGGCCCGGAAATGCTGTGCTACATGCTGTCGCACGAAGCCCACCATCGCGGGCAGGTCTGCCTGCTCGCCCATCAGCTCGGCTTCCCCTTGCCGAACGAGGTGGCGCACGGGCTCTGGAATTGGGAAAAGCTGTGGAAGGAGTGCGGCTCGCCCGGCGGCCCCGGTGACGACTCTTGAGGAATCCGAATCGCCGACGCGTGATCCGTCCCGGCCTTGCAGGTTCTGGTCCTCGAGCACGAACCGACAGCGCATGCTACGATGCCATGAATCGAACTTTGGGAGGTCCTATCGTGGCGATGCTCAACGCAAAGAGGGCCTTGGTCGTATTCGCCGGCCTGCTTCTCGCCTGGGCTCTGCCCCAGCCTGCCAGGGCGCAGACCGTCCTCGTCGATTTCGAGACCTTTCCGGGTCCGGACGGAAGCTTCGGGACTTCGGACGACGTCCCCGCACCGCCTTGCCCGGGTGGCTTCTGCGGCCTGTTGAGCAATGAGTTCTCGAGCTTCGGGATGACCTTTTCGAGCGGGGGGCTCGGGACGCTGCCCCTGTTTCCCGGGGCCCCGGCCACCAACCACTACCTCACCTCCTCACCGCCCGATGCCACGTTCTCTCGCCCGGTGACCGGGATTTCGATCACCTCCTATTCCTTCTGGACGGCAACCCTCTACGCTCTCGATTCGAAAGGCGCCATCCTCGCCTCCGACACGCTCATCCACCCGAGCCCCGGATCGTTCTTTTTCCTCGGAACGTTGAGCGTGTCGACCACCGAACCGATCGCCCGCTTCACGGTCCTGCCGGACGGCTGCTCGATCGGTGCCCCGTGCAACCCGATCCTCAACCTCGACGACCTGACCCTGACGACGCCGGCGCTTTCGATCACCGATGTCCCCGCCCTGTCGAAATGGGGCCTGGCAGGGCTCGCGGCGCTGCTCGCGGCGGTCGGAGGGGTTGCGCTCCGCCGGCGACCCTCGGTTTAAATACGCCTTCTTCGCCGGCGGCTGAACGCCGGCGTCGGGTCGCAACTTGGATCGGGATCGGGCCTTCTAGCCGACCGTCGTCTCCGAAGGCGGCGAACGCTTCAGGAGAGTTCCTCGGCCAGCGCGACGATGATGCCCGCAGGGCCTCGCACGTAGCAAAGTCTGTACTTGTCCTCGTACTGGACCACCTCGCCGACGAGCTTGGCGCCTTTCGCGCGCAGGCGAGCGACCGTGTCGTCGACGCTTTCGACTGTAAACATGACGCTCCGGAGGCCCAGCGTGTTCGGCGGTGCGATCGCCGGTTCGATCTCGACCAGTTTTGGATTGCGAAACTTCGTCAGCTCGAGCCGCCCGTGCCCATCTGGAGTCCGCATCATGACGATGTCGACTTGGACACCTTCGAGCCCGTTGACCCGGTCCACCCACGGGCCCTCGACCGGCGACTCGCCTTCGACCGTCATGCCGAGCGCGGTGAAAAAAGCGATAGCGGCTGCAAGGTCTTCGACGACGACGCTGACGTGGTCCAATCTCTTGATCGCCATGTCCCCAGTATAGCAAGAGGGCCGTGCGCGGCGGTCCAGGCCGACCGTTCTCGCGAGTTGGACGTGCTCGGCATTCGCAGTAGCGCTTGCACAACGCAAGCAGGCCGCGCTATCATCGCTTCATGGCGACGCTCTACGTTCGAGACATCCCCGAAGACCTCTACCGGCAGGTTCAGAAGATCGCGCAGAACGAGGAACGGTCTCTGAGCTCCTACGTCGTCCTGCTCTTCCAACGTGCAACCGAGGAGGAGAAGTTGGGGCGCAAACGGTCCCGCGCGTTGACGAGCCTGAGGCGCCGCCGGCAGCCGCTTCCCGCGGGCGCACCCGATGCAGGCGAGGTGCTGAGGAAGACTCGCCAGCGTGAATAGCCCGATGGTCTGCGTCGTGGACGCCAATGTCGCTCTGCGGCTCGTCTTCGAGCAGGAACATTCGGAACGCGCGGACCGGCTCTTCCGCCACCTTGCAGAGGTCTCCGGCGCCCGATTCTACGTCCCCGATTTCTTCTACGCGGAGTTTGCCAGTGCGCTGACCCTCTACGTCCGGCATCATCGCTATGCCGCGGCCAAGGCGCGCCAAGACCTCGCCGACATGGAGGCCATGGCACCCACCGTGGTGCCGACCCTCGATCTGATCAAGGACGCCATGGAACTGTCCATGGCCCACCGGATCAGTGGCTACGACGCGGTCTATGTCGCCCTGTCGAAGCGGCTCGGAGTCCCTTTGGTCACGGCGGATGGAGGGTTGATCACAGCCTTGACCGGCAAGCCGTTCCAGATCCTTCCCTTGGCAAAGCTCGAGATCTGAGCGGGCCTTCGGGATCTTTCTCGGGCTTCGCCCTGGCTGGGTTCGTCCGCCTTGGCTTGCGGACTGACCTGCAGCTGGTACCATTCTGAATGTCAGGGGGAACTCCACCGAAATGCCAGCCATCGCCAAAGATTGTCAGATCAGCGTTCGCATCCCGCGCGAAACGGATGCTTGGCTGGAGCTTCGCGCCGGAGGCGGCAAGAACAAAGCCGGGTTCGTTCGGCACCTCATCGAGCGCGAGAGGTCTCGCGAGCGGGAGCGGGAGCTGCTGGCGATGTTCAACGAAGCGGCGGCGCACGTGACGGCGGAAGACTTCGAGGAGCGAAAGGCCCTTCTCGGTGC
>DATMZU010000125.1:0-4964 GCA_035607435.1 Thermoanaerobaculia bacterium | reverse complement strand
TTACGACCCTGATGACGGCGCCGATTTTGGAACGGCTGATCGGGTCGAAGATTCGAGCCGGAGGAGAAGAACCCGCGATCTCTTAACCCTTCGGGCACGGTTCCCGCCCCGCGGGCTTTGCGGTCCGGCCCGCGGAGCGGTGCGCCCCGTGGCTTTCCTGCTCTACTGGTCCGATGAAACCGATCTCGCGGCGCCTCTTCGTCTGCGCGGCGCTCCTTGCGCCCCTTCTCGCGGTCGGGCTCGCACCGCGTAGCGCCGCCGCGCCGGCCCCTTCCGGCGTCGCCGCCGCGCAACGGCCGAACATCGTCCTGCTGGTCACCGACGACCAGGACCTGCTGCTTGGCTCGCTCGATGCGATGCCCCATCTGCGCGAGCTGCTGATCGAGCAGGGCACCTACTTTTCGCAGGCCTACGTGCCTCTATCTCTCTGCTGCCCCTCGCGGGCGACGATTCTCACCGGGCGCTATACCCACAATCTCAAGGTCTACCAGAACTTCCCTCCGGACGGCGGCTTCGCGGCCTTCCAGGCCGAAGGGCATGAAGGCTCCACCGTGGGCGTCGCGCTGCGGCGGGTCGGTTATCGGACGGCGCTGATGGGCAAGTACCTGAACGGTTACCCGAACCCCCAGGACCGGACCTGGGTGCCGCCCGGCTGGGACGAGTGGTTCGTGCCCGCGGGCGGCAATCCTTACGGCCAGTACAACTACACGCTCAACCACAACGGCCGGTTGACCGAGAAGGGCCGGGAGCCGGAGGACTACCTGACCGACGTCCTCGCGCACCAGGCGGGCAACTTCGTGACGCAGGCCGCCGAGGACGGCGTGCCTTTCTTCCTCTATCTGGCGCCCTACGCGGCGCACAAGCCCTGCCCTCCCGCGCCGCGCCACGCCGCGCTCTTTCCCGAAGCCCGGGCGCCGCGAACCGCTTCGTTCAACGAGGTTGACGTGCGCGACAAGCCCGGAGCGATTCGTGGCCGCCGGCAGCTCTCTCCCGAGCAGATTCGCAAGCTGGACAGCCTCTACCGCCGACGTCTGCAAAGCCTCCAGTCGGTCGATGAGGCGATCGCCGCCCTGGTGGCAACCTTGGAAGGCACCGGCCAGCTCGCCAACACCTACTTTTTCTTCACTTCCGACAACGGCTTCCACATGGGACAGCACCGTCTCAACGACGGCAAGTACACGTCGTACGACGAGGACGTCCACGTGCCGCTCGTCGTGCGCGGTCCGGGCGTTCCGGCGGGTACAACCGCCGACGCCTTCGTCGAGAGCGTAGACCTCGCGCCCACCATTGCCCAGCTCGCCGGAACCCATATGCGGGTCTCTCCCGACGGACGGTCGTTCGTTCCCCTCCTGCGCACGCCCGGTCAGCCGCCGGCCGGCTGGCGCCAGCTGGTGTTCCTCGAACAGTTTCATTTCGACGACTCCGGGGAAGGCGACTTGGAAGGCATCCTCGAACCCCGCGACGAGCCGGTGGACGAGGAGCACGTCACCCACTTCGGCCTGCGCACCGCCACCTACAAGTTCGTCGAGTACGAGACGGGGGAGCGGGAGTACTACGACCTCGTAAATGACCCCGGCGAGCTGCAGAACCAGGCTGGCTCCTTGAGCGCGGCGCGGCAGCGCACCTTGAGCCAACGAGCCCGCGCCCTCGGTGGGTGCCGTCGCGGAAACTGTCGGGCTCTGGAGGCGGAACTGCCGTAAGGAGGCGAAGCTTCGCGCCTTGACACGAAGTTCGTGCAGCGCTAGCTTCAAGCGATGAAGAACGTCACGATCACGCTTGATGAAGACGTCGCTCAGTGGACTCGGGTCCATGCCGCCAAGAAGAGCACCAGCGTATCGCGGTGGGTGGGCGAAATTCTGCGCGAACGGATGTTGGTGGAAGAAAGCTACCGTGCTTCCATGAGCCAATTCTTCTCGATCAAACCTCGAAGACTGAGATCCGATCCGGCGACTAAGTATCCGTCTCGCGAAGAGCTCTATGACCGACCTGGTCTTCGTTGACAGCAACGTCCTTGTCTATTCACTCGACGTTTCCGAGCCGGAGAAACAGCGTCACGCAGAATCCTGGTTGTGGTATCTATGGTCGAACCGTGTGGGCCGTTTGAGTTTCCAGGTTCTTCTCGAGTTTTACGTCATCGCCACGAAGAAAATCGACGTTCCACTGAGTCACGAAGAAGCGCGCACCGTGGCTCGAAGCCTGCTTTCGTGGGATCCGGTGATCACCGACGACCGAACGATCTCCGGTGCCTGGGTGATCCAAGATCGCTTTCATGTGTCGTGGTGGGATTCTCTAATCGTTTCGGCCGCGCAGATTGCTCGTTGTAGCTATCTCCTCACGGAAGACCTCCAACACGGCCAGAAACTCGGAGGCGTCGAGGTGGTCAACCCGTTCCGCGCGTCTCCGCCCGATCTGTTCCCGGGCTGAAGACAACTGCGCCAGCGCGATTGACAAGCGGCGGGTGCTTCGCGCATATATTTTTGGGTGACTGGCTGTCGCCGGATCACCCCTCCGCCACAAACACCGACTTCCATTCCGAATAAGCTTCCAAGGCCACCATCCCCTGTTCGCGCCCCAACCCGCTCGATTTCACTCCTCCGAAGGGCTGCTCGATGTGGACGCTGCTCGAAGAGTTGATCGACAACATGCCGGTTTCGAGCGCGCGAGCCACTCGCAAAGCCCGCCCGATGTCTCTCGTCCAGAGGGAGCCGGAGAGGCCATAGGGGCAGTCGTTGGCCAGGCGGATCGCCTCTTCTTCTCCGGAGAAGGGGGCGAGGCAGACGACGGGGCCGAAGATCTCTTCGCGCATGATGCGCATGCTGGGTTCGACTTGGACGTAGACGGCAGGGGTGAGGTAGGAACCCGCGGCGAGAGCGCCTTCGGTGAGGGATTCTCCTCCGCAAAGCCGTTCCGCTCCCTCCGCGTCTCCGCCGGAGAGATAGCTGCGGACGCTTTCCCGGTGGGCAGGTGAGATGAGCGGTCCCATCTCGGTGTCGGCTGCGCTGGGGGAGCCGACGCGGATCGCCTTCGTTCGTTCCACGAAACGCTCGACGAAGCGGTCGAAGAGGGGGCGCTCGATAAACATGCGGCTTCGAGCGCAGCAGTCTTGGCCGGCGTTGTCGAAGACCGACCAGATGGAGGACTCCAAGCAGGCGTCGAGATCGGTATCGGCGAAGATCACGCTCGCGGATTTACCCCCGAGCTCCAGCGAAACTCTTTTGATCCCGTCGGCGCACGACTTCATGATCGAAGTGCCGACTTCGGTCGAGCCGGTGAACGAGATCTTCCGCACCTTGGGGTGTTTGACGAGCGCAGTCCCGGCGACGCTGCCCGAGCCGGGGAGCACGTTCACCACGCCCGGGGGCACTCCCGCTTCGAGGCAGACCTCGGCGAGCAGCAGCGCCGAAAGGGGAGTGGCGTTCGCCGGTTTGATCACCACAGTGTTGCCCATCGCGAGCGCGGGCGCGGTCTTCCACGAGGTGATCAGCAGCGGAAAGTTCCAGGGCGCGATCAGCCCGCAGACGCCCAGCGGTTCGCGGAACGTGAGGCCGGTGCCGCGCGCCGCGACCGGCACGGTCTGGCCGTAGACCTTGTTGACCGCCCCGGCGTAGTACTCGAAGCAGTTCGCGGCGGCGCCGATCTCCCACCGGGCGCCGCCCATCGGCTTGCCGGCGTTCTTCGACTCGACGGTCGCGATCTCCTCCAGCCGTTCGCGCAGCCGGTTCGCCACCCGTTGCAGGATCTGGCCGCGGTCGCGCGAGCTGATCCGCCGCCATTCGCCCTGAAACGCCGCGTGCGCCGTCGCCACCGCGACATCCACGTCGTCCGCCGTCGCCTGCGCGACCTCGGCGATCACGGCGCCGTTCGAAGGATCGAACGCGGGAGCCGTCTTGCCGTCGCTCGAAGGGCGCCGCTCGCCGCCGACCGCGAGGCCCGCCAGCGGGATCTTCTCGTCGCTCATCGCCGTCACTCCGGGGTCACGTAGGCGGCGGTGATGCCGCCGTCCACCATAAACGTGCTGCCCGTGACGAACGACGACTCGGACGACGCGAGGAAGAGAGCCGCCGAAGCCATCTCCTCGGCGAGGCCGAAACGTCCCATCGGCACGTGGACCAGGCGGCGCTGCTTCTTCGCCTCGGTGTCGAGGAACTTCATCAGCAGCTCGGTCTTGAGCGGCCCGGGGCAGAGGGCGTTCACCCGAATGTTTTCGCGCGCATGGGTCACCGCGATCTCGCGGGTCATCGAAAGGACGGCGCCCTTGCTCGCGGTGTAGGCGAGCTGCGGCGTCGCCGCGCCGACCAGCGCGACGAACGAAGCGGTGTTGATGATCGACCCGCCCCCCGCGCGCCGAAGCGCAGGGATGCCGTACTTGCAGCCGAAGAACACGCCTTTGACGTTGACCGCCATGGTCAGGTCCCAGATGCTCTCTTCGGTCGTCTCGGCCCGGTCGTCCTCGGAGAGCATGATCCCGGCGTTGTTGAACAGCACGTCGAGCCGGCCGAACGCCTCCTCCGCAGTGCGCACCATCCCCTCGCAATCGGCGGCCTTCGCCACGTCGGCCCGCCGGTAGATCGCCCGGCCGCCGTTGCTTTCAATCTTCGCGACCGTCTCCGCGCCGGCTTCGTCGTTCACGTCGATCACCGCCACCGCCGCGCCTTCCCGCGCAAACAGCAAAGCGGTCTCCCGGCCGATGCCGCTTCCTCCGCCGGTGATCAGGGCTACTTTGTCTTGCAGTCGCATCATGCTCTCCGAAGGGAACGGGTTGGAAGGGGAATCATCGCCGATTCCGAGATCAGGTGCTTCGCTTTCTCTGGGAGCGCCGAGCTCCAGCTCGGCTCTCGAAGCCACCGGCGCTGAGACGATCCAGCTCACTGGTGATCTGGGCCAGCTCAGTGGTGATCTGAGCCAGAACAGTGGTGGGCTGGGGCAGAACAGTGGTGATCTGGACCAGAACAGTGGTGATCTGG
>DATMZU010000060.1:0-21394 GCA_035607435.1 Thermoanaerobaculia bacterium | reverse complement strand
CGAGCGTGCCGAAGAACACCCGGGTCGGCGCGCCGACGCTCACCACCGGTTCGAGCCGCAGGTCGCCGCCGTCGTGGCTGCCGCGGATCGCGATCTTGTCTCCCTCGGGCGTCGTGAGCGAGCCGAAGACCACCGCCTCCGAAAGCTTCAGCTCCAGGATTCCGAGCGGCCCGGCGGAGTCGAGCACCACCTGCCAACGCCCGGCGAGCCCCTCCTCGGTCCTGATCGCTTCCGGCACGCCGAAGCTGCCGGGAATCAGCCGCTCGAGCAGAGCGATGCGGCGCAGCCGCTCGGTGAGCGCCGCGAGCGCATGCCCAGCCCGGCCCTCCGCCTCGCTCAGCTCCTCGCGAGCCGTCGCGGCTTCGCGCGCCGCGCGCACCGGGGCGGCGGACTCCCCCGCCAGCTGGTCATCCAGCCGCGCCGCCAGCTCATCCGCATGCAGCCGGGCGCCCACCTCGCGCGTCCGCGCCTCGCGGTAGGCGGCGAGGTCGCTCACCAGCAGGCGGCGCTCGATCGTCAGCTGGAGCTGCACCGCCTGGGTATCGAGGACGGCGGGCGCGTCGCCCGTCTGCGCCGAGGCGAAGCCCGCGCCAAGAACGGCGAGCAGGCCGACGGCCAGTCGTCGGACGAAGACGATCGTCGGGAGCGAAACGCGAAGGCGGAGCGGCATGAGAGAGCGATTCTAATGGCAGACGCCCGGAAAGAGCGAAGGCCGCTCGAAACGAGCGGCCTTCGGGGTACGGGGGTGGATATAGGAAGGAGCCTGGAGTCAGCTCGCGGCTTTGGCGGTGGTGTTCTGGCGCTTGAGGAGGCTCGACGTGAGCGACCGTTCGACCAGCTCTTCCGCGTCGCGCTCGCCGATGTTCTTGACGTGGGCGACCTCGCTGACGATGAAGTATTTCGCCCGCTCGTACATCTTCTTCTCGCGGAACGACAGGCTCTTGCGTTGCGACACCAGGCGGAGATTCTTGAGCACCTCGGCGACCTCGGTCAGTCGCCCGGTCTTCATTTTGTCCAGGTTCTGCTTGTACCGGCCCTTCCAGTCTTTGTACGTATCGATGTTGCCGTCTTCGAGGATCTCGAACAGGGCGCGGATGTCGCGCGTGGCACACAACGGCCGGAGGCCGACGAGCTCCAGATTGGACTTCGGCACCATGACCTTCGAGTTGTTCGACAGCAGCTTCAAGTGATAGAAGGTCTGGTCCATCCCCGCGATCTGGCTCGCTTCGATCTTCTCGACGAGACTGACCCCGTGGTTGGGGTAAACCACCTTCTGACCGATTTTAAATGTCACGATCCGGGCTCCCGTGGAGGTTGGAGAGAAACGAGGAGTGAAAGAGTAAGTCTCTGGGAGACTTACGCTTACGCCGTTAGGTTATACACCAGGGACGCCGTTTCGTCAAGCGCCCGGGCACTGAAACCGCCCCGTTCGGCCCTAAATTCACGCCCAAGTTACGCCCTCTTCCGGCGCAATCCGTGGCTCCGGGTCGATTGACACCCCGCGGCCGACGACCTACGATCCCCCTCCCGGCCGAAGTGGCGGAATGGCAGACGCAGTGGACTCAAAATCCACCGATCGCAAGGTCGTAGGGGTTCGACTCCCCTCTTCGGCACCAACCTAAGCTCAAGAAAACAGAAGCTCTCGCCCCTTTTTCCTCAGACGGTAATTGACCCCGATGATTCCCGCGCACGAAGCCCTCGAACGCCTCCGCGAAGGAAATCGCCGTTTCGAGTCCGACATCCGGAGCCATGAAGCGCTGCCGAGCCGGTCTCGGCGCGAGGAGCTGGCCACGGGGCAGGAGCCGTTCGCGATCATCCTCGGCTGCTCGGACTCGCGGGTACCCGCCGAGATCGTGTTCGATCAGGGTCTGGGCGATCTGTTCGTCATCCGGGTCGCCGGCAACATCGTCTCCCCGTCCCAGGTGGGCAGCGTCGAATTCGCCGCCGCGCGGTTCGGCACCCGGCTGGTGGTCGTGCTCGGCCATTCGAGCTGCGGCGCGATCCTGGCCACGCTCGAAGAGATCGGCCGGTCATCGGAGGCTCAATCGCGCGGCCTTCATTCGATCGTGAGCCGCATCCGTCCCGCGGTCGAAGAGCTGCTCGCGACCGACCTCGCCAACGATCCGGCGGAGTTGGTGCGCCAGGCCGTGCGCGCCAACATCCGCGCTTCGGCCGAGCACCTGCGGAAGGGCTCGGAGATCCTGGTCCAGCTGATCCAGAACGAGGGCCTCCTGGTCGTCGGCGCCGAATATTCGCTGGAGACCGGGGTGGTCGACTTCTTCGACGGGGTGCCGTAGCAGGTAGGTCCCAAAACAAACCGGCGCCGCACCCGCTGGGGCGCGACGCCGGTCGAATCCTTCTCTCCGAACTGCCGCTTACTGGAAGTAGCCGGTCACATCGACCGTCAGCGGCAGCGTTCCCGTCGCCTGAACCGCCATGACTTTGAAGCTGCCGTCGGTTTCCAGCTGGACGATCGCGTTATTGGCCCGGGTCTGCCCGGCGGAGTAGGTGACCGTCGAGGTGGTCGGGACGGCGCCGGAGTAGACGACGACCCGGCCGGAGTCCGGAGCGTTGATGGCCGTGACGTTGATCGCCACCGCTTTGGCACCGGCCGGAATGCCGCAGAGGCCGCTCGCGGCGAACGAGCGCTCCGAACCGGGAACGAGGGCCGGCCCGTTGCCGGTCCGGGTATCCACCAGCCGGCACGGCGAGACGGTGAAGAACGAACCTTGCGTCGGCGCATCCGGAGGGGCGGGCGCGAGACTCTGGATCGTGAGCGTGGAGGTCGGGCCGGACTCGAACACCCCGAGCGTGGACGAGGCGGGCACCGCGGCGCGATCGATGTCGAACCGGAAGGCGACCAGCGCAGCGTAATCGACCGGAGCCGGCGGCGTGGTTCCCGTAGGAGCGGTCCAGGTGATGCCGGTCGCGTCGGTCGTCGCGGTCCAATCGTTCGTCGCGAAGCCGTCGCCGTCGGCATAGACGATGTTGCTGATCGTGGCGCCGGTCGAATCGAACGGGATGTGGAAACTCTTGATCTGCCGGTCGAAATCGTGATTCTGCAGCGCGTAGGCGAAGCGCTTCCGGCCCGGGCTGGCGGCGACGTCCGTGACCTTGACGACCAGCTGAACGTGCCCTTCGCCGGTGTCGAGCACCCGGTTGTCCGCATTGGCTCCCGGCACGGTCGGATTCACCCAGGTGTTGACCGGCGGACCCTGCGTATAGGCGCCGACGTTCGAGAACGTCCAGGTGGTGCTCGGCTTCGCGGGGGCCACCTGGCGATAGCCCATGCTGTTGAAGATGTTCACGTCGTTGCGGATGATGTAGAACGCCTCGACGTAGTAGCTCGCTCCCGCCAGCGTCAAGTCGGACTCGGCGGCCTTGAGGCCATGGGTGAAGGCGTTCTCTCCCGAGCCGGTGAAGTCCTGGGAGCAGTCGCCGTTGACGTCGAAATGGCTCGGGATGCCGCCGCAGTGCGCCCAGGTCGCGGTGAAAGCCGTGATTTCGTTGCGCGGAGCCTGCGCGTTGTTGCTGTTGTTGGTGCCGGAGCTGTAGATGTCCGAACAGCCGAGGCCCAGGATTCTCCCATCCGTGCAGGCTCCCGCGTCGCAGCCGATGTTGAGCGTGGTGAAGGCGTGCTTGACGTCGCTACGGCCGATGGGCTCGAAGAAGTCGCCGGTCGAGCGTGTCATCTGCCAGACCAGCAGCGGGTGCTGGTCGTTCCAGGGCGGCACTCCGAGGTTGGTGAACTTCTGGAACCAGGGGACGTTGGCGGTGCCGACGTTCTTCAGGGTGGCCGAAGGGGTGACCACGACCACCGAGCGGCCGTTGATCGTGCCGATGCCGTTCTGGGAGGCCGAGGACATGTCGCTGAGCGCCACGTCGACCGTGCCGCTCCAGTCGCCGCACGGCGGCGGCGCGGCGATGCCGACCGGCCGCGCCGGAACCGGCGGCAAGGTGCCGGCCGCGAGCGTCGCGTCGAAGTCGATGAGGCCGACGTTCATGCCGGTGTAGCGATCGTCCCCCAAGAGGCGGGCGAGATCCGGAAGGATCCGCAGGTCCGCATTGAAAAGGTGCAGCCGGCCGGTCGGAGCGTCGAGCTGCCACTGCGCGTCCGCGGTGGTCAGGAGCGCCATTCCCGCGGCGTCGAACAGTTCCAGCACGCCGGGCTTCGCGCCGGGGCGCATCACCATGCTCGTCAGATCGAAAGTCCCCGCGGGTCCGACCAAGCGAAAACCGCCGCGGGTCTGCATGGAGGTCCCTTCGAAGCTACGGAATCCGTCCCACGCCACGATCGCGCGCAGGCCGATCCGCCCGTCGAGGGCAAAGGACGGCGCGTCGCGCGCGATCACGGACATCGGATGAAATCCGTGGCCGGAGGCCGAGGGGGAGAGATCGGTCACCTGGAAGCCCAGGCTCGTGAGCGTCGAGCGATTGAGCTCGATCGTCGCCACCCCGTCGAGGATGTCCCACGTCGCCGTGACGGCCGGCGGCTGCTTGGCCGGCGCCGAGGAGGCGGCGCTGGCCGACAGAGCCCCCAAGGTCGAGCAGCACGTAGCGAGGAGCGAGAGAGCGACCAGAGTGGCGAATCTGGCGGATCGGTGACGTGAGGTTTTGGCGTGGTTCACGCGACTACCCTCCTGAGGACTTTTTGGGGTCGGAACGGGTGGATGGACCCCTCCACTTTACCGGGACGGCCGGGATGTTGCAAGGCGGTACTTGCGCTATACCCCTCGAGGCTCTCGGCTCTCTTCTCAAATCTGGAGGATTCAGCGATTCTCGATCGCTGCCAGAATCGGGCGCGCCAGGTAAAGCCTTCCCCACGTCCGGCCCGTCACCTCTTCTAGCAGCCCCTCCTCCTGGAGCCGTGCCACGGCGGAGCGCGCGGTCGGGTAGGAAACATTTAAGAGGCGCGCGGCACGCGAGACGGTTATATAGGGATTGGCGAAGAGCTCGTCGAGCAGAGCCACGGCGTTGGGCCTTTGCCGCAGGCGGGCGCGAAGCTCGGAATGCAGACCGAGGAGGAGGCGGGCCTGCCCGAGCGCCTCCCGTGCGGTTTCCTCAACGCCGCGCAGAAAGAAGCCGAGCCAGGTCGGCCAGCCCGCGTCGGTTCTCACGCGCTGAAGGGTCTCGTAATATTCCTGACGGTGCGCCTCGAAGAAGGACGACAGGTAGAGCAGGGGCTGCGTGAGGCGGCCGCGCTCGACGAGGAACAGGGTGATGAGCAGGCGACCCACCCTGCCGTTCCCGTCGAGGAACGGATGGATCGCTTCAAACTGCTCGTGCATGAGGGCGCACTGGATGAGGTCGGGAAAGTGATCTCGGTCGTGCAGGAAGAGTTCCCAATTCGACAGGCACTCCATCAAACGGTCAGGAGGTGGCGGCACATAAGGAGCCGTCGTCGGCGTGCTGCCCGCAGGCCCAATCCAGTTCTGGCTTCGGCGGATCTCACCGGGGGTGGCGTGCTCGCCGCGCACACCCCGCATCAGGCGTTCATGGATCTCCCGGACCAGCCGTAGCGAGAGCGGCAGTTCCTCCAATCGCGCCAAACCATACTCCAGGGCCTCGACATAGTTCCGGACCTCCCGTACGTCCGCATGGGCTTGGGACTCCACGGCGGGAGGCTCTCGCTCCTCGGCCTCGTCTAACAAGAGGTCGGAAAGGCTTGCCCGTGTCCCTTCGATCCGTGAGGATAGAACTGCTTCGCGCCGGAGATAGGGGGCAATGAGGAGGTGCGGATTGGGCAGCTGGCGGCCGAGGCCGGAGAGCTCGCTCAGTGCAGCGTCCGCCCGTGACAGGCCGAGCACGAGGTCTGCGTCGTAAACCAGCTCCGGCGGCAACGGAGCCGGAACGAAGGCGGCGTAGCCTCCGGCAGCCGTGACGACCGACCCCGCGCTCGGTGCGCGGAAGTTTTCTGGATTCACGAGATTCCCTTCGAGCTTTTAAAGTTTCCTGGCGTTCCCTTTAAGAGGCTGACCCGCTTTGAACGCTCGCTTTCAAAGTTCGGGGGCCTTTTAAAGAAACCGCCCGGATTCTTTCAAAGCTTGGGGGGTTTGGATAGCGGCAGCGGTAACCCTAGGATGCCGCCTCGCTTTGGAGGAACGGGTTCTCCAGGATGTTCGCCGCGCAGTGGATTGAGGATGAAGGCGCGGAGAAACCCATGCGCACCCATGGTACCTTCCCGCATCGCTACGGCCGTTCCTCTTCGATAAGCCCCGATCGGACACCCTTGGCCCTCTCCTCGACCGTCTACAACCTGGACGTCTCCCTGGCCGATGTCGATCGCGGCGTGTACGAGAACCTCGCCCTGCGCGTGGCGCTTCACCCGTCCGAGAGCCGGGACTACATGCTGACCCGCGTCCTCGCCTATTGCCTCCAGTACGAGGAAGGGATCACCTTCTCGCGCGGCGGCATCTCGGACCCGGACGAGCCGCCGATCCGGATCGTCGATCCGACAGGCCGCATCACGGCCTGGATCGAGATCGGAGCCCCCGACGCCGAGCGCCTCAACAAAGCCGCCAAGGCCGCGGACCGGGTCGCCGTCTACACCCACAAGAACCCCGCCACCCTCCTGCGCCAATTCGCCGGCCGGCGCATCCACCGCGCCGAGGAGATCCCGATCTATGCCTTCGACCGCGCGTTCATCGAAGAGGCCGCGCAGCATCTGGACCGGCGGACGAAGATCGACCTCTCCGTCACCGGCGGGCAGCTTTATCTATCGCTCGGGGAGCGGAGTTTTTCGGGGGCGGTGGTAGAGCATCGGATCGAGGCCTGAGGCTCGGTTACTTAGGCACGCGGCCGGAATTTACGAGCCTGAGGCCGCTTTACGTGCCGCTTCGATCCGGGCTTCTAGGGCGTTCCTGAGCTCCGGCGTCCATCCGATATCTGATTCGGAGGGCACAGGCTCGCGTTGATCCAAAATCTTCCAGATCTCATCTTCAGACGCCGAGCCCAGCCTTTCACGTAACCGGTCGAACGCTGCGTGCTGTTCCTGGACGGTCTTGTCCGCAGGGACCAGCGTATAGGTGGGTCTCGACCGTTCTGCGAGGAGGAAGAGGAGGAATTGGTTCAGCGACACGCCTTCGTGGCGGGCCTGGAGGTTCAGACGGTCGCGCAACGTGTCCGGAAGACGCAAGGAAAGACGGGCCATCTCTGTATCTCCTGTACTGCTCACGATCCTCGAGTTTCGACCTGCAAAAGCGTCAGGAAGTCGACAGGCGACAGGACCGGTAGATGAAGCTCGATACGTGCCAGCTCGAAGTCTCGCAGGTTTGACGTCACGATGATCGCGCGCGCATTCATGGCGCAGTCGATGATGTGCTCGTCTCCAGGATCCGGCGAGCTGGGCCTCCAGGAATAGTAGGTCGTCACCAGCTCTGCCCGATAGAGAAGCGCATCGAGAACCACTCTGGTCCGCGCCCAACGCTCGGGGGCGAGCTTCCTCGCCAGCACATCCTCATACTCGTACGCCAACGCCTGAGAGATGCAGGATTGGAAAAGCTCCGCCATCCAAGCATTGACGATGACACCCGCAGGACCACCACGATGGGTCAAACCTTCAAAGACGATGTTGGTATCGATGACTGCCCGAAGCTGCGTCATCATGGCACCAGTATAGCGCCCACACCAATTGTAGTGGTCATGCTATCTCTGCAGTCGCTCGGCCGGTCTTGACGCACGAGGGCTACGGCCAAGGAGCTTGGAAACCATGAGTACGCTTCTCGAAGAAACCCAAAAACACTGGCAGGCCATCGGACCTCTGCTGACAATCCGCGGGGAACAAGACTATGTAGCAGCCGTCAAACGTCTGGACTCGCTGTTCGAAGAGGTCGGCCAAGACGAGCAGCATCCGCTCTTCGGGCTTCTCGATATCTTGGGCATCCTTATCCATGCCTACGAGGAGGAGCACGTGCCGATTCCCGAGGCCAGCGGATCGGAGGTGCTGGAGTACCTCATGGAGGAGCAGGGCATTGGACACGAGGACCTGCCGGAGCTCGGCGGCGCGAGCGCCGTGCGTGCTGTCCTGGCGAGGGAAAGAGATCTCCAAGTCGGCGAGATCCGTGCGCTAGCCGAGCGCTTCAAGGTTTCGCCTGGGATCTTCATCTGAGAACAGCGGCCGGTGCCCGCTTTTAGGCCGTGGCTCGCCCTGGTCCAATACCCAACCATTCTCTCCAACCACACCACTTCCCGTTCCCGTCGGCAATACCCTGTCTCCCTTCATCACCTCCCGCCCCCGCGCCACATGCTGCCGTGCCGTGGCGAGATCCTTTTGGTCCCGGCAGAGGCTTCTTCCCGCGAGGGGCTGTGGCTGATGAAAGACCTGGTATCGCATGGCCGCTTTGCCGTCTGCTTCTACGGCAAGGCGGTCCAATCCTCAAGGGCGATTCCAAGCCCCTTGAAGTGTCGGGTGTTGTTCGTCACGAGCGTAGCGTTCCACTTCCGGGCCAACGCAGCGAGCAGAAGATCCGGATCGGAAATCCCGTGGCCAGACCGGTGCCGCTCCGCCCACAGCCGAGCCGCCTCATCCCAATCCGCGAACGAGGGCTCGCACTGCTGCCAGGTGGCTGTCATTTCCTGGTAGAGCCGAAGGAGTCGATGGGCTCCTTTCAAACGGAGGTAGCGCGTCAGCTCGTAATGCGCCACGGAAGCGAGAAGAAACGGCCTCCCCTGGCGTACGGATTCTTCCAGCTTCGCGGGAGCTGGAGGAATGTCTTTCAGAATGTAGTTGAGCGTATTGGTGTCGAGAAGGAGGGCGCTCATCAGTCCTCTTCTTCGGCCAAGCTCGCGAAGCGGACCGGATATTCGCGCCGGAAGGTGTCGAACCCGTCGAGAATCGCTGACTCCTCTACCGACAGCGGCACTGAATGCAGCTCGGCCAAAGCCGCAAGCGTCCTTTGCTGCGCAGACAGGTCCAACTCTGGGTCAGGTGGAGCGGCACCTACCAACAGGCTGGTGAGGAAAATAACCTCAGCCGGCCCCTCGGGAAAATCGTCCGGGAGGCGAACCTCGATTCGATGGTCTTCCGGGATCGTGACTTTCAGCTTGTGAGCATGCAAGGCCTGGCCCTCCATTCCCCGAACCAAGATTGTAACCGCCTCTGAGTCCGGGAATGAATCCGCCAGATAGTTGTTATCGGCAACCATGAGCGCTCCCGCCCCGACCGAAACCGCCTCTTCGCTCCCGGTTCTCGACTCCCCCGCCTTGCCGGCTGCCGATCCTACCCTTGCGCGGGATGCGGCGGACTTGCAGCGGTCGCTGTCCGATCTGGTGCGGGTGGTTCAGTTCCGCGACCGGGACCGGATCTGCTGCCATGACATTTCGGTGACGCAGTGCTATGCGCTGGAGGAGCTGATCCGGCGCGGGCCGATGACGCTCAATGAGTTGGCCTCGGTGCTCTATCTGGACAAGAGCACGGCGAGCCGGGTGGTCGATAGCTTGGAGCGGAAGGGGTACGCCACCCGCTCTCCCCATCCGGCCGACGGCCGGGCGCTTCTACTGGCGGCCACCCCCACCGGTAGGGCTCTGCGCGAGCGGATCGAAGGGGATCTCGTGCTCGAAGCGCAGCGGCTCTTGGTGGACATCGAGCCCGAGGCGCGTCGGGCGATGGCGCTGCTGCTCGGCCGTTTGGCCCGGGCCGTTGAGTCGCGCACGAGCTGCGGCGTGGACGGCTCCGGCAGTTGCTCAACCTGCTGACCTATGGGTTTTACCGAACCGTGCCAAGCGCCCGGTTCGAGGCTTGATAGTTGTCATTACCAACCGAGACTCGATCTCGAACCCGAGGAGACGAAGCCATGAACACCCTGTCCATCATCCCGACCGCCGAAACCGCCGCGTGCTGCTGCATGCCGACCTGCTGCGACCCGAGCTGCTGCGACGACGTGTAGGACTGAGGCAAGAGGAGCCCGCGCGGCCGGTCGCCGGCCGCGCGGGTTCGTCGGCAGACGCGCTATGCCGTATAGGTGAAGTAGAACTGGTACTGGCTGTCGTGGCCGGTCCAGTAGAGCGGCGAGGAGGGAGGGGTGGTTCCCGCCACGAAGGTGAACTCGCCGATCGTGTCGTTGCTTCCGGTGTCGTTCTCCATGCACTTGACGAAGAACTCGCCCCGGAAGTCGTAGGTCCGGTTGATGCTCTGGGTGTCGCCGGTGCTCATCTCCCAGTACTTCCTGTCCTCCGGGAGCTTGCCCACCAGGCCGTCCGTCTTGAGGTCGAGGTAGGTCTCGTCGTTGCTGCCGCTGTCGTCGGTTTTCTTGGTGCAATGGAGCTTGTCGATCTTGAGGGTGGGCATGGGAAGGTCCTCCGTAAGGGGCCGGCGGCGGCATTGTCGTCCGGCATCATCGAGAGAGTGGGACGGGGCGGCAAAACCTCGCACCCCCATCCCCGAACGGCCCGGAACGTCGCTACAATGCGATCCGTCCATGGAGATCACCGGTAGTCACGGCTCGACGATCGGCTTGGCTGGAGTCCGCCGCGAAGTTTCGACGCGGCCGGGCCGGGCCGTGCCCGCGTTGACCGTGCTTCACCATCCCGACCTCTCGCGCGTCGGCGAGATCGCCCTGCTCGGCGAAATCGTCCAAGGCGGCACGACCCGTCTCGGCCGGTTGACGCCGGAGCTCAGCCCTCCCGGCGGCGCGGCCGGCCGGCCGCTCGCCGACCAGCACCTCTCGCGCGAGCCCGTGGAGCTGTCCGGAGCGCCCGATCAGGCCGTGCGCCTGGTCGTCGGCGCGAGCCGCACGCGGGTGGAAGCCGACGGCAAGCCGATCGAAAACGAGGCGATTTTTTCCCGCGAGCGGCTGACCCGCGGCGTGGTGCTCGAACTGGCCGAGCGGATCGTCCTGCTGCTGCACCTGCGGACTTCGGCGCCGAGCTTCGAGCCCGAAACGTTCGGCCTGGTCGGCGCGAGCGAAGGGATCGCCCGGGTCCGGTTCGACATCCGGCAGGTGGCCGACCTCGACGTGCCGGTGCTGATCCGGGGGGACACCGGAACCGGCAAGGAACTGGTGGCGCACGCCGTCCATTCCGCCAGCCGACGCCGGTCGGGGCCATTCCTGGGGGTCAACATCGGTTCGATCCCCCCGACGCTCGCGGCCTCCGAGCTGTTCGGCGCGGTGCGCGGCGCCTTTACCGGCGCGGTCGAGCCGCGCAGCGGGTTCTTTCGCCGGGCGCACGGCGGTACGCTCTTCCTGGACGAAATCGGCGAGGTGGGCGGCGAGGTGCAGGCGATGCTGCTGCGCGTCTTGGAGACCGGCGAGTTGTATGCCGTGGGCAGCCAGGCGGCCCAGCGGGTGGACGTGCGGGTGCTCGCGGCAACCGATTCGAACCTCGAAGCGCGCGCCCGATCCGGCGATTTCCGCGCTCCGCTCCTCCACCGCCTCGGAGGCTACGTGATCTGGCTGCCGCCGCTGCCGGAGCGGCGCGAGGATTTCGGCCGGCTGTTCCACCATTTCCTCGCCGAAGAGCTGGCACGGGTCGCGGGAGAGGAGAATCAGGGCACCGGCGAGCGCATCCCGGCGTCTTTGGTCGCCCGCCTGGCGCGCCACGACTGGCCGGGCAACATCCGCCAGTTGCGCAACGTCGCGCGTCAATTGGCGATCGCGAATCGCGGCAGAGAGCGGATCGAAGTGACGCCGGCCGTGGAGCGGCTGCTCGCCGAGTCGCCGACCGGCACCTCCGGAACGGCGCGAGCGAACGCCGCCCGGTCCGTGGCGCCCGCGCCGCGCAAACGGCGCGGCTCGGAGATTCCCGACCTGGAGGTCGAGAACGCCTTGCGCGCGCATCGCTTCGACCTCCAGGCGGCCGCCACCGCACTCGGGATTTCGCGCCCCTCGTTGTACGAAAGGATCGCGGCGCATCCGACCCTGCGCACCGCGAGCGACCTCACCGCGGCCGAGATCTCCATCGCGTTCGCCGCCTGCGGCGGCGATCTGGAGGCGATGGTCGATCGGCTCGAAGTCTCGCCGCGGGCGCTCGGCCGCCGGCTGCGCGAGATGGGCCTGCTGCCGCGCGGCGAGCGCGAAGGAGGAGCGTGACCCGGCCGGACGGGCCGGACGGGCCGCCTTCGGCCGAGCGGATCGGCCCGTACCGTTTCCTCTCCCGGCTCGGAGCGGGCGGCATGGGCGAGGTCTTCCTGGCGCTCGACGAGCGGCTCGACCGCCGGGTGGCGCTCAAACGCATTCGCCCCACCGGCGAGCCCACGCCCGATCGGCGCGAGCGGTTCCGGCGCGAGGCACGGCTCGCCGCCCGGCTGAACCACCCGGCGATCGTGCAGATCTACGACGTCTTGTCCGACGGCGACGCCGAGGTCCTGGTTTTCGAGTACGTCGAAGGAACGACGCTGCGCCGGCTGGTGGAGCTGGCGCCTCTCTCGCCGGGGCGCGCCGCGGCGCTCGGGCGCGACATTGCGGAGGGACTCGCCGAGGCGCACCGCCAGGGCATCGTCCATCGCGACCTCAAAAGCGAGAACGTGCTGGTGACCGCCGCGGGGCGCGCGAAGGTGGCCGACTTCGGGGTGGCCAAAGCCCAGCTCGAAGGCGACGACCTGACCGCCACCGGCATGGTGGTCGGCACCACCCGCTCGATGTCGCCCGAGCAGGCGCGCGGCGAGCCGGCCGATTTCCGCTCCGATCTCTTTTCGCTCGGCGTCCTGCTCTACGAGGCCCTCGGCGGACGTTCGCCGTTTGCCGGCGCGAACCAGCTCTCGACCCTCCAGCGCGTGTTGCACGACGATCCGGCGCCGCTCACCCTCGCCGTGCCCGGCGTGCCGCAGGCATTCTCCGATCTGGTCCACCGCCTGCTCGCCAAGGAGCCTCACCTGCGTCCGCGCAGCGCCACCGAGGTGGCGACAGCGATCGCCGCCTGGGCCGATTCCCCGACCGCCGAGGTGGAGCAGGCGACTTGGGTGGACGTGCCGCCGAGCCGGCCGGCGACGGCCGCTCCGCCGACCGAGCCGCCATCCCCCGCCTCGCGGCCCTTTCTGCCGCGGCGACTGGTGGCGGCGCTCGCCGGTCTGCTGGGGCTCGGCGGCGCGATCGCGATCTACCTGGCGGTCCAGACGCCCCCCCCGCCGCTCGAAGTCGCGGTGCTCGCGCCCGAGATCGGACCGACCGGCGCGGGCCGCGCGGAGGTCGAGCTGCTCGCCGCCGCGGTGCGCGACGCGGCGTTGCGCCAGCTCGGCGATCTCAAGGGCGTTGCCCCCATGGCTCCCGAGGAGGTCGATGCGGTTCATGGTCCGGCGAGCACGGTCGCGCGGACGGTCGGGGCCGGGGAGCTGATCGCCTCGCGCCTCGACTGCCGCACCACGAGCTGCCGCTTGACGCTCCGGCGCATCCGCGGCGCGGACGGCGGCCTGATCTCCGCCGAGAGCCTCGATCTGCCGATCGAGGACCTGGCTCTCGCGAGCCACGCGGTGGCAAGCCAGGTGGCGCGCGTGTTCGCCGAGCGGAAACCGCGGCGGGGCAGCCCGGAGCTCGGCGCTTCGAGCGCCGATCTGGCCGAGCTGCTGCGCCTGCGCCGAGAGATCGAAGCCCCGGCCGGCCCCGGGCTCGACGCCGTTCTCGCCCGCGCCGCGGCGTTGCGCACCCGGGCGCCGCGCTTCGTGGACGCCTTCCTGGTGGAGGCCGACGCCGAGCGCGTCGCGTTCCTCCGTTCGCGCGAGCGGCGCCACCTCGATGCCGCGTACGATCGGCTCGAAGAGGCGCGGGCGCTCGCCCCCGAGAGCCCGGAATCGTACCGTTTCGAGGTGCTCGTCGCCCTTGCGGGAGGCGAACCGGCGCGCGCGGCGAAGGCGCTCGAAGGCTTCTTCGCCCGCAGCCCCGGCGACCCGCGGGGATTGGAGTACGGCGCCCTGGTCGCCAACGCCGAGGGCAAACCCCGCGAAGCGCTGGCGAAGCTCCGCGCCGCCGTCCACGACTATCCTTCGCCTCAGCGGCTGCGCAACCTGGCGCTGCTGGAGGCGGCTCAAGGGGAGATCGCGGCGGCGCGCCAACATCTCGATCAGGTGATCCGCGCGGTGCCCGACGACCCGCAGGGACTTTCGACTTTGGCCGGGCTCGAATTGGCCAGCGGCGACCCGGCGCGCGCCGAGGCGCTCTACGCGCGGATGGTGCGTTCGGAGCCGCGGTTGGTGCCTCTCACCAATCTAGGGCTGGCGCGCATGCTGCTCGGCCGGCACCAGGAGGCGGCGGAAAGTTTCGAACGGGCCGCGGCGCTCGCGCCGGCCAACCCGCTCGTCATGATCAATCTGGCCGATGCCTGGGAGCTGCTCGGCCGCCACCGCGAAGCGGCAGCCAAGTACGGCGAGGTGGTCGCCGCGATCTCCGGCGACGCCTCGGCGACCGATCCCCAGTACCGCTCGACGCTCGCCCAGGCGTTGGCTCACCTCGGGCGCGGACCCGAAGCGGTCGGGGCGATTCAAGAAGCTCTCCGCCTCGCGCCGAAGGACTCCCAGGTCGCCTACGAGGCGGCGCTGGTCTACGCCCTCCTGGGGGAGGAGTCTTCCGCCCTCAACAACGCCCGGCGCGCCCTAGAGCTCGGCTACGAGCCGCGGTGGTTCGGCTTCCCCTGGTTTTCGAAGCTCCGCGCCCGTCCGGATTTTCGCGCGCTGCTCGATCGCCGGGCGGGCGCTTCGTAAATCGCCCTCTACTCGTTGCCGTGCGGCGGATCGACCAGGATGGTCGGCTCGTTGATGTTCCCGCCGTTGAAGTTTTCCGGCTGGAGACGCAACGGGATCTTTTGCTCCTTGGCTCCCTGCTTCACCTCGATCTCCAGGATGGCGAGGTTGGAGGTCTGCCGGAGGGTCACGAAAGGAGGCGGTTTGCTTTCGGGCTCCTCGGGAAAATCGATCGCCGGATCTTTGAGCACGAAATCGGCACCGAACACGAGGTAGTAGAGGCCGAAGCCCGAGACCGTGGCGAGCCGCTCGTCCGGGCTCCACTTCAGGAGGGCCGTATCGACGACCTGCTGCTTGTAGACGAGTTGGTCCGGCGCTTCCTTGTCGGTGCTGACGCTGAGGATCAGGGTTCCGGACTCCGCCACGCCGCCGATCTCGTCGCCCTGGCCGGTGTGCGGCGGATCGACCAGGATGGTCGGATCGACGATCGAGTCGGCATCCGGATCGGAGGAATGGATCTGGAAGCCGATCTTTTGCGGAAAGTCCGTCGAGTCGCGCGAAGCGAAGATCTTGAGAGTGAAGGAGTTGGAGCCGAGGTCGCTGATCTCGACATCGGCAGGCTGGCCGTCGGTAAAGGTGATCGCGGGATCTCCGAGCGTGAAGCCGGTCGTGATGGTGAGCACGTAGGTGCCGAACGATCCGATCGTCGCCTGATGAGACGAGGTCGAGAACCGGAAGCGGCTGCCCTGCGGTTCGTGGTCGATGGTGAAGTTGCCCTGGGCGTCGACCGAAAGAGCCATCGCACCGGAAATGAACGAGTCCGTCATGATCCCATCCCTCCGCGCCTGCCGGCGCAGTCACACGATTACGGAGATCGCACCGGTCAGGCGTGCGGCGGATCGACCAGGATGGTCGGGTCGCTGATCGCGCCATCGTCCCGATGGACCAGAAATTCCACCACCTGAGGAAATTGAACTCCCTCATACGGTACGTCGATCGTCACGGTAAAGGAAGCGTCGCGCTGCTCCCACGACACGTTCCTCGGCTGGCCCAGCGGAAATCCGATGGCGGGGACCGCGAGCTTGAAATCGGTCATGAAGTGGAGATCGAAGGTGCCGTAATCGGAGATCCTGCCGACGCGCTTCGCATCGTTGAACGCGATGTCGGGCGACGCGTACTTCGTCTCATAAATGAAACGACCTTCGGGGCCGGTGTCGATCTGGACGTCGAGAATTCCGGTCACAGTTTCTACCATCAGGGGCATGGCCATGGCGTTCTCCTTGGGAGCAGTGCCGTTAACCGGTCCGTTTCGAGCCTGCCGCGACGGATCGCTTACGGCTCGCTCTTGGGGTCGAATCGGGTACGCGTCCTGGCAATCGCAAGGGGTATGCCAACCATTATGCCCTGGGTAGGCGCCGAGGAACCTCGATCCGACGCGTCGGCGACGTGTCGGCGACGCGTCGGACGAGGTCGGGAGCCCTCCGAACCACACCAAAACGTCGCTACAATGCTCAACGTCCATGGATTTCGTCAGCGGCGAACGGCTGGGACCGTACCGGCTCGTCGAGCGTCTCGGCGTCGGCGGGATGGGCGAGGTGTATCTCGCGATCGACGAGCGCCTCGATCGCCGCGTGGCGCTCAAGCGCATCCGCTCGGCCGGCGATTCCTCCTTCGAGCGGCGCGAAAGGTTCCGGCGCGAAGCGCGGCTCGCCGCCCGCTTGAACCACTCCTCGATCGTCCAGATCTACGACGTCCTCACCGAGGGCGACGACGAGATCCTGGTGCTCGAATACGTCGAGGGGACCACCCTACGCCGCCTTCTGGACCCGGCGCCTCTCCCCTACGGCCGCGCCGCGGCGGTCGGACGAGAGATCGCCGAGGGGCTCGCCGAAGCGCACCGCCAGGGCATCGTCCATCGCGATCTGAAGAGCGAGAACATCCTGGTTTCGACTTCGGGAAAGGCGAAGATCGCCGACTTCGGAGTGGCCAAACAGCAGCTGGACGACGACGGCCTCACCGCGAGCGGCATGGTGATGGGGACCACGCGCTCGATGTCTCCCGAACAGGCGCGCGGCGAGGCGGTCGATTTCCGCTCCGACCTGTTCTCGCTCGGGGTCCTGCTCTACGAAACGCTCGGCGGGCGCTCGCCGTTTGCCGGCGCCAATCAGCTCTCGACCGTTCAGCGCATCCTCCACACGGAGCCCGAGCCGCTCTCCCTGGCGGTTCCCGCGGTACCGAAGGAGTTCGCCGACCTGGTCCACCGGCTGCTCGCCAAAGAGCCGCACCTGCGCCCGAGGAGCGCGGCCGAGGTCGCCGTGGCGCTCTCCGCCTGGGCCGATACGCCGGAGTCCGGCGACGACCAGCCGACCTGGGTCGGGGGCCGGCCGACTCCCCTCTCTTCCTCCCGCCTTTCGGCGGAGTTGTTGCCCCAACCCGCCGGGAAAGGGCGCTCCCGCCGCCGGCTCTGGGTTGCGCTCGCCGGCCTGCTCGCGATCGGCGGCGGCTTGGCGGCCTATTTCGCGCTCCGGCCGGTGCCGCCGCCGCTCGAAGTCGCCGTGCTCGCGCCGAACCTGGCCGGCTCGACCGGCGCGGGCGATTCCGCTCTGTTGGCCGCCGGCCTGCGGGTCGCCGAGCTCCAGGTGATCTCCGGTCTCGCCGGAGTCGCCGCCAAGTCCCCGGAAGAGATCGACGCGGCGAAAGGAACCTTGCGCCAAGTGGGTCGCGCCCTTTCGGCCGACGAGCTGATCGCCACCCGGCTCGTCTGCAGCAACGAGTCGTGCCAAGTCACCCTCCAACGCATCCGCGGGGCGAATGCCGACCTGCTCGACTCTGCGAGCCTCTCGGTGCGAACGGACGATCTGCTGCTCGCGGCACGCGCCGTTGCGGCCCGCCTGCGCACTTTCTACCCCGAGCGCAAGGCTCGCGCCGGGGTGGGCGATCTCGCCGTTTCGAGCCGCGACTTCGCGGAGTTCCTGCGCCTCTCCGCCACGTTCAGGAAGCGCCGCGCCGCCGACCTCGGCGGATTGCTCGATGAGGTGGCGGTCCTCTCCTCCAGAGCGCCGCAGTTTCTCGAAGCGCGCATGCTCGAATCGGAGATCGCCCACCACCGCTTTGCCCAGTCGCGCAACCCGGCCGACCTGGAACGCGCCCTGGCGAGCAGCGGCGAGGCGCGCCGGATCGCTCCGGGCGACCCGCGGCCGCTCCTCCTCGAAGTGGCGGCCGCCACGGCGGGAGGGCGTCTCCAGATCGCCGAGACCGCTCTTTCCGAGCTCGATCGAATGTCGCCCGGCGATCCGATGGTGCTCGATCGGCGTGCCCTGGTCGCCCAGGCCCGCGGCCGGCCCGAGGAAGCGCTCCGCCTGTCGCGCGCCGCGGTCGCGAGCCATCGTTCGATCAGCATGCTGCGAAACTTGGCCTGGTACGAGGTCCAGCAGGGGGAAACGACCGCCGCCCGCGCCACGCTCGAAGAGCTGCTGCGCCGAGCTCCGGACGACGACTACGGCCCCTCGCTGCTTGGCCAGCTGGAACTTTCGAACGGCGATCCGGCGCGAGCGGCCGAAGTCTATGCCCAACTGGTCCGGCGCACTCCCCGGTTTACCCCGCTCACCAATCTCGGGCTCGCACGGCTGTTGCTCGGCCGCTACGCCGAAGCGGCGGGGGCGTTTGCCCGCGCGGCGGCGCTCGAACCGGGCAACCCGGTCGCCCGCTTGAACTTGGCCGACGTCCACGAGCTGCTCGGCCGACACGCCGAGGCCGAGCGCGATTACCGCACCGTGTTGGACCTCGTGGCGAAAGATCCCGCGGCGGCGACCAACCCGCAATTGTTGACCGTCCGCGGGCAGGCGCTGGCCCATTTGAAGCGCGGCGGCGAAGCGGTGGCCGCGGTCCAGGAGGCCCTCCGGCTCGCGCCGAAGAGCCCCGAAGTCGCTTACGAGACCTCCCTCGTCTATGCCCTCGTGGGAGAGCGCCTCTCCGCGATCGCCGCCGCAGCGCGTGCTCGTTCGCTCGGCACCGAGCCCCGCTGGTTCCGGTTCCCCTGGTTCGAGTCGCTGCGGAGCGAACCGGAATTCCAGAAGCTTTTGGTCAAGCCGGAAAGCTCCTAGCCGTTCTGCTTCTTCGCCAGGGCCGCTCCATCCGGAGGCTCGATCGCGATCGACGGATCGAACGGCCCTTGCGAAGTGTTGATGGTGAAAGGAACCGTATAGGTCACCGCCGGGCTGGCCGTGATGTTCAATTGAATCGTGAAGCCCGCGAAGGCGACCGTGGTGATCAGCGTGAAAGTGATTCCGGGCAGGCTGGGGATGGGCTCGACGACCGGCGGGGCACCAAACGCCAGGGGGTTAGCCACCGCAAATGTGAACTCATAGGTACCGACGACCCCAGGCAAGGTGATCGTATCGCCCGCCACGACGGTCTCATTCTCGGGTAAATCCCCAGGCGCCAGAGCCAAAGTGAACGCTTCACCGGTCTGCCCCACGACAAAGCTCGCCGTACTCATCGTCATCTCCTCCCACCCGGCGCGGTTCGTTCCGCCCGGGCGACGTAGCGCGCGGGAGGGGTCCCGCGTGATGAGAAGGGGAGGGGCAACCCGTATGCCATAGCTAAAAGACGATGGAGCGGTTCCGCGTTGAGGAAAAACAACGTTTCAGGCAGCGGTTGCGCCACGCGACACGTCGGCGGCGCGGCGCCGACGTGTCGGAGATCAGGCGGTCCCTTCAGTTGATCGTGAGCGGAGCCGAAGCGGTGCAGATGAGAGCGTTGGTGGTCGTGTTGCGCGATTCGACGGTGACCGTCGTGCTGCCCTTCACCGCCCCGGCGGTCGGCACGAGCGTGTTCTCAAACGAGCTTGCGATGCAACCGCCGGAAGTCGTCCACATCTTCTGGCGCGTGGTCGATTCGACGAATCCCACCAGGTTGGTGGGCCAGTTGAACGAGAACGTCTCCTTGTGCGGTTGGCTGTCGCACGGATTGTAGGAGATCGAAAAGCTGAGAACCGTGCCGTTGGTGGTCGGATTCGGCGAGACCGAGAGAGTGCAAGCGGTCGCCACCGCCGCCACCGCACCCTTCGGGGCGATGCCGAGCACGACGCCGCTCTTCGTGTCCTTCCGCGCCTTCTCGGCATCCTGAGTCTTCTCGGTATTCTGAGCCATCAACGCTCCAGCGGCTCCGATCAGCAGGCTGACGACGACGGCAATCGGCCGAAACTTCCTGTTCATGATGCGCTCCTTCCCTGGGCTCGATGCGAGCCTTCCCATGGCGCAGGCCTTGTGCTTTGCGCCCGATTGGAGCGAAGCCCTCCCCCACGTTGCGCACCCTTGGCTCCGCTCTCGGCCTTCAGGAATGGCGAGCGGTCAAGCCAGGAAGTTACAATGTCATTTCCAACTACAATAGGACGGGAAGAATCCTTTTCAGCGCCGCTTCAGTTCTTCACGACGATCCCGACTGGTTGGAGACCGTCGCCCCTTCGATACGTCGGCCCGTGAAATGTCGCTACAATCCTCAACGTTATGCATTTCATCGGCGGCCAACGGCTTGGACCTTACCGCTTGGTCGAACGCATCGGCGTCGGCGGGATGGGCGAGGTGTACCTCGCGATCGACGAGCGCCTCGATCGCCGGGTGGCGCTCAAACGCGTCCGTTCGACCGACGATTCAACTCCGAAACGCCGCGAGCGGTTCCGCCGCGAGGCCCGGCTCGCCGCCCGTTTGAACCACACCTCGATCGTCCAGATCTACGACGTGCTCGCCGAAGGCGAGGACGAGGTCCTGGTGCTGGAATACGTCGAGGGGACAACTCTGCACCAACTGGTGGACGAAGCGCCTCTGCTCCCAGGGCGCGTCGCGGCGCTCGGGCGCGACATCGCCGAGGGGCTCGCAGAAGCGCACCGCCAAGGCATCGTCCATCGTGACCTAAAAAGCGAGAACATCCTGGTGACCGCGGCGGGGCGGGCGAAGATCGCAGATTTCGGCGTGGCCAAGCAGCATCTGGACGACGACGGTCTGACCGCGACCGGCAAAGTCATGGGGACCACCCGCTCGATGTCGCCCGAGCAGGCGCGCGGCGAGCCGATCGATTTCCGCTCCGACCTATTCTCGCTCGGCATCCTGCTCTACGAGGCGCTCAGCGGCCGTTCGCCGTTTGCCGGAGCGAACCAGCTTTCGACCCTCCAGCGCGTCTTGAGCCACGAACCCAAGCCGCTCATCCTCGCCGCGCCCGCTGTACCGAGAGAGTTTGCCGACCTGGTGCATCGTCTGCTCGCCAAGGAGCCGCACTTGCGCCCGAGAAGAGCCTCCGAGGTCGCTACGGCACTCTCCGCCTGGGCGGATGAAATACGATCCGACGACGACCAACCCACCTCGGTCGAAGGCGTACCGACGCCTGCCTCCTCAGCCCACTCCGTGGCCGCGGTGTCGCCTCAAGCCACAACAGCCGGGCGGCATTCCCGTCGGCTCGTTCGGGCACTCCTCGCAGGACTGCTGGCGATTGGCAGCGGCCTCGGCGCCTACTTCGCTCTTCGCCCTCCGCCCGTCCCGCTCGAAGTCGCCGTGCTCGCGCCGACCGTTTCCGGGGCGACCGGCCAAGGCGACGCCGCTCTGTTGATCGCTGGTCTGAGGGTCGCCGAACTGCAGGTCATTTCCGGCTTGGTCGGAGTCGCGGCCAAGTCCCCCGACGAGATCGACACTGCAACCGGCAATTTGCGGCAGGTGGCGCACACCCTAGCGGCGGACGAGTTGATCGCCACCCGGCTTTTCTGCCGCGACGAGGAATGTCAGGTCACTCTCCAACGCA
>DATMZU010000066.1:0-5741 GCA_035607435.1 Thermoanaerobaculia bacterium | reverse complement strand
CACGACCAACGGAGCGGGCGACCTGGTCTTCGGCTCGACCGCCGCGGGAACCTGCGCCACGCCGGGCGTCGGAGGCTTGGGCAACACGCGCGCCTCCCGCACCGCCTATTACACGGTCAGCCGGGGGAAGGAAATCGCCAGCGGTTGGCTGTCGGGCGTCGCCTGGCTCAACACGCCTCTCACCGCGAACGTCAACCTGACCGGGGCCTGCAACGGCTATTGGAGCAACCCCGTGCTGCAGCTCTATCGCGCGATCCCGGGCATGTGCGGCGCGAGCGGCGAAGAGCCGGGGTTCATCCTGCACGAGCTGGGGCATGGCATCGATGACAACGACGGCATACCGGGGGGTTCGACGGGCGAGTCGTACGGCGACACGAACGCGGCGATCGTGCTTCACAACTCGTGCGTCGGCGCCGGGTTCTGGCCGACCAACTGCACCGGCTATGGCGATGCCTGCACCTCGTGCACCGGCCTGCGCGACGTCGATTGGGCGCGCCATGCCTCGAACCTGCCGCACACGGTCGCCAATTACACTCAGGTCAACTGCGGCGGGGGCGGCGGACCCTGCGGGCGCGAAGTCCACTGCGAGTCGTACGTCCCTTCCGAAGCGGTCTGGGACCTCGCCAACCGCGATCTTCCCGCGCCGAGCACGGACTCGGCCTGGGCGGTCGTCGAGCGGCTGTTCTACTCCTCGCGCCCGACCGCCTCGGCGGCTTTTTCCTGCTCCACGGCAGCCCCAACCTGGACCTCGAACGGCTGCAACATCGGCTCGATGTTTCGCGCTCTGCGGGCCGCGGACGACGACGACGGGGATCTGACCAACGGCACGCCGCACGGTGGAGCGATTTTCGCCGCGCTCGATCGGCACGGCATTGCCTGCGCCTCGGATCCAGGCTCTTCGACCACCCACACCGGCTGCACGCCGCCCCCGACGCCCACCCTCACGGTGGCGGGAGGAAGCGACGCGGTCAACGTCTCATGGACCAACTCGGGCGCCGGGATCGTCTACGACGTTCTGCGCAGCGAAACCGGTTGCGACGCGGCGTTCGTCCACGCCGCGACCGCAACGGCTTCGACCAGCTTCCCCGACGCCTCGGGCAACGTGGCGAACGGCTCGGTCTACTCCTACGAGGTGGTCGCCTACCCGAGCGGCAACCCCGCTTGCAGCTCGCCTCCTTCGGCTTGTCTTTCGACCCATCTCTCGGGCGCCGATCCGAGCATCCGCCCGTGGGGCGCCGCGCTCGATCCGCAGACTCCCCCGTACTGGCAGACGCCCGACATCTGGGTGGACAACCAGCCGAACGGCATTCCCAACGAGGCGGGCGAGCCGTCGCGCGGGATCACCAACCAGCTGTTCGCGCGGATCACGAATGCCGGCAACGCCGACGCGGGGGATTACCGCGTGACGTTTCGAGCCAAGCCCTACACCACGAGCGCCTCGGCTCCCGCGGCGCTGATCGGAACGAGGGACGAGAGCGGCGCCTTGGCTCCCGGCGCGGCGCGCGAATCGCAGATCGCCTGGGACTTGAGCGACGCCTGGGTGCACGCGAACTTCGACCCGATGTTTTGGAGCGCCACCCACTTCTGCGTCCAGGTCGGGATCGGCGCGGCGGGCGTGCCGCTGGTCGATACCGATCTCTCCGACAATGACGCGCAGAACAATTTCGACAATATTCCGCTGTCCGCCGGGGTCGGCGGAGTCGCCAGCGCGGAGTTCTTCATCTACAACCATCTCGACCGTCAGGCGATGGCGAGCCTGGTCTCGAACCCCAGAGAAAGCGGCTGGAACGTCGGTTTCCGCGGCATCGCCGATCCGGCGCGCATTCCGCTCGGACCGCACCAGTGGCTGCCGGTGACCGCGATCGCCGCTCCTTCGGCCGACGGGAGGCAGCCCGAGAAAGGCCGGCCGGTCCTGATCGACGTGAGCCAGACGATCGACGGAACGACCGTCGGCGGACTGACCTTCGCCGTCCAGCCGCCTGACTTCGGCGACAAGGGGAAAAACCCGCCGCCGGCTTCGGCCTCCTCCAAACTCTGGCTCGGAGTCCGCACGGGCGGAGCCTGGCCGTTCGATCCGACGCGGCGGCGCTACACTGCGGGCTTCCACTTCGGCGCCTCGCTCGAACGCGAGATGAACCCTCACTTCCGGCTGGGGCTCGCGGCAGGCTACGACGCGTTGGCCGGTAGATCCAGTACCGGCAATCTCGGCATCACCCGGCTCGGGCTCGGCGCGCGTTTCCTCGGCGGCGCGAGCTCCTGGCGACCCTATGCCTCGGCAGGGGTCGGCGCCTATCGCGCGGCGGGAAGCTGGAAACCGGGCGTTGCCTTGGGCCTCGGGCTCGACCTGCCGATTTCGAGCGTTCTCGGCCTCACCACCGGAATCGAAGCGCACGACGTGGAAAGCACGCCCGCGGGCGATCTGCGCTGGATCGAAGCGTTCGTCGGCTTGCGGGCGCGGCTGCCGTAGAAGCTCGCACGGTTTCCACCTTGCCCGGACCGAGGGTTCGGGCAAGGTTTCCTACGGCACTGGACTTGCAGTTTCGGGCCTGCCGAAAGGGGGTCCACCCATGGCGACCTGTACGGTATGCGGTAACGACTACGACAAAAGCTTCGAGGTCCACTTGGCCGGAAAGAGCTACGCCTTCGACAGCTTCGAATGCGCGATCCACGCCCTGGCGCCGGTCTGCAACCATTGCGGCTGCCGGATCATCGGCCACGGCGTCGAGGCGGCGGGGGTGATGTATTGCTGCGCCCACTGCGCGAAGGAATCGGGCTCGAACGAGCTACGCGACCGGGTTTGATCCGGAAAGGGCAGCGGTTCTGTTTGCCCCGCAGCGACTGGCCGCTGCCGAAGGCGCCCGAAGGAGCGAGGAGGCAAACGAAACCGCTGCCTCAGCGATCGACGAATCTCTGGTTGCGTTCGTTGTAGCGCGGGCCGGCGACTTTGCCCGGCGCGAGCGCCTGATCGAGGACGGCGAGGTCGGCGTCGGAAAGGACGAGATCCGCCGCCGCGACGTTTTCTTCGAGATACGTCCGCCGCTTGGTGCCAGGGATCGGCACGACGTCGTCCCCCTTGGCGAGCAGCCAGGCGAGCGCCACCTGGCCCGGGGTCGCTTCCAACCGTTCGGCCAGCTCGCGCACGATCGATGCCGCGCGGACGTTCGCCTCGAAGTTTTCGCCTTGGAACCGCGGGTCGCCGCGACGGAAATCTCCTTCCGGATACTCCTCGGCGCGCTGCACGCCGCCGGCCAGGAAGCCGCGGCCGAGCGGACTGAACGGCACCAAACCGATGCCCAGCTCGCGCAGAACCGGCAAGATCTGCGGTTCCAGGTTGCGCTCCCAGAGCGAGTATTCGCTTTGCAGCGCCGAGATCGGATGGACCGCGTGGGCGCGCCGGATCGTCCCTTCTCCGGCTTCGGAGAGTCCTAGAAAACGGACTTTGCCTTCGCGCACCAGGTCGGCCATCGCGCCTACCACCTCTTCGATCGGAACGTTCGGATCGACGCGGTGCTGGTAGAGCAGGTCGATCCGGTCCGCGCCCAGGCGGATGAGCGAAGCCTCGGCGACTTCTCGAACGTGCTCGGGCCGGCTGTCGGTGCCGACCAGCTGGCCGTTCTCGATCCGAAAGCCGAACTTGGTGGCGAGAATCACCTCGTCGCGCCGCTCTTTGAAGACCCGGCCGACCAGCTCTTCGTTCAGGTAGGGGCCGTAGGCTTCCGCCGTGTCGAACAGCGTGACGCCCAGGTCGAGCGCGCGATGGAGCGTCGCGATCGATTCCCCTTCGTCCGCCGAGCCGTAGGCCCAGCTCATTCCCATGCAGCCGAGGCCGAGGCAGGAAACCTCGAGGCCCTGCGTACCGAGCTTCCGTTTCTTGAGCATGAACGTCCTCCTCGACCCTTACCTTATCTTTACATCTCAAGACCTTGCGTGGCACATGGCTTGCTCCCTCTTCCAAAGTGCGCCCTGGCGCATCCGACCCCGGATTCGTTCCGGGCATCGATCGAGGAGGGGAATGTCATGAGTTGGATCGTCATGTTGTGGATCGCCGCCGGCATCACCGCGCTGATCGCGGTCACCGGAATCAAACCGAAGGGGACGCGGCACGTTGCGCATACCCACATGATCAACGCCGCCCGAGTCTGCTTCGTCATCATCTTACTGATCCTGGCGGCGGCAGCCCTCAAAGGTTGACCCCGAAGCGGTTCCTCCCAGCTCGACTCGATCCAGGTCGATCGAGACCTGCCGATTTTCCCCCAGAAGAGAGGACGACATGAAGCGCACACTGCCTCTCGCCGCCCTGCTGGCGCTCGCCTCCTGCGCGGTCGGACCGAACTACCGAGCGCCGACGCCCGCCGAGCTTCACGCGCCCGCGGCCTGGCATGCCCCGATTCCGGAAGGCGCCGCACCCGGCGACCTTTCCGTCTGGTGGCAACAGCTCGGCGATCCCGTCCTCACCGGCTTGATCGAAGAGTCCCTCGCGGCGAGCCCGGATCTCGATCTCGCCCGGGCGCGTCTGCGCGAGGCGCGGGCGCGGCGCCATCTGGCCGCCGCGGGCCTTCTGCCGACGGTGGACGCTTCGGCCGGAGCGAGCGCGTCGCGCAGTAACGGCTCTTCCGGCGAGCATTACGACGCGGGGTTCGACGCGAGCTGGGAGCCCGATATTTTCGGCGGCGGCCGCCGCTCGATCGAAGCGGCCGGAGCCGACCTCGAATCGACCGAGGCGGGGCTGCAGGACACGCAGGTTTCGCTCGCCGCTGAAGTGGCGCTCAATTACGTGGACGTCCGATCCTTCCAGGGCCGGATCGCGCTCGCCGAAGAAAATCTGAAGCGCCAGGGCGAGACGCTCGATCTCACCGGCTGGCGTTTCCAGGCGGGGCTGGTGAGCCAGCTCGATGTCGATCAGGCCCGCGCGGCGCGGGAGCAGACGCGGGCCGCGATTCCCTCGCTTCACACCAGCCTCGAAGCGGCGAAGAACCGGCTCGCCGTGCTGATCGGTCAGGCCCCCGGAGCGGTCGAGGATCGCCTTCTTGAACCGGCGCCGATCCCGCCGGTTCCCGAGCAGGTGACGGTCGCCATTCCCGCCGACGTGCTGCGCCAACGGCCCGACGTCCGCGCCGCCGAGCGGGCTTTGGCGGCGCAGACCGCGCGGATCGGCGTGGCCGAAGCGGCGCGGTATCCGAGTTTCCGCTTGAGCGGTTCGCTCGGCATCGGCGGAATCTCGCTCGCCGCTTTGACCGGCGGCTCTTCGCTCGCGCATTCGCTCGCCCTGTCGGTCGCCGAGACGATTTTCGACGGCGGCCGGCTGGCCCAACAGGTGGAGATCCAAAGAGCCGGCGAGCAGCAGGCGCTCGCGAGCTATCGCTCGACCGTCCTCGTGGCGCTCGAAGAGGTCGAAAACGCGCTCGTCTCGCTCGCCCGGATCCGCGAACGCCAGGAGGCTCTGCGGCTCGCCGACGAGTCGGCCCGGAGCGCGGCCGATTTGGCGCGCCAGCGCTACTCCACCGGGCTCACCGACTTTCAAACCGTGCTCGACGCCGAGCGAACCGAGCTTTCGACCGCCGACAACTTGAAATCGACCGAAGCCGACCTCACCACCGCCCTGATCCAGTTGTACAAAGCGCTCGGCGGCGGCTGGTCGGCCTCGGAAGGCGGGCTCGCCAACCCTCAAGGAACCACTCGATGACCAGCCCGATCGAAGAAACCGCTCAAAAAGATGCCGACCTGGCGCGGATTCTCGCGGC
>DATMZU010000107.1:0-3674 GCA_035607435.1 Thermoanaerobaculia bacterium | reverse complement strand
CCGCAAACAGACTTGCAGGGAAAGCCGCCAAGGCGGCTTGACTCAGATTGGCCTTCTCATGGAAGGGGTTTCAACCCCTCGCAAACCTCGGCGCACCCAGGGTGAAGCCGCGTACAATCCCCGCCCATGTTCCTCGTCGATTTGCTCGGCGCGCTGCTGACGCTCGCGGCGTTCTCCTTCCTTGGCCTTTCGGGGTACCTCGCGGCGACCGCGCTGCTCGGCGAACGGGCTCGGCGAGATTCCCTCGCTCTCTCTGTCGCTTGGGGGCTTTCTTCCCTCTCGATCGCTTTGCTGATCTGCCTGCTGCTCGGCGCGATCGGCCAGTTGCGGATTGACCTCGCGCTGTCCGGGCTCGCCCTGCTCACGATCCTCCAACTCCAGCGGGCGAAGAAAACCGACGATCCTTGGGGTCCCGCACGACTTCTCGGCAGCCGCACCTGGGCCCACCTCGCCGAGCGGCCGGCTCTCGCAATCCTCACGCTCCATGCGGCGGGGAGCGAGCTGCTGCGCGGGTTGCTTCGGCCTCCTCTCAGTTGGGACAGTTTGATGTACCACATTCTTCTCACCGCGACCTGGTTGCAGGAGAAGAATCTGGCTCCCGTGTTCGGGCCGCCTCCCACCAATTTCTACGGCTTCCAGCCGGGTAACGGGTCGCTCTGGTTCTGGTGGTGGATGGCGCCGTCTCACAGCGAGTTCTGGGTCAACCTCGCCTCCGCCCTTCCCTGGCTGCTGCTCGGGCTCGCGGCGGGGGCCGTGGCGCGGCGGCTCGGGGCGGAAAAGAGCTGGCCTGTGGCCTCGTACCTCACGCTGCTCACCCCTTGCATCCTTCGCTTCGTCGGCGCGCAGTACGTCGATCTTCTGGTCGGGGCGGGCCTTGTGTGCGCGGCGTTCTTCGCGCTTCTCTGGCTCGATGAGCCGCGGTGGGGGACCGCGCTGCTCGTGGGCGCCGGGCTCGGAATCGCGTCGGGGGCGAAGGTGCTTGCCCTTCCTTACGTCTTGGCGTTCGCTGGCTCGGTTGTACTCGCCGCGGCGTTTCGGGGTGATCGGAGGGAGTGGCGGGTGCGGTTGGGCCAGACCGTCGCCGCGATCGTGATCGCGTCTTTGCTCGGCGGCTTCTGGTACGTGCGGAACATCGCCTACGGCGCCGGGCCGCTCGGCTTTCGCTGTGAGGGAACGCCTTCGAGCGCGGCGCTCGAGCGCGGCGAGAGGCCGCCGATTCCGCGTCCGAACAGCGTGCTCGACCAGTTCGGCACCTATCTCGGCTCGGGTCAGTTGATCGATGCGGCGCTCGGCATTGTGCATCCTCCGTCGCTCGAATTGGGGCTGGGGCCGCAGGTGTTTCTGCTGCTCCCTCTGCTTGCTTTCCCCTTGGGGTTTCCGCGCGGGCGGCGCCCGGCGGCGGTCTTCATCTGGAGCCAGGTCGCCGCCCAGACGTTCGTCTGGCTCGTGGTCCCTTACGCCGACCACGGCACTCTGTTCGCCAATATTCGATATCTGGACGGGGCACTCGCTCTCGCCCTGGCCGGCGGGCTCGCGCTTTTGGAGTTGCGCGCGGTCGCCCCGCGCTGGATCGAGGCGCTCGCGCTGGTGCTCGCTGCACAAGGTTTACTCCAACTGCACGCCGAGATGCCGCGCGGCGTCCGGCTCATTATGGCGGTCGTGGATCTCGCGGTCGTCGCTCTGGCCCTCTCGCCGGGTTTGAGGTCACGAATCCGCGAACGAGCGCAAGGCGTCGCGATCGCGGCGGTCGTTCTGGTGCTCATCGCGGCGCCGATCCTCACCGGCTTTCGGGCTGCCGACCGGGGGCGGGCGATGGCGTTGGAGCTTTCGGTACACAAGACGCCGATCGAGCTGTTCGCCCGCGCCTGGAGCTGGCTCGACCGCTACGGCGAAAACGGCACGGTGGCGGTGGCGATCAGCCCCCAGCAGTTTTTCGTCTATCCCGCCATGGGGCCGCGGCTGGAACGCAAGGCGATCTTCGCCAACGTCAACGCCGCCGATTTTTCGAACGCCGCGGCGTATCCCGCCTGCAATCCGCGGGTCGATCTATCGCCCGAGGCCTGGCTCAACAATCTCGCCAAGCACGAGGTGCGTTGGCTCCATCTGATGCGCTTCCCGGGGACCGAAGCCCTGCCCGAGAACGCCTGGGCCGAAGCGCGCCCGGACCGCCTCACGCTGCGCTACGAGGACGACACCAACCGGATCTACGAGGTGACCCCGCCGCCGGGGCGATGACAGACGTAGGAGCGACGGGTGGGGTAGGGGCGGCCCCCCGTGGCCGCCCTCGGTTGTGATGCGCGTCCGATCAGAACGCGCGATTCCAGGGCGGCCACGGGGGGCCGCCCCTACGGTTCGGTTCGCGCCGACGCCCTTTCCAAAGGCCGTGATTACTGCGGCCAGGCGAGCGAGAGCATCTCGTCGAACGGCATTCCCGGTTTGCGCGAGCGCGCCATGACGAGCCGCCAGGCGTCGGGCACCGGCGGACCTTGGCGCATCATCTCCTGGGATTCCTTGTCGCCTCCCCAGAGGGAGAACGCGAGGCCCATCGCGACCGGGCCGCCGGTCGGGATCGGCGCCGGCACCAGGGCGAGCTTCTTTTCCAGCTCCAGACGGAGAGGCAACGGCAAGCGCTTCGTGCTCGGAAACGCGAACCAGATCTTCGCCGGGCTACCCGGCCGGACGGTTGCGATCAGCACCCCCGAGCAGCCTTCGCCGCGCGGCGCGACGCTGGCGATTTTCTTCGCCTCGGTCTCGATCTGCTTCAGATAGAACGTGGCGATCAGCCCGTCGCCTCCGAGCCGTTCTTTCAGCAATGCATCGGACTGGAACAAAACGGCCTGATGCACCACGAACGGCGAAGAAGGAACCGGAGGAGGGGGCGCGGGAGCCGGCGCCATGGCCGAGAGGGCGAGCATCGAGCCCAGAACGAGGGCCGAAGAGGTTGCAAGCTGGAAGCGCTGCCGGGAGGTCTTCATCGGTAGAGGTTCTCCATCGTCATCGAGGGTGCCCGGGTTGTACGGGCGGGCTACATTTTACGTCGTGCCAGCCAACGCCCCACGAACGGCAGGGCGAGCAGGCCGAGCACCACGGCGAACCAGAGGGTGGCGGCGCGGATGATCAACGTGGCCGAAGCGGCCGCCGCCGTGTCGAGCCCCTGACTGCTCAACAGGCCGGTGAGGACCCCTTCCGCCGCGAGCAGGCCGCCCGGGAGCATCGAGAGCGAGCCGGCGCAGGTGGACAGGCTGTAGTTGAAGATGCCGGGGAGGAATCCGGCCTGCGGCGCGTATTGCCGCACCGCGAGGGCGAAGCCGATCCCCTCCGCCCCCCAGGCGACGACCGCGATCGCCAGGCCGATCGCCAGCAGCCCGGGGGAGAGCAGGCCGCGCAGATCGTCGTAGATGCCGCGGATCATGCCGACGCGGTGGCCAATCGCGGGGATCTTCGCGATCAGGGCAAACAGCGCTTCGGCGCCGCGCTCCCAGGTAAGGACCGCGACCGCCGCGGCGACCGCCGCAAAACAGGCGGCGGCGATCCAGATTCCGCCGCGAAACGGCAGCGCGCCGAGCCCCAAAAGCACGAACACGCCGAGCAGATCGGCGGCGCGCTCCGCGAGCACCGCGGGCACTACCCGGCGCGCCTGCCCTCCCCCCAGCTCGCGCACCAGCCAGGCCTTG
>DATMZU010000098.1:0-5060 GCA_035607435.1 Thermoanaerobaculia bacterium | reverse complement strand
CAGCGCGAATGGCGGGCCACGTACTCCCGCAGCACGCTGTCCATGCGTGCCTGCCATCCTTCGCCCGTCGACTTGAAGAACTCGACGACTTCAGGGCTATGCCGCACGGAGAGCAGCTGCTTCTTGCGTGCAGACTTCACCGTTCAGCCGTTTGACGCACCGCTTCAAGGCTGGATGGATATGGCGTCCAACCGGTACATGTGCCGTCGGATGTCCAAATCCCGCGTCCGTCCAAAAACGCGCGAGGGGAGTTGTAGAGGTTTCGCTCGATTCGAGCCGGGTTCGTAGGAAATTCCTGTTTGGGTCCGTCTCCTAATGGAGGTCGCATCGCTAAGACAAGAAAACCACCACGCACTCAATCAAACAGCACTGGAGGAATCCCATCATGGTACAACGAAGCCTCGCCGCACTTGCCTTCTTAATACTAATTTCAATACCAAGCATCACCTTCACCGAAAGCATCAAGTCCGCTCCGGTCGAAGACTACGGCTACGGCACGCGGGGGTGGGTCACTATCGACTCGGACTCACGTCCCGATTTCTGTCGCATTGCGGGGCCCCGACAGTTCGGTGAGGCCGTCATGCTGTGTCAGCTAACGACTCGCGTCGACGGTGGCATGAATCCAATGACAGTAAGCTCCGCTCTCTTTGATTCAGGATATGACGGACCGCGAGCGTGGATCACCGTAGGCCAGGAAGCCTATTTTTGTAGAGGAGTAGGAAACGATGCCGCCAAGCCAGCTCCTTGTTGCAGCAAGATCAAACTTGACAACACCGCCAAAATTCCAAAGCTTTCGATCGATATATGTGGCCTTATTCCTAGAGAAGGTGGGTAGAGGTTCCGATTCGCGGGAGAGCCAATAGGCCAGGCATCCGACCCTTAGACCTCCTCCTCGCTGACCAAGATGGCCTGGTGTGCTTCAACGGAGCATGCCAGGCCAATGACAATATCCGATGGCCGGCGTGGTCATGACGCCTACGCGACCCTGACCTCGATGTGCGCGCTGATCCCGGAGTCATTCGCCAGATCCTGCAAGGCCAGCTGGAGGTAGAAGGTCTCGCTTTGGCCAAGCAGGCGCGCGAAGCGCACGGCGCGTTCGGGACTGACTCGCTTCTGGCCGTTCTCCAGCTGATGCAAGTGTTGGCGCGAAACCCCGAGCTTCGCGGCGAACTGCGACACGCTCGCCTCTTCCGCTTCACGTTGTGCCGAAAGCAGTTGGCCGAACGTCAGCGGCCCACCGTTGAGCGATTCCAAGAAAACGTTGGTCGCCGCGTTGAGCTTTGTTTGCCGAAGCGCCTTCGTGCCGTCTCGGTTCATGTGCGACTCCTAGTACTCGTGTTTGTTGACGGTCTCGACCCGTGCGAACTGCACGCATTCCTCATCCGCCAGGATCACGTAGATCGCGCGATAGGAGCGACTCAGACGGATCGAGCGATGTCCTTCCCATTCTCCTCGGAGAGGTTCGTCGTGATAGCCGGGAAGTTTCCGGACCTCCTCGAGACCCTCGAGCTGAACGGCGCCGACCCACGCCATGAGGTTGCGGACGATGTGCTGCGGACACTTCCGAAGGTCTTTTGTCGCGCGATCGGAGAGAGTGACCGAGAAGATCACCAGGGCATCATACTGACGTCTCTGTAGGTGTCAACCTCTAAGGTTGCGCTAGGGGGCGCCTTCCCTGAGCGGGGCAAGCGACTCGGCTAGACTCGCGGGTCTCCTCCGGGAGGTGCCGCTTGCTGCGGCGAAGGAGAACCCGCGTTGGCCGAGCTTTGCGTCCGGCATCAAGAGACCGTTGCGCTCTACCGCTGCGAGGGCTGCCAGAGCCTTCTTTGTGGCGAGTGCGCGGAGCTCGGCCATGCGCTCATCTTCTGCCGGTTGTGCGGGGAACGGGCCATGCTGCTCGCGAGCGATCGGCCTGCGTCTTCTCGGGAGGCGCGGAGGCGCGAGGTGCTGGTGCGGCCGTATGGCCTGGGCCAGGCTCTCCTCTATCCGTTTCGGGGCTTCGGGCGGTATCTGTTCCTGGCCGCCTTGGTCTGCAAGTGGGGCATCGAATTCCTCGTCCGCTACAGCTTCGGCTGCTTTTCCTACGCGCTCGCCGCCGGGTTCTGGTCTTTGCTCGTCGGCCTCCAGCTCAAGATCGCGCGCAGCTCGGCCGAGGGGGGAGAGGAGCTCCCGGATTGGCCGGATTACTTTTCCTGGGGCGAGCGGATGGCCGACATCCTGGTCTACCTGGTGATCCAGCTCTGGCAGTACGGCCTCGTCGCGCTCTATGTGGCCCTGGGCTGGCGGACTTTGGTCGCGGCGGAGCCGAGCCTGCCGTTCTGGTTCGGCCTGGCCGTGCTCTTTTGGCTGGGAACGGCGGCCGGGATGATGGCGTTCGGCGCCGCCGGGCGTTTCCTGCCCGACAACGTGCTGCGGATCGATCGCCACGTCCGGGCCTTCCGCGCCTGCGGCTCGGACGCCGTGCGCTTCACCAACCTGCTGTTCGGAATCGGTGCGCTCGTCTGGCTCGCCCGGATCGGGCTCAAGGGGATCCCGATCGCGGGTGGGATGATCGCCGGAATCCTCGGCACTTACTGGATCTTCGTCGCCCCACACCTCGCCGGGCTGCTCTTCCGCCGGCACCTCGCGAGGCTCGAAGAGATCTACTGATCTTCGGGTGGCCGGGGCGGCGGCGGGGAGGGGGGAGCGGGCGTCCTCTCCGGATCGGCCGTCGACGAGCGGATCATGTCCTCGAATTCGCGAACCGCTTGGTCGGTGGTCGCCGGCTTGGCGCTCGACGCGCCGTTCGCGGGCCCCGCGGGGGGCACGGTGCGCTTGAAGCCGATGCCCTCGACCCCCGTCGAGATCGCGCCTTGGAGGCTGTAGAACGCGAGCGCCGCGAGGAGGCAGAGAACCGCCGCGAGAACGAGAGGGAGCGCGAGCCCCCGATCCGCCTCGGCCGCCTGGCCGGCCTCGATCTCCGGTGCGTCCAGCCCGTCGCGCCGGCAGAGCACGCAGCCCGTCATCTTCGCCGGGTCGAAGAGCAAGCCGTGCCGCGGGCACTTGACGAGGCTCGGCGGCTGGGGTGGGCTCGGGTCGGTCATTGCGCTGGTGAGTATGATCGCTGCAGGGAGGTGTGGTCCATGGTGGCACGCCGACGACCAGTGCACGAGATAACGGGAAGCTCCCTGAAGGATCCTGTGCTTCAGGAACACCGACTACTGGAAGCTTGGGAGCGGATCCGGTCCTTCGTGGAACATCCTTCGGTTCAACTCGGTCCCCGACCTTCGAGGGATGAGCTTCACAAGCGTTGATCTGAGGTTTCCTTACTCGAAATACCCCACCACATCGAGCACCACGTTCACGCTGCCCGCGGGCAAATCAGCGCGCACGGCGAGGGCTCCCGCTCCCAGATTCACGACCGCGTTGTTGGTGCGGGTTCGGCCGGTGCGTAAGTTGAGCGCGCTCGTTCCCGGGATCGAGGTTCCCGCGGCCCAGGTGCGGAGGACTCCGGTCGCTGCGGGTGCGACGACCGTCAGGTTTCCCGTGACCGCCGACGCGTCCGCGGGCACTCCGCAGAGGCCCGCGACGGGGAAGGTGCGGGCCTGGTTCGCGGCGAGCGCGGGGCCTCCTTGCGGGCCGGTTGGGTTTCTCGTGTCGAAGACCCGGCAGGGCGGCAGCGTGTGGAAGCCGAGGGGCCGGTTGTGGCAGAGGGCCGAGCCGCCGTCGGTGAAGGTTTGGCCGGCGATCGGCGCGAACTGCCAGCTGTAGCCGGTCGGGGCGAGCGTCAGCTTGAGGATCCCGAAGGTGTCGGCGTTCTGGACCTCGCTGTTGGCGCGCAGCGTGACGATCGAGGTGTGGTTGCGCCCTCCCGTGCCGACCGTGATCTGGCGGATGCCCCGGCTCGCGTCGGCGAGCGCGGCCGGACTCTGCGGCGCGAAGCGCTCGTAGACGTGGTCGTGGCCGTTGAGCACGAGATCGGCTCCGGCGTCGTAGAGCGCCTGCCAGAAGGGCTGATACGCGGGGTCGTCGCCGTGGGGTCCGGAGGAGAAGCGCGGCTGGTGCCAGACCGCGAGCGTGCAGACTCCCGGGTGGGCGGCGAGGTCGGCGCGCAGCCAGGTTTCCTGGGGCGAGCCGGCCTGGCAGCCGCCGATCGCGGCGCAGCTCGAGTTGAGCACCACGACGTGCCAGCCGCCGAGGTCGAAGCTGTAATACCCCTTGGCCGGATCGCCCGCCGCGGCGCCGAAATACTGGTAGTAGCCGACCGCTCCGGGCGTGTTGTATTCGTGGTTGCCCGGGACCGGCCGCGTGATCGACTTCACCCGCCCCCAGGTCGGATCGTAGGAGGCCGTGTACTCGGAGAAGAGGCCGTTGTCGTACTGGTTGTCGCCGAGCAGGATCACCGCGTCGTAACCGCCCGCGACCGCGAGGTCCGAGGTGTCCTTCATCCGGCATTCGGTCGCCGTGCCGAGCCCGCCGTTGTAGCTCGGATCGGTCGGGGCGCACGCGATGTCTCCGGCCGCGGCGATCAAAGCCGGCCGCGCCGGAACGGCCGCGAGGAAGAGGGCGAGAGAAAGGGCCAGCGCGAGGGCGGTGGGTCCGAATGGGCGGTGCCGCGGGTCGCGCGCCGCTTCCCGGCGAGAGGCCGGCCGCCGGGCGCTCATGGCGAGGGCGCGAGGACCGCGAGGACGACCAGGCGTTCGGATCCCGTGTTGCGCAGCCCGTGCGGCACGTCGGCCGGGGCGACCAGCATGTCGCCCGGCGCCAGCTCGCGCTCGCCGTCCGCGACCAGGAACATGCCCCGGCCCGAGAGGACGTAGTAGACCTTGTCCATCCCGGTGTGGGCGTGCAGCCGGTGCTCCTGCCCCGGCTCGAAGCAGTTCAGGCCGACGAGCAGGCGCTCCGACTCGAAGAGCGTCGTCTTGCTCATGCGGCCGGAGTCGAACTCCGCATGGTCGAGGGGCCGGAACGGTTCGGGATGGCGCATGGTCGTCTCGGGGCGTCGATCCAAGCCGCAAGAGTACGGCGCCACCCGGCGAAGCGCAACGCGCCCAAGATGGAGCCTCGCCCAGAGCTCGTAG
>DATMZU010000063.1:0-2727 GCA_035607435.1 Thermoanaerobaculia bacterium | reverse complement strand
GCCGCGGGAAAGGTCGAGCCACGGCTCGTTCGCCCCCGGCCAATCGCGCGGCGCAAAGCGGACCCAAAAGTGCGCCGGCTCGGGGCGCGTCGCCGCCCAGCGCAGGCTCAAGCCCAAGCTCCCGCGGTCAGACCGGCCGAGGCCGAGCCGGATGGCGCCTCTCCGGCCCGCGCCGCCAGCGCCCGCTCGACGTATTTCGCCAACACGTCCACCTCCAGGTGGACCCGATCGCCTGGAATGAGATCTTTGAGAGTCGTCACCGCGAGCGTATGCGGCACGAGCGCCACCTCGAAGCGATCGGCGGCGAGGGCAGAGATCGTGAGGCTCACGCCATCGACCGTCACCGAGCCTTTTTCCACCAGATAACGCTCCAGAGATTCCGGCAGCGAGAACGCGAGAATCCGGAACTCCCCCTGCTCGCGCCGATCGACGACCGTGCCGGTGCCGTCCACGTGGCCTTGCACCCAATGGCCGCCGAGCGGATCGCCCACCCGCAGGGCGGGCTCCAGATTCACCTCCGCGCCGGAGCGCAGGTCGCCGAGAGCGGTTCGGGCGAGCGTTTCGGCCGACAGGTCGAAGGCGGCGCGGAACATGGCGGGAGAGATCGGGTCGAGCGCCACAACGGTCAAACAGACGCCGGAGACCGCGAGGCTCGCGCCGAGCGCCGGAGAGGGTAGGCGAGCGACGAGATCGGACGAAAGGTCGACCGCCAACCGGCGGCCGTCTCCCGGCGTCGGCCGCGGATCGCCCGCGATGCGGCCGGTTTCGAGGATCAGGCCGCTGAACATAGTGCCCGCTCCTCCGCGTGGTTTGTAAGGTCTACGCTCTTCACAATCCCGATGGTACCAGAGCGCACCGTAAACGAAACGTTTTTCAGGTCGCGCGCAGCAGCTCGTCCAGGCACCCCGCGCGCAAGCCCGAAAGGATCACGTCCTCGCCCCGGCGGCTCACTTCTACCCGTTCCAACCGCGGCGCGGCATCCAACCGGGCGAACCCCGTCCCGCCGAGGGGAGTCGGGGCCGCGGAGCCGCCGAGCAGCACGGGCGCGGCGTCCACCTGAACCGCGTCATAAAGTCCGGCGGCGACGAAGCTCGCATGGACCTCGCCTCCCCCCTCGACCAGGACGCTCCGCACTCCCCTTTCGAACAGCGCCGCGAGCACCGCTCCGGGCTCGACCGCGGGCAGCCGGACCACCTCCGCCCCGGCGGTCCCGAGCGGCGCGTTTTTCGCCGGATCGTCCGATTCGGTAAAAATCACGACCGGCCCGGGAATTTGAAGCATCTGCGCCGAGGAGGGCGTTCGCAGGCGGCGGTCGAGCACCACGCGGAGAATCGGCCCTTTCGCGCGGCCGACCCGCCGGTCGAGCCGCGGATCGTCCGCGAGCACGGTGCCCACCCCGACCAGGATCGCATCGTGCTCTTCGCGCAGCCCGAGCGCCGCCTTCCGCGCTTCCGGCGAGGAGATCCACCGGCTCTCCCCCGCGACGGTCGCGATCTTGCCGTCGAGGCTCATCGCCCACTTGAGCGTCACCGCGGGCCGCCCCAGCACCTGGGAGACGAAGAACGGCAGGTTGATCCGCACGGCCTCCGCGCCGAGCGTGGCGACCGGCGGGAGCTCAACCTCGATCCCCGCCTGCCGCAGCCGGGCGAAGCCCCGGCCCGCCACCTTGGGATTCGGATCGCCGACGCAGGCGAGCACCCGGGCGACCCCCGCCGCGATGACCGCATCGGCGCACGGCGGGGTGCGGCCGAAGTGAGAGCACGGTTCGAGCGTGACGTAGAGCGTGGCGCCGCGGGCGGCCTCGGGCGAAACCCGCGCCGCGGCGCGCAGCGCTTCGACCTCGGCATGCGGCCCGCCGACCTCGCGGTGCCACCCCTCGGCGACGATTTTGCCGTCGCGCACCAGGACGGCGCCCACTCTGGGATTCGGCGCGGTGCGGTAGCGTCCGCGAAGGGCGAGCCGCAGCGCGCGCCGGAGGTATTTGAGGTCGTTCGGATCGCCGAGGGCCAAGGCGCCCTCAACCGAGCAGGGCGTTGGCGAACGCGCGCGGCTCGAAGTCGATCAGGTCGTCCGCCTTCTCGCCGACGCCGAGGAACAGCACGGGAAGCTTCAGCTCGCGCGCGATCGCCACCGCCATCCCTCCCTTGGCCGTGCCGTCGAGCTTCGCGAGCAGGACGCCGTCCACCGGCACCACCTGGGCGAACGTCCGCGCCTGGGCGAGCGCGTTCTGGCCGGTCGTGGCGTCGAGCACCAGAATCGTCTCGCGCGGCCAGCCGGCGGCCTCGCGGTCGATGATCCGGTTGATTTTCGACAGCTCGGCCATCAGGTGGTCCTTGGTGTGCAGCCGTCCGGCGGTATCAACGATCAGCCGGGTGACGCCCCGGGCGCGCGCCGCCTGGATCGCGTCGTAGACCACGGCGGCCGGATCGGCGCCGGTCGCCTGGCGGATCACGTCCACGCCCAGCCGTTCGCCCCAGAGCGCCAACTGCTCGATCGCCGCGGCGCGGAACGTATCGGCCGCGGCGAGCAGCACGCGCTCCCCCTGGTCCTTCGAGCGGCGCGCGAGCTTGGCGATCGAGGTCGTCTTGCCGACGCCGTTCACGCCGACCACCAGGGTCACCCGCGGCCCTTCGCCGATCGGCCTCTTCTTCGGCGCCGCTTCGAGCAGCCGCGCCACCTCTTCGGCCAGCCGCGCGCGCAACGCCTGGGGATCGGTCGTCTCGGTGG
>DATMZU010000092.1:0-3635 GCA_035607435.1 Thermoanaerobaculia bacterium | reverse complement strand
CCAGGCCCTGCATGAGCGCCGAGGCGCCCAGGCGGTTCGCGCCGTGGTCCGAGAAGTTCGCCTCGCCGAGCACGAACAGGCCCGGCACGTTGCTCATCAGGTTGTAATCGACCCACAGGCCGCCCATCGTGTAATGGGGCGCGGGGTAGATGCGCATCGGCACCTTGTAGGGGTTTTCGCCGGTGATCTTGTCGTACATCTCGAACAGGTTGCCGTAGCGCTCCTCGATCGCCTTTTCGCCGACCCGGCGGATCGAATCGGAGAAATCGAGATAGACGCCGTTCTTCTGCGCGCCGACACCGCGCCCTTCGTCGATCATCGACTTGGCGTTCCGGGCCGCGACGTCTCTCGGCACGAGGTTGCCGAAGGCCGGGTATTTCCGTTCGAGGTAGTAGTCGCGCTCCCCTTCCGGAATCCGGTCCGGCGAGCGCGTGTCGCCCGGGTCTTTCGGCACCCAGATGCGGCCGTCGTTGCGCAGCGATTCGCTCATCAGCGTGAGCTTGCTCTGATAGTCGCCGGAGGTCGGGATGCAGGTCGGATGGATCTGCGTGAAACAGGGGTTCGCGAACAGCGCGCCGCGCTTGTGGGCGCGCCAGATCGCCGTGACGTTCGAGCCCTTGGCGTTGGTCGAGAGATAAAAGACGTTCGAATAGCCGCCGGTCGCGAGCACCACCGCGTGGCCGGCGTGGGAGTCGATCCGGCCGGTGATCAGGTCGCGGGTGACGATGCCGGTCGCCCGGCCGTCTTCGACCACCAGGTCGAGCATTTCGGTGCGCGGGTACATCCGGACTTTTTTCGCCGCGATCTGCCGTTCGAGCGCCTGGTAGGCGCCGAGCAGCAGCTGCTGGCCGGTCTGGCCGCGGGCGTAGAACGTCCGCGCCACCTGGGCGCCGCCGAAGCTCCGGTTGTCGAGCAGGCCGCTGTATTCGCGGGCGAACGGCACGCCCTGGGCGACGCACTGGTCGATGATGTTCCGCGACAGCTCGGCGAGGCGATGGACGTTGCCCTCGCGGGCGCGGAAGTCGCCCCCCTTGATCGTGTCGTAGAACAGCCGGAAGACCGAGTCGCCGTCGTTGCGGTAGTTCTTGGCGGCGTTGATCCCCCCTTGGGCGGCGATCGAGTGCGCGCGGCGGGGGGTGTCTTGGAAGCAGAAGCACTTCACCTCGTAGCCCAGCTCGGCGAGGCTCGCCGCGGCAGCGGCGCCCGCGAGGCCGGAGCCGACCACCAGCACTTCGAACTTCCGCTTGTTGTTCGGGTTCACCAGCTTCAGGTGGCTCTTGTGCTCGCTCCATTTCTGGTCGAGCGGGCCGGCCGGGATCTTGGCGTCCGGCGTGCCGGGTGCGGAGGTTTGAGCGGTATCGAGAGTCGTATTCATGAGCGCGGGCTCCTAGGCGACCAGCCCGGTCAATACGGCAACGGGAAACGAGAGATTGCCGAGGGTGACGACCCAGGCGAAGACGATCGCGAACCCGCGGCGCCAGGCGTTGTAGCGCGGGTGGTTCCAGCCGAGCGATTGAAACAGGCTCCAGAGCCCGTGGAACAGGTGAAAGCCGAGCGCCACCTGCGCCACGATGTAGAACGCCGAGACCCACCAGACCCGGAAGCCGGCGACGAGGTTGTCGTGCACCCGCTCGGGCACGTAGCCGAGGCCGGCCCAGCCGAAGGTCAAATGCGCCAGGTGGTAGAGGACGAACAGCACGATGATCACGCCGCCCCAGCGCATCGTGCGCGCGGCGTAGGAGGTCTGGACGTTGTCGCGCCTCTGGTAGGGCACGGGGCGCGCGGAGCGGCTCGCCTGGGTGACCGCCCAAGCGGCCCAGATATGGAGCACCACCGCGGCGAGCAGCACGAGCCGGGCGACCGAGAGCAGCGCATAGGCGGGCACGAGCGGCTCGCCGATATGGCGCAGGAACGTGCCGTACACGTCGATCGGGTAGCTGCCGTCCGAATGCACCGGCAGAAAGAGCTTCAGATTGCCCAGCATGTGGACCAGCACGAAGCCGAACAGCACGAGCCCCGAGACGGCCATCACCGCTTTTTTGCCCACGGTGGAGCGGAAGAAATCGGAAAACCAGGACATGTCGATCCTCGTCAGGGCAGCTTGTGGCCCTATTCTATGGGAACCCCAAAATGCTGTGACTCATTTCACAAGCTGGCGGCGCCGGCCGGCCGGCCGGTGCGGCGACGGCGGCGGCGGGGGCGCTTGGGGGCGGCCACCACCTCTTCGGGCGGCGGCATCTCGCCGGAGCGCGCCCGGGCGGCCGCGGCGCGCCAGATCTCCAGCTTGTCGGCGCCGTCGCCGGTGGCGGCCACCAGAATTTCGAACAGCAGCAAGGCGTCCTCGAACCCCGCGCGGCGGGCGATCCGCAGCCGCTCGCCCGCGCTCCAGCCCGAGTCGATCAGGCGCTGGAACAGGTGGAGGGCCGAGAGCACCTGCTGCGATTTCAGGTTCGAGAGCGTGAAGCGGGCGAAGAAGGGCGCCACCGCCTCTTCGGTCATCTTGTCGAGCGCCGCGCGCCCCATCGGCCGCTGGTTGAGCGCCTCGATGTCGTGGCGGCGCAGCATGACCTGCGGCAGCAGGATCGCCGCGAGCGCGCCGGAGTCGGAGAGCTTCCGGCCGGACGCGACCATCCGGTCGATCGACGGCAGGATCTGGCCGAATTCGCCCAAGCCGCGCTCCCCCGCCGCCACCATCGCGTACGCCTCGGGCAGGATCACTTCGAGAATCCCCAGCTCCAGCAGCCATTGGGTGGCCGCGCCCGAACGGCCGCAGCGGAACAGCTGGATGATCTCCTCGGTCATCCGCGCCGGGGAGGCCTTCGACAGCTCCTTGCTGTGGAGATGGAGAGCCTCCTGGGTCCGCTTCTCGATGCCGAAGCCGAGCCGGCCGGCGAACTCGCAGGCGCGCAGCATCCGCACCGGGTCTTCCTGGAAGCGGACGCCCGGTTCGCCGATCGTCCGGATCAGCTGGCGTTCGAGATCCTCGATGCCGCCGACGTGGTCGATCACCGAGAAGTCGGCGATGTCGTAAAACAGGGCGTTGACCGTGAAGTCGCGCCGGAAGGCGTCCTCGCGCGGCGTGCCGTAGGTGTTGTCGCTGGTGATCAGCAGGTCGCCCGGGGCGGTCTCCTGATCTTCCGGCCGCGGATCGCGGCGGAAGGTCGAGACCTCGACGGTCTCGCCGTCTTGAAAGAAGACGTGGACCAGCCGAAAGCGGCGGCCGATGATCCGGGAGTTCGAGAACAGGCGGCGGATTTCGTTCGGCCGGGCGTTCGTGCCGATGTCGAAATCCTTCGGCTGGCGGCCGAGCATCAGGTCGCGCACGCTGCCGCCGACGAGGTGGGCTTTATAGCCCGCGCCGTGCAGCCGGTAGAGAACCTTCAGGGCCTGACCGCTGATTTGCTTCCGGGAGATCGGGTGCTCGGACCGCGAAAGAATACGCGGTTGCACCTCGCTGGCTACGCTCACGCCGTCATTATACCTAAGGAGGGGCCGGGGCGGGTGGAGGGACCCGCCCCGGCGGGAGGAGGGAGGAGAGAAGAGGGTTGGTGTAGCGGAACCTGCTTAGTTGTGCGGACGTCCCGAGGAATGCCCGCCGTGATGCCCGCCACCTTGATGCCCACCGTCATGGCGGT
>DATMZU010000082.1:0-27966 GCA_035607435.1 Thermoanaerobaculia bacterium | reverse complement strand
GCGGGTGGCTTTCGCATCCTTGCGCGCGGCGGCGATCTCGGCGAGGTTCACCAGGTCGTAGGCCAGGATCGGCGAGCCGGCCGCGATTTTCCGGTGGAGCCGCACGGCGCGCGCCGCGTACCCCTCGGCGCGCGCCGTGGCGCCCTGGGCGTTGGCCGCCGTCGCCAGGTTGGTGAGCGTGCGCGCAATCGAGGGACCTTCCGGCGCAAGGCGCGAAAAGACCGCGAGCGCCTCCAGCTGGCGCGCTTCGGCCTCGGCGAAGTTGCCGCGCCGCTCGGCGAGCAGGCCGAGCCCGGCCAAAGCGCCGGCCGCCGCCTGTCCTTCGAGCCCCAGGACGCGGTTGGCTTCCAGGCCGGCCTGGAGAAGCCCGTCGGCGCGGTCGAGGTCGCCGCGCGCCATGGCGATGTTGGCCAGGTTGAGCAGGATGTCGGGCAATTTGGGCGATTTCGGTTCGAGCCGCCGCCAGAGTCCGAACGCCCGGCGCTGAAACTGCTCCGCCTCGTCGAGCCGGCTGCGCAGCCGGGCGACGTTGCCGAGGTTGATCAGCAGCGACGCGGTGACCCGCCCCTCGGGCATCTTCCCCTCGGCGATGGCGAGCGCGGCGCGGAAATGGTGGTCCGCGGCGTCGAGGTCCCCGCGGATGCCGCCGTTCATCCCCAGGTTGTTCTCGGTGCTCGCGAGCGCCAGGCTGCCGGGCGCCTGGACCGCTTGAATGCGCCGCGCGTTCTCCAAAGACTGCCGGGCGGCGTCCAGCTCCTCGCGGCGGTTCTGTACCCGGCCGAGCGCCGACCAGCTCTGCGCCGTCGCCAGGCTGCCGGGCTCGCTGCGGCGACGAATCTCGATCGACGAGCGAATGTCTGCGAGGGCGCCGGAAAAATCGTCGGCGCCCACCCGGGCATCCGCGCGGCGTTGCCGGATCAGCGCGAGCAGCCGCTCGTCATGGCCCGCGACGGCGAACCGCTCGGCCGCCGCGTACTCGGCCTCGGCCGGCGCCGGCCGATGGGCGTCGGCCTCCACCGACCCCCGTTGCAGGTGATCCCAGGCTTTGGCGGCGGGGGTGGTCGGGTGCTCGGTGCCGAGCCGGATGCGCCAATCGTCGGCCTCCAGCCGCAGGGTTCGGCGGACGGTTTGGCCCTCCTTCCGGCTGCCGCTCTCGATCTCGATCTCGACCGGCCCCCGCGGCGCCTGCTCGATCTCGAACTGCGCGACGGCCAGGCACGATGCCGGTTCGAGCTCGGCAGGGTCCGGGTTGGCGGGAGGCGCGCCGGCCCGCCGCAGGCGCAGGATGCGGTCGCCGGCCACCAGGCCCGCGATCTCCCCGGCGCCGCCCGGCTGCACTTCCGCGACGATCACCGCGCCGTCCGGCGATGGGGGAGGAGCCTGCCGGCAACCGAGCCCTGCGAGCGCCACGGCGCCTGCCGCGAGCGCGGCGAGCCGCGGAACGAGAAGAAAAGACGAGCTCGGACGGCGTGGCGGGTTCATCGCACCTCGGCATCGGGGAGCGGCTCAGGAAAGCCCCGCGGCGCCGCACTGCCGCCAAGGGCGCCCGAGGGAGCAAGAAGGCTTGCCGGAGCCACTACCCGGAATTGACACCACTGGACACGGAATCAAGTCTTTAGTGTAGACGGCAAGCCAGAGAGGGACGCTCAATCCCTCAGCGCGACCGCGCGGACGACCGCCTGCAGCAGCGCGTCGCGCGAGTAGGGCTTCTGGAGAAACGCGGTCCTCTGGCCGAGCGCGCCGGGCCCCAGGACCTCCTGCTGCGGGTGGCCGGAGACGAACAGCACGCTCATCTCCGGGTGCCGGTTCCGGAGCTGCTCCGCCAGTGCCTTGCCGCAGAGGCCGGGCATTTCGAAATCGGTGATCAGCAGACGGGGGGGCCGCTCGGCCGCGAGCGCGAACGCGGTTTCCGCCGCGTCCGCGACCCGCACTTCGTACCCCGCGGCTTCGAGGATCTCGCGCGACAGCTCGCGCAGCATCGCCTCGTCCTCGACGATCAGCACGTCCGGAACGCCCCCTCCCAGGCTCACGGCCGGCGAGAGGGCGCCGGCCCGCCCGGCAGGGTCCGATACCGATCGCGCAGCTCGAGCTGCCGGCTGCGCAGGGGGATCCGCTCGCCCTCCAGGATCACCTGTTCGGGAAACGACGTGACCTCCAGCGGATCGCCGTCCCAGATCACCAGGTCCGCCACCTTGCCCGCTTCGAGCGAGCCGAGCCGGTCGGCGACGCCCCAAATCTTCGCCGGCTCGATCGTCATCGCCGCGAGCCCGTCGTTCCACGGCAAGCCGTTGGCGACCGCGTTGCCCGCCGCCTGTCGCAGGTTGCGGGCGTTGTGCGCGTCGAACGTCGCGAACGCGATCCGCACGCCGGCCGCCTTCATCCGCGCGGCGTTTTCGAGCGTCGCGCCGAGCGTCTCGAAGCTCCCCGGCAGGTCGTCGAGCGGATTGAGCAGGACGGGAACGCCTGCCGCCGCGATCTCTTTCGCCACCTGCCACCCCTCGTCGGCGCCCGCCAGGATCAGCTTCAGCTTTTCCTCTTTGGCGAAACGCAGCGCGGCCAGCACATCGCTCGCCCGGTGCGCCAGGACGATCAACGGCTCTTCGCCGCGCGCCACGGGCAAGAGCGCTTCGAGGTCGAGCCGCGACAGGGCGTAGGAGCGGCGCGCGCCTTTCTCCCAATCCGCCCGGTGGTCGGACCAATCGCGCGCGTCGGCGAGCGCCTCGCGCAGCAAGAGAATCGCTCCGGCGCGTGAGCCGCCCGCTTTCTCGGCCCCCGTCTCGCCGAGCACCGCGAACATCCCGGCGGGAGCGCGCAGCACGAGATCGGCTCCGCCCAGCCGGATCACGGCGGCCTGGCCGGCGATCAGGGTCTTGCCGATCTCCGGCGCCACCAGGGCGTGGGTGAGCCCCTCGATCCGGTTGATCGCGATCAAGCTCGACGCCGGATTGAGCGCGTCGGCGACGGAAAGCGCCGCGGTGATCCGGTCGTCGTCGCTCGCTGCGTCGCCGGTGGCTTCGACCTGGTTCACCTCGACCAGACCGATGCGCGACAGCGAATCGAACAGCCCCGGCGTGACGATCTTGCCGGTGGCGTCGATCCGGGTCGCCCCGGCGGGGATCGCGATGCTCGCGCCGACCGCGCGGATCGTGCCGTCCTGGATCAGGATCGCGCCGTTTCGAATCTCGCCCGCGGGACCCATCGTGTGGATCGTGGCGCCGAGGATCGCGATCGGCGGCGCGGCCATGGCGGGAGAAGCCATGACGAGGCCGAAGGCTGCCAGGAGGGCGGCCATGACGCCCCACCGCTTTTCGCAGGCTCCGAAGGATGCAACCGAGCTGGACGGGACGTAGGGGCGGAGCTTGCCTCCGCCCGCGGTTGCCGATGATCTCGGGCGGAGGCAAGCTCCGCCCCTACGGAGACCCGGACGCCGGGAGTCTGCATGTAGGCTCATCGGACACCTCCCGCAACGCCGGTGCGCGCATCGCGCAGGCCCAGCTCGAAATCGGTGCGCGGCTGGCGCGCGGGGTCGTTGCGGTCGTAGATCTTCGCGCCATCGATGAAGACCTGTTCGGCGTGGGCGTAGACCGAGAACGGATCGCCGTTCCAAATCACCACGTCGGCCATCTTGCCCGGTTCGAGCGAGCCGGTGCGGTCGCCGATCCCCATGGCTTTCGCCGGGTTGATCGTGATCCAGCGGATCGCGTCCTCCTCGGTGAATTTCTTGCCGCCCGGATGGCCGTCCGCCGCCTCGTCGCGCGCCAGGCGATTGCCCGCGGCCATCGCCTTGGCCGCCTCCTGGTTCAGCCGCTGAATGCCGTCGGCCGAATCGGAGTGAACGATCGCGCAGGCCCCCGCCCGCTCGACCAGCGCGACGTTCTCGCGGATGCCGTCGAGCGCCTCCATCTTGAAGCCCCACCAGTCGGCCCACATCGCCGAGCAGATCCCCTCCTTGGCCAGCAGGTCGGCGATCTTGTACGACTCGATCGCGTGGTGGAACGCCGAGATCTTGTAGCCGAACTCTTTGGCCTGGTCGATCATGATCGCCATCTCGTCCGCCCGGTAGCAATGGTTCTGCACCAGGATCTCTCCCGACAGCACCTTGGCGAGCGTCTCTTTCTCCAGGTCGCGGTCGGGCGGATCGGGATCGTGGCCGTCCTTGCCTTTCTCGCCGCGCGCCGTCTTGTCCTTATAGTCCTGCCATTCTTTGCGGTATTCCGTGGCGCCGATCCACGCCTCGCGGGTGACGGCGATGTTGCCCATCCGGGTCATCGGCATCCGCCCCCGGCTGCCGTAGGTGCGCTTCGGATTTTCGCCGCAGGCCATCTTCAAGGCGTACGGCGCGCCGGGAAACTTCATCTCCTGCATGGTGCGGGCGGGCACGTTCTTGACCGCCACGCCCACGCCGCCGATCAGGTTCGCCGAGCCGGGGAGAATCAGCATCGAGGTAACGCCCCCGGCGAGCGCCAGCGGAAACTGCGGGTCCTGCGGCCAGAGCGAATGCTCGGCCTGCACGTCCGCGGTCACCGGATCGGTCATCTCGTTGCCGTCGGAATTCGCCTCGACCCCCGGCGAGGGATAGACGCCCAAGTGGGAATGGACGTCGATCACCCCCGGAGTCACCCATTTGCCCATGGCGTCGATCACCGTCGCCCCCGCCGGAGCCTCGATCGAGGCCCCCACCGCTTCCACCTTGCCCCCTCGCAGCAAAACCGAGCCGTGCTCGATCCGCGGACCGGCCGCGGTCAGAATCGTTGCCCCCCGAATCAACGTCACCTCCGAAGGCAACGGACGGTAGGTCGAAGGATACGGATCGGCCGAAACCGGAGCGGTCATCCCCGTCTTCGGCGCACCCACCGCAGCCGACTTCGGGGGAGCCGCGCCGGCACAAGCCGAGCCGCAGGCGAGGAAAGTGAGGATCAACGCGGAAGGATGACGCATCGAGGGGCTCTCCAGACGAAGTGAAGTTCGCCGCACAGCAGATCGGAAAACGGCGTTGGCCGCAAGGTCCAGAGAGGCCTGCCCCCCTCTGGTGGGCGTCTTATCCCTTCGCCCGCGAACAGCTTTCGGCGCGACACGGGTACCAGCCCTCCGCTTCGCCGCTCCGGTGACGAGACGGACGGAATCGCTGCGTTCCGCCCGCGCCCGACCGCTCTCGAGCTGGGAAGGACTGCCGAGGTCCTGAGATCGACCGCAAGGCTTCCGGGCCCGAGAACTACGACAGGGCGCACGGGTGCCGCGGACCGGCGCGCCGCTCCTCCGACGCAGAGCTCTTACACCGCAACATGGGATCCAGGGAACACGACAAGAAAAACGAGCGACGCGACACGATGCACCTGTGCCGAGACACAAATCCCAGGTCACGCAACACAAGGCGCCGGTGCAAAACACGCGGCTCGTGTTGCATGGAACGAAAAAACTGCGGCTCGGACCCTCCGCGGTCGTTCCCCGGCTCGCGGCGCAGGTGCTCCGACGCCCGGCTCCGGGACTTTGTGTTGCAACCCGGGTCGGGAGCGTTGCATCCTGACCGCCGAGATCCAAAGAACATCGTCCGTGTTTCGCAACACCGGTGCTTCGCGTGATTGCACCGGTGCATTGTGTCGCATCGGCAGCGACTGGCGTGGCGGCGGTACTTCCCTGAACCTTGGCCGGAGAGCCCATCGTCCGCGTCGCGGTCGCGCCTCTCCATCCGACGGCGCCGAGACCGCCGCCACGGGTTTACGGTAGCGCACCGGCGATTTCCCTTCCCCGAGAACCTCGACCCGCAGGCGTCGGACATCGATCTCCGTCTCAAGCTGCTCGTCCAGGAACCGCTTTCGGTGCTCGTCGTCGTGTTGCGTTCGGGTGGCAGTGCGACACAATGAGACCGTTGCAACGCAGAGGGGCGCAACGAAGGCCGACGCAAGACCGGAGGCCGGGCTCAGCCTCCGAAAGCGTCAGAGCGGGCAGATCAGCGGGGCCGTTTTCTGCCCCGAATCTCCGCACATCGAAAGTTGAACTTTCGATGTGCGAAAGTTTAGACTGCCGGGATGCTCCTCCCCCGCACCCTCTCCGGCCTCTTGGAGACCGCTGTCAAGGGATTTCCGGCGGTTCTCGTGACCGGGCCGCGCCAGTCGGGGAAGACCACCCTTCTCCGGACCCGCTTCGAGGCGACGCACAAGTATGTCTCGCTGGAGGCGCCGCACATTCGGGAGCGCGCGTTGGCCGACCCGGTCGGTTTTCTCGCCGACCATCCCGCGCCGGTGATCCTGGACGAAATCCAGAACGCTCCCGCGCTTCTCTCGTACCTTCAAGGAGAGATCGACGAGGACCGGCGGCCGGGGCGCTGGCTGCTTTCGGGGTCGCAGAGCTTTCCCCTGGTGCAGGGGACCAGCCAGTCGCTCGCCGGGAGGGTGGCGATCCTCACTCTTCTGCCGCTCTCGTGGAGCGAGATCTCGGGTCGCGCGCGAGGCGGGGATTCCGTCGAAACCGTGCTCGGCGACCTGTTCGAAGCCCGCCCAGCGAAGGAGGCCCCCGCTCCACCGGATCTGGCGCATTGGCTGCTGCAAGGCGGCTTTCCGCAACTCTGGAAAGACCCTGAGGTCGATCGCCAGCTCTGGCTGTCGAGCTACATTCAAACGTATCTGGAGCGCGACGTGCGCTCCGTTCTCGGCGTCCGCGACCTCGGCACCTTCCAGGTGTTCCTGCGGCTGGCGGCGGCCCGGACGGGGCAGGTTCTCAACCTGGTCGATCTCGCGCGCGACGTCGGGGTCTCTCCTCCGACCATTCGCCAGTGGCTCTCCGTGCTCGAAGCGAGCCACCAGATCTTCTTCCTGCGTCCTTATTTCGAGAACTTCGGCAAGCGGCTGATCAAGTCCCCGAAGCTCTACTGGCTCGACACCGGACTGGTCTGCCTCCTACTCGGCTTGAAGGATGAGGATGCGGTGTTGCGCGGACCGATGGCCGGGGCTCTGTTCGAATCCGCCGTAGTGGCAGAGATCGCGAAGCTGTTCTACCACCGGGGCCAGCCCCCCGCCCTCTGGTACTGGCGCTCGCGGGAGGGGCACGAGGTGGACCTTCTGGTAGAGCTGTCCGGCAAGCTCCATCCGATCGAGATCAAGATCACGACCACCCCGCGTCCCGCCCATGTCGACAACCTGGTGCGCTGGCGGTCGTTGGTCGGGGAGATGGCAGGGAGCGGCCTGATGGTGGCGTCCGCGGGGAACGCCTCTTCCCTGGTCCCGGAGATCCGGGTTCTTCCCTGGAGCCAGCTCTAAGGCCCCCGGCCGGTTCCGCGCCCCATGCTACGATTCTCGATCGGTCCGAACTGATTCGATCCCGCCGGTTTCGAGGCCGGCGCCAAGCCTTCGAGGAACCCGCTGATGTCGTCGATTGCCGCGCCCGCCCCGCGACTTACCGAGCTCTCCCGCGAGAGCCTGCTTGCCGATTTTCGGCTCGCCGTGCGCAGCCGCCATACCAGCCTGCTCGGCCGGCGCGAGGTGCTCACCGGCAAGGCGAAATTCGGCATCTTCGGCGACGGCAAGGAGATCGCCCAGCTCGCGCTTGCCCGCGCGTTCCGGCCGGGGGACATCCGGTCGGGCTACTACCGCGACCAGACGGTGATGATGGCGCTCGACCTGCTGTCGGTCGAGCAGTTCTTCGCCCAGCTCTACGCCGACGCGGACCTGGAGCGCGAGCCCTGCTCGGCCGGCCGTTCGATGACCGCCCATTTCGCCACCTGGATGGTGGACGAGCACGGCGAGTTTCTGCCCCAGACCGACCGGTTCAACTCCTCGGCGGACGTGTCGCCCACGGGCTCGCAGATGCCGCGGCTGGTCGGCCTCGCGCAGGCGTCCAAGCTCTATCGCGAGCTGCCGGCGCTGGCGGACCGCACGGGGTTCTCGATCGGCGGCCGGGAGATCGCCTGGGGAACGATCGGCAACGCGAGCTGCGCCGAGGGGATGGTCTGGGAGTCGATCAACGCGGCCTGCGTGCTGCGCGTGCCGATGGTGCTGTCGATCTGGGACGACGGCTACGGCATTTCGGTGCCGAACGAGATCCAGGTCGCCAAGGGCGATCTCTCCGCGTTGCTCGAAGGGTTCCGCCGCGCGCCGGGCACCCGGGACGGACTCGATCTCTATAGCGTGAGGGGTTGGGACTATCCCGCCCTATGCGAAACGTATCTCGCCGCGGCCGAGATCGCCCGGCGCGACCACGTTCCCGCGGTGATCCACGTCACCGAGATCACTCAACCGCAAGGGCATTCGACCTCCGGCAGCCACGAGCGCTACAAGTCGAAGGAGCGCCTGGAGTGGGAGGTCGAGTTCGACGGCGTCAAGCGGATGCGCGAGTGGATGATCCGCGAAGGTCTGGCCGAGGCGGATCAGCTGGCCGCCATCGACGAGGAGGAACGCCTCTCTGTGCGTGACGCTCAGCGCAGTGCCTGGGACAAGTTCCGCGCGCCGATCGAGGCGGAGAAGTCCTTCGTGCTCGGGATGCTCGGCGAGGTCGCCGCGGAAGCCGGCGGCGCGGAGGCGGGCGGTGCCGAGGTCGCGAAGATTGCCGACGATCTCAAACGGCAACAGGCCGCTTTCCGGCGCGATGTTTCGGCCGCCGCCCACGCCGCCCGGGTGGCGACTGCCGGCCGCGCGCGCGGTCCGGCGGCGGAGCGCCTCGCCGGCTGGCGCCGTGGCTTCGAGGCCGCGAACTCCGATCTCTACGGCGCGCACCTGACCAGCGAGACGCCGCGCTCTCCTCTCGCGCAGCCGATCGTGCCGGCCCGCTACGCGGACGATGCGCCCACCCTCAACGGTTTCGAGGTCTTGAACGCCTGTTTCGACGCCGCGCTCGCGCGCTACCCCGAGCTGGTGGCGATGGGGGAGGATCTCGGCCAGCTCGGCGACGTGAACCAGGGATTCCTCGGCCTGCAAGCGAAATACGGCGAGCTACGCGTGGCCGACACCGGCATCCGCGAGACGACCATCCTCGGCCAGGCGATCGGCCTCGCGATGCGCGGCATCCGGCCGATCGCCGAGATCCAGTATCTCGACTACATCCTCTATGCCCTGCAGATCCTGTCGGACGACCTCGCGACCCTCCGCTACCGCTCGGCGGGCAAACAGGCGGCGCCGGTCATCGTGCGCACCCGCGGCCATCGCCTGGAGGGGATCTGGCATTCCGGTTCGCCGATGGCCGGGGTGATCCACCTCGTCCGCGGCATCCACGTCTGCGTGCCGCGCAACATGACCCAGGCCGCGGGGATGTACAACCTCCTGCTTCAGGGCGACGACCCCGGCATCGTGGTCGAGGTGCTGAACGGCTACCGCCTGAAGGAGCGCCTGCCCGCCAATGTCGGAGAGTTCACCGTGCCGCTCGGCGTGCCCGAAGTGCTGCGCGAGGGGAGCGACGTGACGGTCGTCACCTACGGCGCCTGCTGCAAGATCGCGCTCGAAGCCGCCGAAGCGCTCGCCCGGGTGGGTGTTGAGACCGAAGTCATCGACGTCCAGACCCTCCTGCCGTTCGACCGCGAAGCGCGAATCGTCGAATCGCTCAAAAAGACCAACCGCCTCCTCTGCCTCGACGAAGACGTCCCCGGCGGCGCCTCCGCCTCGATGCTCCAACAGATCCTGGAAATGCAGGGCGGCTACCACTGGCTCGACGCGGCACCCCGCACCCTGGCGGCTGAAGCCCACCGGCCCGCCTACGGCTCCGACGGCGACTACTGGTCGAAGCCCAACCGAGAGTCGATCTTCGACGCCGTCTACGCCATCGCCCACGAAAGCAACCCGCGTCGCTGGCCGGAGCTGTAACCCGCGATGGAAGGAAAGCGGTTTCTCCGCTCGATCGAGCTGAAGAACATCCTCTCGTACGGACCGGAGGGGGTGACGCTGGAGCTGGAGCCGCTCAACGTTCTGATAGGGCCAAATGCTTCGGGTAAGAGCAATCTGATTCAGGCACTGAGGATACTCCCGGCGGCCTTGAATGATTTTGCGAAGCCGATTCGCGAGGGCGGCGGTATCGACGAATGGCTCTGGAAGGGGGCCGGGGGAAGCGGAATAGCCCGCCTGGGAGTAAAGATCCTCGATCCTACGAGCGGAACCGAGGTTGGATATGACCTGGGATTTACCGCCGATCAGTCGCGATTTTCAGTTACCCATGAAGAAATTCACGGGAGGGCCGGGCGAATCTACTACTTTGATCCGGCCTATCCCTCTCTGGAGCGAATTGGACCTGCCAGTAGGGGCTTCCTCGGAGCGGATTTCGAAGGATTCGAAGTACGTCGCGACCTTTCCATCCTCGCGCAGCTGCGCAGTCCTAAGCAGGACTACGAGTTCTCGGTTCTGGCTCGTTGGCTGCCCCGGTTAACCTTTTTTCAGCGCCCTTGGATCGACGAGGGCCTGCGCCGCTCGCAGGCGGCCGATCTTCCCGGCGACTTCTTGCTTGAGAACGGATACAACCTCGGCCCCGTGCTGACGGGTTTGATGAATCGCGCCGGGCTTCGGCACGTGCTGATGGACCGGATGAAACGCCTGTACCCACAGGTCGAAGATGTGGTGGTGACAGTGCATGGTGGTGGCGTCCAGATTTTCCTCCACGAAACGGGACTTTCGTCTTCGACCCCCACATCTCGAATTTCCGATGGCACGCTTCGCTACCTATGTCTGTTGGCGATTCTTCTCCACCCGGAGCCGCCGCCGCTCATTTGCATCGAAGAACCGGAGCTCGGCCTCCATCCGGATGCCATGTCTGTGGTGGGCGAGATGTTGATCGACGCATCGACCCGGACGCAGTTGATCGTGACGACGCACTCGCCGAGTCTCATCTCGGCGCTCTCAAGCGTTCCCGAGGCGGTCGTCGTTTGCGAACGCGGAAATGCTGGAACAACTCTGACCCGCCTCGAACCCGCGAAGCTGGAGCACTGGCTCGACGAATACACCTTGGGCGACGTGTGGCAGATCGGTGCGCTGGGCGGGAATCGTTAGTGAAGCCGATCCAGATCTTCGTCGAGGGCGGTGGATCTACCGTCAAGACGAAGTCGCAACTCCGGTTAGGATTCAGGGACTTCCTCGAAAGGGCAGGATTCGTTTGCCGGGTGATCCCCTGTGGACCTCGGGATGCGGCCTTCAGGTATTGGCGGACGGCACTCTCGGTGGATCGGGAAGCCTTGAACCTTCTACTCGTCGATTCCGAGGGGCCGGTGGAAGAAGGCTCGCGCCTTTGGCGCCACCTCGGAAGGAGCGACTCGTCCTGGCAACTGCCCCCAGAAACGGAAGACCAGTGCCACCTGATGGTCCAGATGATGGAGGCCTGGTTCCTCGCCGATCCCGAGGCCCTTGCGGCGTACTACGGACAGCATTTCGGCGCGAAAGCCCTTCCGGGCCGGGAGAACGTCGAGCAGATCGCGAAATCCGATGTCGAGCGCTCCCTAAAGGAAGCCACGAAGAGGACCCAGAAGGGCGAGTACCACAAGATCCGCCATGGGTCCGACCTGCTCGCCAAGATCGACCCGGCGAAGGTCCGCAGGCGCGCGCCGCATTGCGAGCGCCTGCTGACGATGCTCGCCGCAGCCGGCTCCTGACTCTTCTACCCGGCCGTCGCCCCCTCCAGCTCCTCCTCGATGAACTCCGCCAGCGCCTTCTCCTGATCCGGCGGCAGCCCTTCGAAGGCGACGCCGACGCGGAAGCGGCGGGTTTTGGGCGCGCGCTGGTCCTCTCCGACGAAGATCACCTTGCCGCCGGGGCGGAAATCCGAGCCGTGAAAGGTCAGGCTGAGGTCGATGCCCTGGCCGAGCCGGGGCTCGAAATCGGTCGCGATCAGCATTCCGCCGCGCGAAAGCTGTAGAACCACGAACTCGCTGCGCGTGGTCAACCCCCCTTTGAGCCCCGCCACCGCATAGCGGGGAAACCTTCGGCGATCTGTATCCACCTGCTACCTCCCGAAAAAATGACCCAAATGCCCATTCGATGTCAGATTCGATGTCATCTTAATCCTGTAGTGCGCGCCGGGCTTCCAGGCGATCCGCCCGGGGTAGAATCGCGGCGACGGTCTATCTACGTGGAAATCCGTCGGCGGTTTATTCATCCGAGAAATGACTCACGAAGGAAGCGACATGACGAGTGAACGGCGGTTCGACGTGGTCATTTTGGGCGGCGCGATCAGCGGTGGTTCGGCAGCCCTGCTGCTCAAGCGCGAGCGCCCTGAGCTCAAGGTTCTGGTGGTCGAAAAAATGCCGGTGTTCGATGCCAAGGTGGGAGAGGCGACGACCGAGATGTCGGCCATGTTCCTGACCCGTCGGCTCGCGCTCTGGCAGCACCTTGAGCTTGAGCACCTGCGCAAGGAAGGGCTGCGGTTTTGGTTCACCAACGAGCGGGTCAAGGGCCATGCCCAGGCGAGCGAGGCCGGCCCGCACGAGCAGACCCCCGTGCCGACCTTCCAGCTCCGCCGCGACTCGATCGACGAGCACGTGCTCGCCACGGCGGTGGCCGCGGGGGCCGAGCTGATGCGCCCGGCCCGGGTCTCGGCCGTCGAGATCGGCGAATTCGACCACCGGGTGACGATCGACACCAAGGCCGGCCGCGAGACGGTCGCCTGCCGTTGGGTGCTGGACGCCTCCGGGCGCGCGACCGTATTGGGCAAGAAGCTGGGGCTGACCGAGCGCAACGAGGGGCACCCGACCAGCGCGGTCTGGGCGCGGTGGGAGGGAATCCGCCACATGGACGACGTGGCCGCCCTCTCCAAGGACAACACGTTCGCCGCGGGCAACGTCTGTTCGCGCCGGCTCGCGACCAACCACTACCTGGGACGCGGCTATTGGGTCTGGATCATCCCGCTGGGCAACGGCGAGACCTCTATCGGCGTGGTTTTCGACCGCCGCCTGATGTCGCTCGACATCGCAGGCAGCGCGCGCGGCGCGTCGTACGAGGCACATCTGCGGAGCATCCCCGCGGTCGCCGAGCTGCTCGAAGGGGCACGGATGCGCACCGAGGACCTCCGCTCGTACTCGCACCTCGCCTACGCCACCCGCCAGTACATGGGACCGGGCTGGGCGATGATGGGCGACGCCGCGGTGTTCATCGACCCGTTCTATTCGCCCGGGCTCGACCACATGGCGTTCTCGGTCGAGGCGACGGTGCTCCTGGTGCTGGCCGAAACCGCGGGCGAGGACGTCACCGAACGGATCGCCGAGCACAACCGGACCTTCGTGCGCTCCTACTGGCGGTTCTTCGAGGGGGTCTACCGCGACAAGTACTTCTACATGGGAGAGCACGACCTCGCCTCGGCCGGCCTCTTGATCGACACCGCGGCGTACTTCATCTTCCTGGTCGATCCGGCCTACCGCAGACACAAGCGCTTCCATTGGATGCCGGTGTTCGGACCGAAAGAGGCGTTCTTCAGCTATTGGTTGCTCCTCGCCTACAACCGGCGCTTCAAGCGCATCGCCAACGCGCGGTTGGAGTACGGCACCGCCGGGGAGCGCAACGACGGGCGCCGGGTGGTTGCGAGCTTCGAGCTCGGCTACTTCGGTCCGAGATCGGGCACCAGGATGATGGCGCGCGGCCTGAAGCTCTGGCTGTTCGCCGAGCTCGATCTGCTCCGCTTGCGGCTCTCTCCGTTCCGGCGTCGCCGGCCGAAGATGGAGGAGATGCCGGCTATGCCGGCGATGGCGCCCGAGTCCGGCGCCGAGCCGCGCTGACCCCCGCCCCGGCGAGCGCTAAGACGGCCAAACTCGCCAGAACCAGGGTGCCCGCACCCAGCCAGGGCGCTCGCCGGGGCGCGACCGGCGGCGGTTCGCCGATCAGCACGAACGCCGACCAGACCTCCGGACGATTCCAGCCGGGGGTGGCGAGCAATCGCCGCTTGGCCGCGGCGAGCGCCTCGGCGGGAGGCAGGCCCCGGGCGAGCTGGGCGTAGAACTGGCTCATGAACACGGCGGTCGCCTGATCGCCGACGTCCCACAAGCTCGCGACCACTCCCGAAGCTCCGGCGGCGAGGAAGGCGCCGGAAAGCGACGACAGCGCGCCCGCGCCGCGGCCGGCCTCCCCCCCGCCGAGGGCGGTGCTGCACGCCGAAAGCACCGCGAGATCGGCGTGCACCGGCCGGGCGGCGATCTCGGCCGGATCGAGCAGACCGTCGTCCTCCCCGGCGGGCGTGAGCAGGATCGCCGCGCCGCGCCCGGCCCGCTCGTCGAGGACGGTGTGGGTCGCGAAATGAAGCACCCGCGCGCCGCGGCCCGACTGGGCCCGGAACGCCGCTTCCGTCGCCCGCGCTCCGAGGAAACTCGAACCCGGATCGCCCGGCTTGCCGGTCAAGAGCGGCTCGACCTCCGCGATCTCGCGCGCCGCCCCGGGCAGCGCCCGCAGCGAGAAGCGGGCGGCGAGCAGCGCGGCGGGAGAGGACGACGAAGCCGCCGATTCGGCGCGAGCGGCCGGATCGGGAAGCCGCGGCGCGCCGAAGCCGAGGAAGGCGCGCTCGGGCCGCGACGCCGGCCGGGCGGCGAGCGCGAGCGCCACCGCCGCGCTCGGCAGATAGGAGACCACGGTCCGGGTGATCAGCGGCGCGTTCGCAGCCGGCAGAGGCAGCAGCTCGAACGGCAGATAGCGCAGCTCGCCATCCGGCGCGATGCGCAGGCGGGACACGCCGGCCAGTTTGCGGAGCGGCCCGAGGAGGGCGGCGTAGAGAACCGCCAGGTCGGCCGCCGCCGGGGCGCGGCTCGCCGCCAGCTCGCGATGGACTCTGCGGACCCGCAGCAGCAGAGGCGCGCTCGGGCCGAGATCGAACAGCGCGATGTTTGAGGGGCCGGCCGTGCCCAGGCGCCAGAGATAGAGGTTGCCTTCGGCGACGAAAAATTCGAGCACCGGTTCGGCGGGGGAGCCGGAGCCCGCGAGCGCTTCACGGCCCAGGGTTTTCGATCCTAGGATGGACTCTGGGTCCGCCGAGGCGCCGCCGAGCGCCTCGACCAGCTCGCGCGCCTTCGCGCGTTCGACCAAGAGCAGCGCCCGGCCCGCGGCCTGGCCGTCGCCGGCCGCGGCGCTTCGGGCCTCGATCGCGACCGCCGTCTCGTAAACCGAACGGTGATCGCCGAAATAGCTCGCCTGAAGCCGCCGGGTGCCGATCTCGGCACGGGTCGCCTCGATCTCGGCGAGGGCGCGGGCGAGCTGTTCCCGGGCTTGCCCCAAATGGCCGCGCGCGGCGGCGATCCGGCCGAGCCCTTCGCGCGCCGACCCGCGCCCTTCGGCCGAGCCGCTCGCGGTGGCGGCCTCCAGACAACGGCGGAACGCGTCCTCCGCCTCGGCGAGCCGCCCTTCTTCGATCAGCAGGCGGCCGAGGTAGAAGAGATCCTGGATCTCCTCGTTGCGGTCGCCGCTCGCTTGCGCGAGGGCGAGCGCGGCGCGGAAGTCGGCCTCCGCGCCGCGCCGGTCGCCCAGGTTCAAGTGGCGGGCGAGGCCGACGTTGAGCGCCACGTTCGCGGCGCCGGCCCGGTCGCCCGCCTGGGCGTAGAGCTTGCCGGCCTCCTCGAAAGCCGCGATCGCCCGGCGCGGATCGCCCAGATTGCGGTAGAGCACGCCGGCATTGGCGGCAATCGAAGCGCGCAGGCCGGGATCGAGATCGGCACCGGCCTCGTTTCGGGTACTTCCGACCCCGAGCAGATCGCGGTAGAGCGCGAGCGCCTCTTCATACGCGCCAAGCTTTTCGAGCACCACCCCCTGGTTGATCCGCGCGATCCGGATCTGATCGGCCGACCAGGGCTCCGCCGCGTGCCGCGCCGCGAGAGCGGCGGCCTGCGCGTACGCGGCGAGCGCCTGCCCGTAACGTCCCGTCTCCGTCGCCGAGACGCCCAGATTCGCGAGGTTGATCCCCTCGCCTTCGGCATCGCCTCCTTGGCGATTGAGCGCCAGCGCCGCGCGATAGCTGGCCTCGGCTTCCGCGGTCCGTCCGAGCGACTGGAGCGCCCGGCCTCGATTGTTGAGCGCCCGGGCGAGCAGGATCGGATCTTTCCCCAACCGCCGCAGGCGCACGGCCGCGGTGCATTCGACCAACGCGGCGCGAAAATCCCCCCGGTCGTTCAAGATCGCGCACGCGTTGTTGCGCGCCGCCCCCGCCGACTCCGGATCGATGTTTTCGAGCGCGGGCGCCGCTTGGCGATAGGCCGCGAGAGCCTCGTCGAGCCGGCCGTTCTCGTGGAAGGTGAGAGCCCGATCGAACAGGTCGAGCGGATCTTTCGCCGGCTGCGCGCCGAGCGCCGAAGCGAAGAGCGCCGCCAGGACCGGAAGAACCATCGGCGGAATTCGGGTGCGCGGCATGGGCGGATCTCGGCGGGATCATAGCGAGCGGGTGGTACGCTTGCCGAACCGAGGTCCAAGACGCCATGACCCAGCGCGCCCTCCGCTCCGCCGTTTTCGTCCTTGCCCTCCCAGGTTTGCTTGCGGCGTCGCCCTCCGTTTCCTCGGACGGCGGCGACGGCCGCAACTTGATCCGCGCCTATCCGGATCGCATCGAGCTGCCGGCGGTGGTCAACCGAGCGAAGTTCGAGCGCGAGCTGCTCGGCTTCAGCACGCCCGGATACCACTTCCTGGTGTGGAACGACGGCGGCGCGGCCGGCGCGGCGCTGTTCCTTTCGCGAGTCTCCGATTTGGCGATTCTTTCCGCGCTCGAACGGTTGGGCCTCCGGCCGGGCAACGCGCTCGGCATGGAGAGCTGGAACGACCGCAACGACGCCAGCTCGAAGGCGAGCGACAAGCTGATCGAAGGGCCGGGCGTCGAAGTGCTCGTGCGGCTGCCCGGCGCCAAGAAACCGCTCGGCATCGGCGACCTCTTGACCGATCCCGGCGGACGCGGCTTCGACATGAGGTTCGGCGGCCACGAGGGGAACATTCACCTCTCGCACTCCGGCTGCCTGATCTGCCTCTACTCCTGCCCCGGCAGCAAGATCGGCAATCGCGCCTACACCGTGCGCGACTACGCGAAGAAGACCACCGAATTCCGCGTCCGCGAAGGGGTGCTGCCGCCGGACGGCACTGAAGTCACGATCGTCCTGCGCCGCGTCCCGCCGCGAAGCTGACCGGGAAAGACAACACTTTCCGCTTTGGGCGCGCCTTTCCTGGGACCGCCGCCGTCTCGGCGGCGTTTCTGCCCTACTCCGGAGGAGTGCCTTGAGTCGGCAGACCGCCTTCGATTCCGCTGGTCATCCCCGTAGGGTTTCCGCCGGTCAGCTCGCGCAAGGCCTGGTCGAGCTGCTGCTGTTGCGGCGCGGTGAGCTGAGGAACCTCGGGGGTAGAGGCGGAGCCGGGGAAGAGATTCGCGACTGCGCCGTGAAGGAGGTAGAACGCGAGACCCGCGCCGAAACAGAGCGCCGCGGTGACGAGGAACGGGCCGAGGAGCGAGCGCCGCGGCACCGGAGGAGCGTCGGCGGCGGGAGAGGATTCGCGCCGGCAGAGCACGCAGCCGGTCATCTTCGTCGGGTCGTAGTGGAGCCCGTGTTTCTCGCACTTGGCGAGGGGGGCACGTTGTGGAGCGTCGGACGTGGGGTTGTAGGTCTCGGTCATGGCTTCCTCGGTAGCCAATCCTGCCCCGAGTGCTCTCTGAGGGAGGGAAAAAACCAGAAAAAATAGCGAACCGCACTATTTGGCCAGAATAGTGCAAGTATACTTGCACTAATTGGGCGTTTTTGGTAGGTTTTGCCGCCATGATCGCCAGTGGTCCCGACCTCTTCGCTGTTCTTCGCCAGTACAATCCCTGGTGGTCGGGAGGGCGCTTTCCCGACCTGCCGGACTGGCGGCGGGCTGCTTTTCGGGAAATCACAGCCTGGCTGGAAGACCCTCCCGCGGGAAGGGCCCTTCTGCTCAGCGGCGCGCGGCAGGTGGGTAAGACCACCTTGTTTCTACAGGCGATCGATGAGCTGATCAAGCAGGGTGTGCCCCCGTCCAATATCCTCTACGCGACCTTTGACCACCCACTTCTGAAGCTGGCCGGGATCGAAGGGCTTCTGCAGATCTGGCGAGAGTTCGAGCCGGTTGGTGCTGCGGGTCCGGAGTACCTGTTCCTCGACGAGGTGCAGGTCAGCAAAGGGTGGCAGACGTGGCTGAAACACCAGGTCGATTTCTTCAAAGGGCGGCGAATCGCAGTGACCGGTTCGGCGATCCCTCTGGTGACCGAAGGGCAGGAGTCGGGCGTCGGCCGGTGGCTCACGATCCGACTTTCGACCTTGTCCTTCTTCGAGTACCTGCAGATCCGGCGGGCACCGACTCCGAACCTACCCTCGGTGGACTCCCTGCGCGAGCCGTTCGAGTGGAGCGAAGCGCAGCGAGTCCGCGTGGCGGAAGAAGCGTGGCCGTTGACGGGCCTCTTTCATGAGTACCTTCTGCGGGGCGGATTCCCTCAGTGCGCTTTGATGGAGAGCATCCCCTTGGCGCAGAGGCTGCTTCGAGAAGACATCGTAGACAAAGTGCTCAAGCGAGACATGACCGCGCTCTTTGGCGTCAGGCGAGTCCTAGAGCTCGAGCAGGTATTCCTCTATCTCTGCTTACACGACGGCGGCTTGCTCGACCTCCAGCAATTGTGCGCCAAATTGGAGCTCAAGCGTCCGACGGTCGGTAACTTCATCGAGATCCTGGAGGCGACGCACCTGATCTATCGCCTTCGGCCGCTGGGTTACGGCAAACAGATTCTCCGAGCGCGTCCCAAAATCTACCTGGCGGATGCGGCGATCGCGCCGAGCGTGCTGCTGAAGGGTAAGGGCCTGCTCGAAGATCCTTCCGGTTTGGCGCACGCCGTGGAGACAGCTTTCTTTAAACATGTGTTCACCCATTACTACGCACGCGGAGTGTCGTTCTCCTACTGGCGGGGAAAGAATGATCGGGAGGTCGATATCGTCGCCGATTTCGCCGGCAAGTTGATTCCGTTCGAAGTGAAGTATCGCGGCGGCGAGCACACGGGAAGTCGTGATCTGAAAGGCTTGGCGGAATTTTGCGCCGAGCGCAAGGTTGAGCGCGGATATGTCATCACGCGGGATTCTTCCGATTTTGGGATCGCCACACTGGGAGGCGAGGAAAGCGCGGCGCGAGTTCTCAAAATCCCTGCATCTCTCGCCTGCTATTGGTTGGGTCGATCTGAACTCGACAAGGCCTGAAAAACGCGGCCTTCGACGTCCTTTACGGCCGGAAACTCGAGATCGAATTCGGCCTACTGAAAATACCCCACCACGTCCAAAACCAGCTGCACCGTGCCCGACGATTGGACCGCCCGCACCGAGAGCGAGCCGGCGGCGAGCGGCAGGATCGCGTTGTTGGTGCGGGTCTGGTTCGTGGAGTAACTGATCGCGGTGGCGATCGGCAGGGGGGTGCCGGTCGCCCAAGCGCGCAGCTCGCCGCTCTTGGTCGGGGTGACGACGCTCAAGTTGAACGCGACGGATTCGGCGTCGGCCGGGACGCCGCAAAGGCCGGCGATGGGAAATCCCCGGTTGATGTTCGCGGCGAGCGCCGGGCCGGCCGTAGGTCCGTTCGGATTGCGGGTATCGACGGCGCGACAGGGGGTGACGGCGTGGAAGCGCGACGCCGAGCGATGGCACAGCCCAGAGCCCGCGTCGGTGAAGGTGCCGCCGGGAACCCTGACGAAGCGCCAGTCGTAGCCGGTGCGCCGGAGATTCAATTCGAGCAGGCCGAAATCCGTGCTCTGGGCGGCCTCGCGGTTGGCGTGGGTCGGCTGGAGCGAATAGAGAATCTTGCCGCCGGTGCCGACGACGAATTCGCGCAGGCCGTTGGCAGGGTCGGCTGCGCCGGTCGGACCCTGCGGCGCGAAGCGCTCGTAGATATGGTCGTGGCCGTTCAAGATCACGTCGGCGTGCGCGTCTTGAAGCGCCTGCCAGAGCGGTTGCGTCATCGGATCGTCGCCGTGCGGGCCGGAGGAAAACCGCGGGTGGTGCCAGGCCGCGAGCGTGCACACCCCCGGGTTCGCGGCGAGGTCGGCGCGCAGCCATTGCTCCTGCGGCGAGCCGGGGCCGCAGCCGCCGATCAGGGCGCAATTCGAGTTCAAGACGATCAGGTGCCAGCTGCCGAGGTCGAAGCTGTACCAGCCCTTGGCCGGATCGCCCGCGGCGGCGCCGAAGTATTGGTAGTAGCCGGCGGCGTTCGGAGTGAAGTACTCGTGGTTGCCGGGCACCGGTCGGGTGACCGCTTTGACCCGGCCCCAGCTGGGGTCGTACGAGGCCTGGAAGTTGGCGAACGACCCGTCTTCGTATTGCACGTCGCCGAGCGGCAGCACGGCGTCGTAGTGGCCCGCGACCGCGAGATCGGACGTCGCCTTCATCCGGCAGGCGGCGGCGGTGCCGAGGCCGCCGTTGAAATTCGGATCGGTGGGGGCGCAGGCGATGTCGCCGACCGCGGCGATCACCGCGGCGCCCGCCGAGAGAGGGGAAAGAGCGAGGACCGCGCCGAGGAGCGAACGGAGGAGCGGTCTCCGGCTCCGGCTCATGGCGCGGGCGCCAGGATCGCGAGAACGACGAGGTTCTCGGCGCTATCGTTGCGGATGCCGTGGGGCGCATCGGCCGGCGCGATCAGCATGTCGCCCGCGGTCATCGGCTGGTCGCCGTCGGCGAGCAGGAACCGGCCCGTTCCCGCGAGCACGTGGTACACCTTGTCCATGCCGGCGTGGGCGTGCAGGCGGTGCTCTTGGCCCGGCAGAAACGTGTTCAGGCCCACGAGCACCCGTTCGGAGGCGAACAGCGTCGCCTTGCCCATTTTTTCGGCGGAGAAGACGGCGTGATCGAGAGGCCGGAACGGTTCGGGCGGGAGAGGGGCCATGCCCGTCATGATAGCCTTATAGCTCTACATTCGAGAATTCACCGAACTCTGCTTCGAACCCGGGAGATCGACATGAAAGACGACGCATCGGTCCTGCCCGATCTGGTCGAGCGCCACGACGGCATCCACGTCCTGCGCGGCGGCGGCGAGCATGGCCGGAGCTGGAACGGCATTCAGTATCAGCAGGGGATTTCGGGGCGGAACGTCGGCGCCCAGAACCTGTCGGTCAACGTCGCGACCGTGCCGCCGGGCGCGATCGCCTACGCCCACATCCATGACGGTTTCGAGGTGATGCTCTACATCGTCGAGGGCCGGGTGCGCCACGATTTCGGCCCGAATCTGGAGCATTCGGTGGAGAACGAGGCGGGCGATTTCATCTATATCGAGCCGGGCGTGCCGCACGAGGTGTTCAACATCGGCGAAGGGGCGCTCACCGCGTTCGTCGCCCGCTCGACCGCCGACGAGTGGGACAAGATCATCGACGTGCCGAGCCGTTATCGGCCGGAGGCGCCTTGAACATGCATCGCAAACCCGTTCTGATCGGAGCGTTCCTCCTATCCCTCCTGCCGATCGTGCCGTCGGCGCTCCGTGCCGCGACACCCTGGACGCCGCCCGATCCGGCGCTGGTCGAGCGGGCGAGGAAGCTCCTGGACGCCACGCCGCTGATCGACGGCCACAACGACCTTCCCTGGGAGTACCGCAAGCGGTTCGACCGCCGGCTCGGCGAGATCGACCTCGCCAAGGATCAGACGAAGCTCGATCCTCCTCTCCATACCGATCTGCCGCGTCTGCGCAAAGGGGGCGTGGGCGCGCAGTTCTGGTCGGTCTATGTGCCGGTCGAGCTCGAAGGCGGTGCGGCGACGCGCGCCGTGTTCGAGCAGATGGACGTCGTCCGCCGGCTGGTCGAGCGCTACCCGAACGATCTGGAGCTGGCGTTTTCGGCCGCCGACGTGGCGCGCATCCATAAAGCAGGGAAGATCGCTTCGCTGATCGGCATGGAGGGGGGCCACGCGATCGACTCGTCGCTGCCCATGCTGCGCGCGTTCTACGCCGCGGGCGCCCGCTACATGACGATCACCCACACCAAGAACACGCCGTGGGCCGATTCCGCGACCGACGCGCCGAAGTCGCACGGCCTCAGTAAGTTCGGCGAAGAGGTGATCCGCGAGATGAACCGGCTGGGAATGCTGGTCGATCTCTCGCACGTCTCGCCCGACACGATGAGGGACACCCTGGGCGTAGCGGTGGCCCCGGTCATCTTTTCTCACTCCTCGGCGCGCGCCGTCTGCGACCATCCACGGAACGTTCCGGACGACGTGCTCGCGCTGCTGCCGAAAAACGGCGGGGTGGCGATGGTGACGTTCGTGCCGTCGTTCTTGACCGAGGTGCGGCGCCAGTGGGGCGCGGCGATTGACGGCGAGGAGAAGCGCCTCCAGGGTCTCCACCCGGAAGACCCCGACCGTGTGAAGCGCGATCTGGAAACATGGAAGGGCCAGCACCCCGAGCCCGAGCCTTCGGTCGGCGACATCGCCGATCACATCGAGCACGTGAAGAAAATCGCCGGGATCGACCACGTCGGGATCGGCTCGGACTTCGACGGCATCACCTCGACGCCGATCGGCGCGCGGGGCGTGGACGCCTTCCCGGTCCTCCTCGCCGAGCTGCTCCGCCGCGGCTGGAGCGACGCCGAGATCAAGAAGCTCGCGGGAGAAAACCTCCTCCGCGTCCTCTCCGAGGCCGAAACGGTCGCCAAGCGCCTGCAGAAAGAACGCCCGGCCTCCGAGGCGACGATCGAAAATCTCGACAACAGGTAGGGGCGGCCCCCCGTGGCCGCCCTCGAATCGCGGAAACGTTCGTGCCGGGCAAGGGCGGCCACGGGGGCCGCCCCTACGGGTTTTCCGTAGCCGATTCGCCTTCGGGCTCCTCTTCGGTATCGTCCGCTACGGCGAGGATCAAACCGCATTCGGGGCATTCGACCGCGCCGGGCGCCAGGTCCGTGCCGCAGGCGGGGCAGGCTCCCTCCCGCATTTCCGGGATCTCTTCGCGCAGGCCGGCGAGGTAGACCTCGCGATCGATCGCTGAGGCGGCTTCGGCGTCTTCGACGCGGACGAACAGGCCGTATTGTTCGCTGGTGGCGCTCTTCTTGATCCGCACCGGGATCTCCCTCTCCCCGAGCGCGTCGGCGAGATCGAGGATCCAGTCATAGGCGGCGGCGCGGACGATCACGACTTCGGCATCGGGAGGAATCGCGGGCTCGGGTTCTTTGGCTCCCTCCTCGTCATCCTCTCCGTCGTCGTCCTCGTCGTCGTCCGCTTCCGGGGCGGGCCGGCGGGGCTGGAGGTCGGCCTCCGGATATTCGAACGGGACCTCGTCGTCGCGGACGTCGGTCGGGCCGCCGCAATCGAGGCACTCCAGGACCTGCATTTGAAACTCCGACCGGCAATGCGGGCAGTAGCGGATCAGCATCGGGGGATCTCCGTCGTGAGCGAACCGAGGGCGCAAATATAGAACGCGGAGCCGCCGATTCGCCCGGCGGCGTCGGTTTGAAACTAGAATGCATGACCAGCTATGAATCCCAGAGTCCACGGCCTCGGCCTGCTCCTGTTGCTGCTCGCGGCGCGAACCGCGACCGCGGGTGATTTGAGCGCCGCGGAGGTCGCCTGCGACTCCCTTCGCCTGTCGGGGCTGCTCGAACGGAGCGCGGTCTCGGCGCCGCATTCGACCAAGCCCTCCCAACTGGTGCTCTCGTTCACCGCGAGCGGCGACTTCGCGGGCCAGGCCACCGGCGGCGGCGCCGGGGGAAGCGCCGATGCGGCGCTCGCGTTCTCGACCAACCCGGAAGAGACGACGCTGCTGCGCAACCCGGCGCGGCCGCAGCTCTTCTCGGTGAGCCTCACCCGCAACGATCTGAATTCCGACCGGGTCGCCCCGGGAGACGCCCACGAGCTTCGCCTCACCGTGAACCCGACGCTCGATCTGGGGAACCCGCCCTCGGGCAACCTCCTCGCGCTCGACAACCTTCTTTCGGGGGGCAAATCGACCGACGCCAAGCCCGGGCGCGGGCTCGGCTCGTTGATCGCCCCTTGCCACGACGACTTCTCCGCCCGCGACGTCCACGTCTTCCGGGTCCTGTCGCGGATCGCGCGCGTCGAGGTGGCCGAGGCCCGGAGCATCGAGCTGGCGATCTATCGCGGAGCGTCGGTCGATACCTACCGCTTCGACGCCTACGTCTCCGATGCCGGGGGAGGCAGCCTCGGCCGCCTGTCGGGCGCGCTGTCGATTCCTTCTTCGCCGTCGGGGGATTTGGGCGCCGCTTCGATGGAGGTCTTTCCGCCCTGCCAAGTCGGGACGGCTACCGATTGCACCAGTCTCTCGGGCGACGGCGCGATCGCGCTATTCAAACCGGTGATCTCCGGCCTGCCGCCGCCGACGCCGTACCGTGTTTCGACCGCCGGACCGCGGCAGGTGGACGTGGATTTCGCCGATCTTCTTGCCGGCACCTCCTGGAGGCAGCCGCTGTGAGCCGCGCCGCGCTGCTCCGAGGATGGCTCGGCCTGTTTCTGGGCCTGTTGTTGGGGATGCCGGGTTGGGCCGGCGCCGAGACGTTCACCGTGCGCTCGCTGCCGAACGACACGTTCGTCCCGTCGAATGTGACGATCCAGGTCGGCGACTCGGTCCGGTTCGTGAACGAGGGGAACGGCTTTCACAACGTGATCGAGGACGGCGGCGCGTTCCGCTGCGCCGAAGGGTGCGACGGGCAGGGGGGCGACGGCGATCCCTCGGCGGCCGACTGGAGCTTCACCCTGACGTTTCCGACGGCAGGCACGATCGGCTACTACTGCGACGTCCACGGCTCGCCGGGCGTCGGCATGATCGGCAAGATCCAGGTGATCGCCCCCGGCTCGCCGGGGCGGTTCGATTTCTCCGCCGAGAGCTATTCGGTGGGGGAGGCGAGCGGCGGCACCTCGATCGTCGTCCGGCGCACGGAAGGCACCACGGGCGCGGTTTCGGTCCGTTACGCCGCGAGCGCGGGGACCGCCTCGGCGGCGGATTTCACCCCGACCTCCGGCACGCTCTCCTGGGCCGACGGCGAGACGGCGGTCAAAACCTTCTCGATTTCGGTCGCGAACGACTCCTTGATCGAAAGAAGCGAGACGGTGCTGCTCAAACTGTCTCAGCCGACCGGCGGCGCCGCGCTCGGCCGGGCGAGTGCCGTGCTCACCCTGATCGACGACGACGTGGTGAGCTCCCCCGGCCGTCTCCGCTTCCGCGCGCCGGTTTTCGCGGGCGCCGAAGGGGACGAGGCGAAAATCGGCGTCGTGCGCGAGGAGGGCGCCGTCGGCGCGGTCTCGGTCGGCTACGCGACGAGCGATGGGACGGCCGCCGCCGGTTCGGATTACCCGGCGACCTCGGGCACGATCGCCTTTGCCGCCGAGGAGTCGGGGGAGAAAACGATCTCGATCCCGCTCGCCGAGGACGACGACGTTGCGGCCGAGGAGTTTGAGATCGCGCTGCTAAACCCGACCGGCGGCGCGGCTCTGCGTTATCCGTCGCGGGCCACGGGGGTCATTTTGCCCGAGGCGGCGGCGGTAGAAGCGCTCACCGCGGAAGAGGTCGCCTGCGACGCGGCGCGCCTGTCCGGCCTGCTCGCCCGCAGCCGGTCGCTGGCGCCGCGTTCGAGCCGGCCGACCTCGCTTGCGGTGTCGTTCACCGGCACGGGCGATTTCGCCGGTCTTTCGACCACCGGCATCGGCGGCGGAACGGGGGAGGCGGCGCTCGCGTTCTCGACCAACCCGGAAGAGACGACGCTGCTCGCCAATCCCTCCCGGCCGCAACTCTTCTCGGTGAGCCTGGCGAGGAACGAGCTGAATTCCGATCTCGTGGCCCCAGGCTCCGCCGACGAGCTGCGGTTGACGATCAACCCGACGCTCGACGCGAACCCCCCGGCGGGCAACCTGCTGGCGATCGACAACCTGCAGGCGACCTCGGGCCGCCCGGCGGACGCCAAGCCCGGCCGGGGTCTCGCGCCGCTGCTCGCGTCCTGCCATGGCGATTTCGGCGTTGCCGACGTGCAGCTTTTCCGGGTGCTGCCCAAGCTCGCCCGCGGCGAGGCGGCGGGGGCTTCGGGGTTCGAGCTGGCGATCTACCGCGCTCCCGAGCCCGGCCGGTATCGGTTCGATCTGTTCCCGTTGGATGCCCAGGGCGCCGCGAGCGGCCGGCTCGCGGTCGATCTCGAAGTCGTCCGCTCCGCGGGAGGCGATCTCGTGAGCGGCACTCTCCGGCGGCTCGGCCCCTGCGCCGCCGGCCAGGAGACCGGTTGCTCGGATCTGACGGGACTCGCGGCGAACGCCGCGCTCGCGTTCTGGAAGCCGGTGCTTTCCGGTCCGCCCCCGGCGACGCCGTATCGGATCTCCGCGTCCGGCTCGCCCGAGGTCGCGGTGGATTTTGCCGATCTGCTCGCCGGCACGGCCTGGCGCCGCCCTCTGGAATGAGCCGGCGCGCGGCCTGAGCGTCGAGATCGCCCTCTTCCTGCGCTACAATCAAGCCTTCCAGCGTACAAGCACCAAGCAGCGGAGCCCTTCAGCCCGGCGTTTCGACAGGGCTGTCGAACGCGGCCATCACCGGCCGGTTCGGGTAGCCCTGGGACGAAAACGCCGATGCAGAGCAATAGGGATTCCGGCGAGATCACCCGTCTCCTCCAGGCCTGGCAGGGTGGTCACGGCGAGGCTTTGAACGAGCTGTGGCCCATTCTCTACGGCGAGCTCAAGAGGAGGGCAGAGCCCGCCCCGGCCCGCTCCGGCAACCGGGGCGTTCGCGACTTGAGGCTTCGGTTCGCGGCGCCGCCGGGATATCCTCCCGGCAGATTTCGTCTTACCACCGCTCGCCCGGAAGAGTTCGCGCCCCCGGCGCTCAAGCCCCAAGGAGGCTTCTATGCACGCGAATGCCCGCCGTAGCTCGACCGCCGTCGGTCTCATCGCCCTTCTGTCGATGGCGCTCGCGCCCGCCCCGAGCCGCGCGGCCGGTGCGCCGCTGGGGGCGGAAACCCCCGAAAAGCTGGTGGAACGGATGCGCAAGTCGGCGGAGAAGAAGGACTTCCGCGAGCTGGCGGCATGCCTGGCGCCGGAGCCGAGGAAGGAGCTGGCGCAGATGATCTGGATGGGCGCCACGATGATGATCGGCATGGCGACCTCCATGGGCTCGATGGCCCAGGGGATGGGCGAGGCGATGGCCGGCGACGCCAAGGAAGGCGAGGCGAAGAAGGCCGACGCCGACAAGCCGAAAGTCGATCCGAAGCTCGCGGCGCTCGCCAAGCGCTACGACGACGTGGCGCACAAGCACGGCCTGCCGGGCTTGAAGGACGAGGACTCCGGCGCCGATCCGGCCGCGCTGTTCGCGAAGATCGACGCGGTCGAGGTGGTCGGCGATTTCGGCGCCCTGCTCGACGGCATCGGCGAGGCGACCGGCGAAGCCGCCCCCGCGCCGCCGGTGCCCGCGGGCAAGCTGGAAGGGTTGAAGATCGACGGCGACAAGGCGAGCGCCAAGCTCGACGGCGAGCCGATCACGTTCGTCAAGATCGACGGCCGCTGGTTCATCGCCGAGCTGCCCAAGAAGCCCGAGGCTCCGGAGTAGGGCGTAAGAAAAGTTGACGAACGGGGGTCCAAGGTGGTATTTCCGTCGTCAACTTCGTCGTATTCCATCTCCGGCAGGTTGACCCGTGTGAGGATCGCCCGATGCCCAGAATCCGCTTCGTCCTGCGTACCGCCCTGGCTTTTGCTCTCGTCGCCCTCACTTCGGGAGCGCTCTTCGCGGTGGCGCCGCGGCCGATCGTCGGCCGGGCGGCGGCATTCGGCGTCTCCCGTCCGGCGGCCGAGCTGGCCCTCGAACCGGTCCACGTCCTGCGGGTCGACAAAGAAGGCGATCCGCGCGGTCTGGAAGAGGAGATCAACGAACAGAACGGCGAGGACGTCAAGCGGATCGTGCCGGGCCGAGGGGCCGGGTCCAGTCCGCTGTTCCTCGATCCGACGGTTCCGGCCTCCAGGGTCTCCGGCGTGCTGCGGGTCATCCCGGCGCCTTCCCTGACGTTCGACGGCGTCAACAGCACGAGCGGCATCCTGCCGCCGGACACGAACGGCGACGTCGGCCTGAGCAATTACGTCCAGACCACGAACTCCTCGACCAGCGCGATCACCGCGGT
>DATMZU010000069.1:0-6743 GCA_035607435.1 Thermoanaerobaculia bacterium | reverse complement strand
CGGACCGGTCTCTCACCTCCGATTGCTCCCCACCCCGCCTCGCGGCGACGCAGTTATCTTTGGTTCCAGGCCGGAGAGCGTTGGCCTGAAGAGGATTTGCACCTCTCTGAACGAGTGCGCTCACGGGCGCACGGACCGCCGACGGCCTCGTCGGCGTTTTTCGCCCGAGTCGTCCACCCGAGACGGCGACGGTCTCCAGGAAAGGCACACGCGCTGGCTGGAAAGTCTCCTTCCCGAGCCCGAAAAGCGCACAAAGCACTGCGATAGGCGCACAGAAATCGTCGGCGGGGTCGAGAGAAACGTCGCCGGGCGGGCTCCCCTCACCGCCGGGGTCGAGAGAATCGCCGAAAGTCGCACGAGATGCTCCGGTCGGCGCACAAGAATCGGCGCCGGGATCGAGAGAATCGCCGCCGGGAGGGAGCCCATCGACGTGGGGATCGGGGGATTCGTCGAAAGGCGCACAAGGTTGTCGGCCGGGCGCACAAGAAACGGCGCCGGGATGGAGCTCTTCGACGGGGGGACCGGGGGTTTTTACCTCATGCGAACTTCGCCGCGACCTTTGGGTTCGTGAGCTCGCGCAGCGCGTCTTTGCCGATCCAGCGCGCCCCCGGTTCGGTGGAGGCCGCAAGCTTGCGGGACAAGGCGAGCGATGCCGCATAGAGCCGGGAGTTCCTGCGGCCGATCCGGCGCAATGCCCAGCTGACCCCTTTCTTGACGAAGTTCCGCCCATCCGGGGCCGCCCGCTCGATCAGCTTCAAACCTTCGAGAAACCGCTCGTCTCCGGCTTTCTTGTCGTGCCCGGCGAGGCTCGCGAGCAGCGCGAAGGCGGTTCGTTTGACGAACTCCTCCGGCCGGTCGCTCCATTCACAGACCTTGTCCCAGGCGTACGGGGTGCGGTCGAACAGATGAAAACAGAGGGTGTCGCAGATTCCCCAGTTGTCGAAGTCTTCGGTCCAGCGGTCCATCTGCTCAGGGGTGACGCGGGCCGGCTCGTCGACGAACGAGGTCAGCAGCCGCGCCTCGTACCAACCCGTCGCCCAGAGCGCCTCGGCCAGCTCGTGGCTCTTGCCGAGGCTCTTGGCCAGCACCTGGATGTTGGCGAGCGACACCCCGAACGCGGGGTCCGCGTTGATGCCGAAGCGGACCAGGTTCTCGCGGTCCTTCTCGGTGCTCTGCGCCTGGAGCCAGGCGAGCGCCGCTTCGACCTGGGGGCCGAGCGAGGGCTCGGCGGGAGATTTCTTGGGTTTAGCCGGCATTTCGAGCCCCCTCCTCGATCCTCCCCCCAAACGGGGGGAGGATGAAAAGCAACAGCAGCAGACGACGACGGATGCTTCAAATTCAGGCCGCGACCCGCGACGCCAACAGCTCGGCCAGGCGATCGTAGCTCGCCGCGACTCCCTCTTCCATCGGGGAGGCGAGGACGCCGTCGCGGGCTTCCTTCGACTGGTAGAGGACCGTCAGGGTCATCGTCGTACGGCCGTTCTCTTCCACCAGCAGCGTCGTGTTGAGCGCCTCGCCGGGATACCAGGCGTCGTCGAACACCTCCGTCTGGACGATCCGCTCGGGAGCCGCGATCTCCTTGAAAACGCCGCCCATCCCCATCCGGGTTTCGCCCTTCTCCCAGACGTAGCGATAGGCGCCCCCTTCCCGGAGATCGATTTCGCACACCGGCATCTTCCAGCCCTCCGGGCCGAGCAGCCAGCGCTGGAGCAGCTCGGGGCGGGTCATCGCCTCGAACACCAGCTCGCGCGGGGCATCGAAGACGCGGGTCATGACGATCTCGCGATCGGTAGGGGTCGATACGGTCAGCTGGCCGACGTTGCGCATGGGGATTCTCCTCTTTCACTCCGTGGATTTTGGGGAAACGTCCGGGAGGACGTTCGACTTCATTTCGTCCAGCAGGGCGTCCAGGCGCTCGAAGCGCGCCTCCCAGAAGCGGCGGTAGCCTTCCAGCCATTCGTTCGCCGCCGCGAGCGGCGCGGCTTCGAGCTGGCAGGGCCGGCGCTGGGCGTCCTTGCCGCGCGAGATCAGCCCGGCGCGCTCCAGCACCTTGAGGTGCTTGGAGATCGCGGGCTGGCTCATCGCGAACGGCTCGGCCAGCTCCATCACCGAGGCCGAGCCCGAGGCCAACCGGGCGAGAATCGCCCGCCGGGTCGGGTCCGCGAGCGCGGCGAACGTGGCATCGAGCTGATCCTGGGGCGGCGACGCATAACTGAGCGGTTCCATAACCAAAAGGTTATCCACAGACAGACCTCCCCGTCAAGAGTCTCTCCCGGCTTACAATGTCGCCCCCATGCGTCCCGGCCTGCTCACCCGTCTCTTGTTCGCCTCGTATTGCCTGGAGGCGGGCATGTTCCTGCTCATGGTGCCGTGGAGCCCGGCGTGGGACCGGACGGTGGTCCAGCTGCCGGTCCCGCTGCTGGCGGCCGCCCTGCGCTCTTCGTTCGCGCGCGCGGCGCTCGCCGGCTTCGGCATGGTTCATCTGATCTGGGGCGTTCACGACCTCGATGCGCTCTGGCCGCGTGGCCGGGAAAAGACCCCCGCCGCAACCGACGCGGCTCCGGCCGAACCGCCCTCCGCGCCGGAGCGCCCCGCCGATTCCGGCCTCGAAGCCGAGGCTCCCGGTGCCGCGAACTCCGGGGTTTGAGCTGCTGGCGATCAGCGACCGTCGGGCGGTTGCCGGCGGCGCGCTCGAACCCTGGTTTCTGCAGCTCGGAGCCGCGGGCGTCGGCGCGGTGCAGATCCGCGAGAAGGATCTCTCGGATCGCGCGCTGTTAGACCTCGCCCGGTCCGCCCGCAGCCTCCTGCCGCCGGAGACCGCACTGCTGATCAACGGCCGGGCGGACATCGCGCGGGGAGTGGGTGCGGATCGGGTCGGCGTCCATCTGCCCGGCTCCGGCTTGCCGGTCGCCGCGCTGCGCGCCCGGTTCGGCCGCGATCTCCTGATCGGCCGTTCCACTCACACCCTGGAGGAGATCGAAGCCGCACGCGACGAGGGCGCCCACTATGCGACGTTCGGCCCGGTCTATCCGACCCCGAGCAAAGCGGCGCTGGGGCCGCCGGTCGGTCTCGCGGCGTTCGAGCGCGCGGCGGCGCTCGGCCTTCCCCTCTTCGCCCTCGGCGGCGTTACACTAGAGCGCCTGCCGGAGCTGGCCCGGGCGGGCGCCGCGGGAATCGCGGGAATCCGGATCTTTCTCGAAACGCCCGAGCTGCCGGCGCTGGTCGCCGCCGCCCGCGCCCTCTTTTCGCCCCGCTCCCCTGTCGCCACGAGGCCTGAACCGTGACCGAGAACCCCCTGTCCGCCGTGCGTAACGCTCCGCAAAAGCTCGGCTTTCTCTTCGTCTCGCTCGCCGTGCTGGTGCTCGATCAGTGGACGAAATGGCTGATCGAAGTCCATCTGCCGCTCCATGCCTCGACCCCGGTGCTCGGCGGGCTCGTGAGCTTCACCCACGTGCGGAATACCGGCGTGGCGTTCGGCCTGTTCGCGGCGCAGGGGCTGTCGAGCGGCAGCTGGCTGCTCACCGCCCTCGGCCTCGGCGCCCTGGCCGCCGTGTGCATCTATTTCTGGCGCACCCCCACCAAAGACCGGACGCTGCTCGCGGCGCTCGCCCTGGTGGTCGGCGGCGCGCTCGGCAACCTGCTCGACCGGGCCGCCACCGGGGCGGTGACCGACTTCGTCGATCTGTTCGTCGGCCTGCACCATTGGCCGGCCTTCAACGTCGCCGACGCCGCGATCTCGATCGGCATCGTGCTGATGGCGATCGACAGCCTGAAGCGCCGCCATCCGGCTCCGGAACCGGCCGAGGCTTAAGAGCCCCGATGGGACACCCCACGCCGTCGGCCTGGGTGGTCGCACCCTCCTCCGGCGAGGCTCTCGATCGCATCGACCGCTACATCGCCCACCATCTCGACGTGCCGAGGAACCAGGTGCAGCGCTGGCTGCGGGACGGCCGGGTGCTCAAAAACGGCAAACCCGCCTCCGGTGCCGATTCGGTCGCCGCGGGCGACGAGATCGCCTGCGATCCTCCCGTCCCCGGCGACGACCGGATCGAAGCGGAGAGCGGCGACCTGGCCATCCTGTTCGAGGATTCCGAGCTGCTCGTTCTCGACAAACCGGCGGGTCTCGCGGTCCATCCGGGCGCCGGGCGGGCGACCGGCACGCTCGCGCACTTCCTGCTCGGTCACGATGCCACGATCGCCGGGGTCGGTGGCCCCGGACGGCCGGGGATCGTCCACCGGCTCGACCTCGGCACCAGCGGCGCCCTGGTGGTCGCCAAGACCCCCGAGGCCTACCGGGCGCTCTCCGAGGCGTTCGCCGGGCGCGCGGTCGATAAACGCTACCTAGCGATCGTCCACGGCGCGCCGAAGATCGCCGCGGGAACGATCGACGCCCCCATCGGCCGCCATCCAGTGAACCGCCAGGAGATGGCGGTCGTCCCGCGCGGCCGGGCCGCCCATACCGACTACCGGACGTTGGCCGCCGCCGCGGGTTTGGCTCTCCTCGCCTTCCATCTCCACACCGGCCGGACGCACCAAATCCGCGTCCACGCGAAGCACCTCGGCCATCCGCTGGTGGGAGATCCGGTCTACGGCGAAGCGCGCTGGAAGACGCTCGAAAAATCGCGCCAGGGGGTGATGCGCGACTTTCCCCGGCCGGCGCTCCATGCCTGGAAGTTGGCGTTTGCCCACCCGAAGACCGGCGCGCCGATGAGCTTCGAGGCGCCGGTGCCGCAAGACCTCCGCGTCCTCTGGCAGGCGGCGACCGGCGCGGCTTGGCCCTTGCCCAACAAATAGGTGGCCTGCCCCGGGGCCTGCGGTCCAGGGCGGCCACGGGGGGGCCGCCCGTACGCTAATTGAACGTGATCTGGCCGTTCTTCATCGTGAACGGCGACAGGTCGTCGGGACCGTTCGCCAGGTAGGTGAGGTTCGGGTCGATCCGCACGGCGGACTTCGCGCCGTGGGGGACGGTACCCTTGGTCGGCAGGGTCACCTCGATGAATTTCCCCGCCACCGTGTTGAGCGAGGCGTCCGGGCTTTGGAACGAGACGATCAGCAGGCCGGGCGTCGCGCGATCGACGGTGAACGTCGCCCGGCCGAAGCGCGCATCCATCCGCACCGAGGGCTTGCCCGCCTGGATCGCCGGATCCCAACGCAGGCCGACCTGGCCTTTGGTGAACGGCCGCGCCTCGATCGTCGAGATCCCGAGCGCCGCCGGCCGGCCCGGGGCGATCCGGGCACCCGGAGCCCGCAGCTCGATCGACTCGCCTCTCGCCCGGATTTTGAGTAGACCAGGCTTCACCAGGATCGAGATCGGCCGGCCCGTTTCGTCGATCAGAAAGGTGTCCGCCGGATCGAGATCGAGAGTGAAGGTATCGCCCGGCTGAAGGTCCGCCGCGAGCCGCAGGTAGAGCACGGCGACCGGCCCGTCCAGACGATTCACCATCGCGGCGGGCGAAGCGAACGTGACCATCGCTTCCAGAGGCTGGAGCACGGCGCGATAGGTCACCTGACCGCGCGGACCGAACACCAACGCGCCGACCAGCGAGGCGAACGGCTGATCCCCGGCATTGGCCTCCAGAGCTCCCGGCGCCACCACCCTTTGTGGCCCGCGCCGGGTCCGGAAACAAACCTGTCCCTGCTTGACCGGCCGGGCGGCGTAGGTCCGCACGACCACCGCGACGATTCCGCCGGGCTGCCCGACGGCGTCGCTGACGCGCAGGGTGAGCTGGGTATCGTCTTCTCCGCCGCCGCGGGCCAGCGCCGGAGCGGCGGCGCCCAAGAGGCAGATTGCGAGAGCCAGAGAGCTGGAACGAAAGAGTTTGCGCGCGCTAGGCATGACCCGATCCTCCGGGGAAAACTGCTGAACCGCAAGGGTAACGCCCCTCGGATTACAGGAATATGACAGCCGAGACCGCGCCGTGGAACAGCTTCCGCCTACACCGTCGCAACCGCCAGATCGGCCGTTTCTTCCTTCGGCGTCGGCGGAACCGGCGCCAGGTACTCCTCGATCATCAAAGCCAGCTCCGAGGCTCCCGAACGGGCCACCGATTGCTCGACCAGGGTCCCGGCGAGACCGTCGAGCTCGGCGATCACGCCGAGGTGCCCCTCGCGGCAGAGCGAGGCGAGGTCGTAGCGCGTCGCGTCGGCCCAGCGCGAGGCACGGAACAGCGCCTGGCCCGGTTCCGCCGGGCGGCCGAGCCGCAGCCAGATCTCGGCGGCGACCCCGAGCAGGCCGGCGATCCGGCGGTTCTCGCGCAGCTGGATCGGCGGCCGGGGGAGCGGCCGAGGGAGAAACGGGGTGAACCCGAACCGCGCCAAACCGCGGGAGAAATCGCGTTCGAGCGGCGGTTCGCGATGGAACAGCGCCTCGAACGCGTCGTCGCGCGCCAGCCGCCGCCGCTCGACCGGGGTGAGCTGCGGGGCGATCCCGTGGACCCAGGCCGCTTCGGCCTCCGCCATCCGCTCGCCGACGATCGCCCAGATCTCCGGGTCGTCGGTGAGCCCCGCGAGCAGCGGAAACGCCACGCCCGCTCCCTCGGGCAGCCGATCGAGCAGCGACAGCTCGCCCGCGAGCACGGCGGGCAGCGCATCGACCACCAGGGTCGCCCCCGGCGCCTCGGCGCGCTCGCCCGGCAGCAGCTGCAACAGCACCGGGGTGCCGCGCGCCAGGTGATCGCGGGCCAGAGCGTCGCGCGCCGCGGCGAGCCGCGGCGGGACCGGCGGCAGGTACGCGACGTCGTCCA
>DATMZU010000052.1:0-2464 GCA_035607435.1 Thermoanaerobaculia bacterium | reverse complement strand
CAAGGCGGGAGTGCCGGTCTCGGCCGAGATCGCAGGCGATTTCCCGGCCGTCTGGCTCGACGGCGAGCAGATCCGCCGCGCGCTGATCAACCTGCTCGACAACGCGATCGAGGCGACCGACCCGCCCGGCCGGGTCACGGTCTCGGCGGAGAGCACAAACGGCCACCTCGCGATCCACGTCGCCGACACCGGACGCGGTATCCCCCCCGAGTCGAAGGAGAAGCTCTTCCTCCCCTACTTCTCGACCAAGGGCCGAGGCACCGGCATGGGCCTCGCGATCGTCCACCGCATCGTCACCGACCACCACGGTACGCTGCGGGTGGAGGACAACCGGCCGACCGGAACGGTGTTCACGATCGAATTGCCGGTGGGGTGACGCGGGACCGCGAATCGCCAGTACGGATCGAGATTCGGGCGCGACAGCGGCAATCGGGTCCTGATATCGGCTATCGCGGGAAATTTGCCGCGATCGCGACCTGATCCGAGCACCCGCGTGCCGGCATGGCCCGGGGCGACCGTCGAGCCTCACTCCGCATCGAGCTTCCGGATCTCCTCGTCGAGGAACGCGAGCGCCTGCTCGAGAGACTGGCGTCGGGCGGCCGAGCGCGTCGTTTCGATCTCTTGGAGGACGCGTCGCCGCGAGAGCTCGAGGCCGCCGCGCTTCTGTCGGATCTGCCTCTCCTCCGGTGTGAATGCCTCTCGGCCCTCCGAGCGCGAACCGGCATCCTCGATCTGGGATTCGACGGACTTGCTCTCCCAGCCGCGGGCCATGGGAAGGAGGATCCCAAAGCCTCTTTTCCGTGTCAACGCGAGCGCCTGCCGGCGCTCGGGGCACCCAGGGCCTGTGGTTGTCGCGGAAAATTTTTCACGGTAGCATCCCTTGAGATTTGGGGCACAATGGCGTCACAACCGTGAAGCCCTACGATTTGGCGCCACTGGCCATGAACAACCGCGAGGCGGATATGATCCTGGCGGATCAATCCAAGACGATTTTCGGTGACATCGAATGGGCCCTGGGAGACGGGCCATGGATGAGGTTTCGCGCCGAAATAGTCAATGATTTCGGCGCCCCGCTTCAGGTTGCCGGAACCTATAACCCGCAGGCCCGCAAGGTCTCCTTTTCGATCCTCCATCCCGAAGTCGGTCGCTTGTACGGGTTGGACCTCGGTGGCGCCCACGCTGAGAGCGGCCGTATCGTAATCCAGGGGACGCACAAGAATAAGTGGACCGAAGAGGCGAGCAACCACTGTTATGTTCCGGAAGACATCACGGCAACGGAATATGAGCCTGTTCGCGCTTGGGAGCAGTTCTGCACGGAAGCGAAGATCGATCATCAAGGACGCCTGCATCTTCCGCCGATTCAGGAGTCGCTCACATGAAAAACGAGATTTGCCAGCAGATCTCCGCCGGCTTCGGCAGTTTTCTGCAATGTGCGGAGGTGAACGGATTCACAAGAATCCGCACCCCCTTCTTTTATCCGGACGGTACCGTCATCGATCTGTTCGTAAAAGAGCAAGAGGGAAGCCTTGTGGTATCGGATCTTGGCGAAACGAACCGCTGGCTCGAAATGCATGCTCTCAGCGAAAAGAGAACCGCAAAGCAGCTATTGCTCATCGAGGGCGTTCGCAGCTCCCTCGGCGTGGACATCTTTGGTGGCGTCATCGAGGCGCGCGCAAATCCGGACGAGATCGCTGCCGCTTTTTCTCGCGTTGCTCAGGCGGCGGTGAGGATCGGCGACATTTCATTCACTTTTCGAACGAGGTCCGCGGGCACCGTAACGGATGACGTGGAGGAGTATCTGATTGGTCGACAGATTGGGCACGAGAGGAATGCGATCAGATTTGGCGAATCCGGTAAGCAATGGCGGATGGATTTTGAAACGACAACAGATCGCCGGAAGTCATTGATTCAAGTGATGAGCACCGCCAATCGAGGCGCCGTCTCTCGCCTGACGGATCACGCCGTGTCGGCATGGGTCGATCTTGGGCCGATGCTCCGGTCCAGCCACTCCTTCATTTCTATCTTTGACGATACGTTTGACGTTTGGAAACAAGAGGATTACAAGCAGTTGGAGAGCGTGTCGGTCGTGGCCCTCTGGTCGCAGCCCGATTCACTGATGGACCATCTCGCCATCTGATCGCTTCGATCGCCCCGAGCTGCGAATGCGATCCTGGGACCGGTCGGCCGCCGAGGAGCTTCGACGCGAGGAGGCGCGCGTCGAGGCGAAGAGCGGCGTGTTCAAGAAGGAGCTGGGGCTCACCGACCTGGCTCTCACCCAGGTTCTGTTCGTCGTCGGTCTGCCGTGGATCGGGGTCGCGGCCAAGCAGGGGCCTTCGCACGTCGTCCTCTGGCTGCTGGCTATGGTCTTCTTCTACGTTCCCTCGGCGGTCGTGGTGACCCATCTCAACCGGATCCTGCCGCTCGAGGGGGGCCTCTACCAGTGGGCGAAGCTCGGCGGCGGCGA
>DATMZU010000051.1:0-10959 GCA_035607435.1 Thermoanaerobaculia bacterium | reverse complement strand
TGGTGCCGCGTCGGGAGCGGATCGTCGCTCCCGGCCCGATCGCGAACCGGGAGGTCTTTTTCCGCTGGCCGTTCCGGCGGGTCCGCTTTCTCCACTTCGCCACCCACGCCTGGTTCGACGGCGAGCATCCGTCGTTGTCCGGCCTGCTGCTGGCCGAACGAAACGGCCGCGACGATCAGCTGCGAGCCTACGAGATCCAGCGGCTCCAGCTGGCGGCCGACCTGGTCGTCCTCTCGGCCTGCGAAACGGGGCGCGGCGCCGGGCGCGAGGTGCGCGGCGAGGGGCTGTTCGGCCTGGCGCAGAGCTTTCTCGTCGCGGGGGCGGGGAGCGCGATGGCGAGCCTGTGGCAGGTCCACGACCAGGCGACCGCCCGGTTGATGGAGAGCTTCTACGCCGGCCTGCTGCAAGACGGGCTTCGTCCCTCCGCGGCGCTGCGCCAGGCCGAGCTCGCCCTGCGCCGCCAAGCCGCGTGGCGCGACCCCTACTTCTGGGCCGGGTTCGTGATCTTCGGCGAACCCGAGGCCCGATCGCGATAAACGTTTTGCCCCGGTCTCGATCTATACCCTTGTCCAAGTGACATCCAGACCGCTAGACGCCACCCGAAAGGAGCCGGTGTATGCCGAACGACTCGCAGGAAATCACCGATGCGGACGCAATGTCCACCGTCGAAAGCCCCGCCCCGGTGAACGTCCGTCCCGTTTCCGATACCTGGCCGCCGCCCAATCTCGCGGATCCGGACGAGCCCGATCCGACGCAGAAAGAGACCGGTGCCGCCAGCTGATCTGGAGATCCGCATCCGCCTCGGCCGGGAGGAGGGCCTCTTCCCGGTCGAGGTGTCGTCGCCGGGCGACCGGGAGTTTCCGGCGGGGCGGCTCGACGCGCGCGGGCTGTTGCCTTGGGTGCCCTCCCCTTCGTCCGAAGCGGACGGCGAGCGGCTGTTTGGGGCGCTGTTCGCCGACCCGCCGGTGGCGGCGGCCTGGGCGGAGATGGCGGGCGAACATCCCCAACGGCGCATTCACCTGCGGATCGACGCCGAGGCCGGAGCACTCCACGCCCTCCCCTGGGAGCTGCTGCGCGCTCCGGGCGCCTCGGGTCCCGATCGGGCGATCGCGGCCGACGCGGCGACCCCCTTCTCGCGCTTCCTCGCGAGCGACCGGCACGCCGGCCTGCCGGTGCTCGAACGCCCCTTGCGCCTGCTCGCCCTGATCTCGGCGCCCCGCGATCTGCCGTCCCATCTGCCGGCGCTCTCGTTCGACGAGGAGCGCAACGCGTTTCTGGCCGCCCTGGGCGAGGCGGCCGGCGAGATCGAGGTTACGTTCCTCGAACCGCCCGTCTCGCTCGCCCGGATCGAAGAGGCGCTGCGGAGCGGGCCGCATGTCCTCCATCTGATCGCCCACGGCGAATGGAGCGCGCGCCGCGAGAGCGCCGCCCTCTATCTCGCCGACGAGGCGGGAAGCGCCGTGCGGGTACTCGACGCCGAGCTGGCCGCAATGATCGCCCGGCTGGCCGTGCAGCCCCGGCTGATCTTCCTCGCCAGCTGCCAGACCGCGGTTACCAGCCCCGCCGACGCGTTCCGCGGCTTGGCGCCCCGGCTGGTCGCGGCCGGCGTGCCGGCCGTCATCGGCATGCAGGACCTTCTGCCGCTCGACACGGCGCGGGCGTTCACCGGGACGTTCTACCGCCGGGTGATGGAGCATGGATTCGTCGATCTGGCCGCCAACGAGGCGCGGTCGCAGGTGACCAGCGCGCGGCTGGAAGGCGCCGCCGTTCCGGTCCTGTTCCTGCGCCTGCGCGACGGCCGTCTGCTCGGCCGGCCGGGCCGGATCGAAGGACGGGAGCCGGACGTCTTCTGGCGCGCCCTGGTCGATGCGGTCCGCGAAGGGCGCTGCACCCCGCTGATCGGCTGGGGCGCCCACGCCGGGGTGCTGCCCTCGCCGGAAGAGGCCGCGGAGCGCCTGGCGCCGGACGACTATCCCTATCCGGACCGCCACGATCTGCCGCGGGTGGCACAGTTCCTCGGCCTGCTCGACAGCCAACTGCCCCACCGCCATCTGCTCGCGCTGTCGGCGAGCCGCTTCCGGCGCCACTATCGGCTGCCCGACTCCGCGGCCGAGCCGGGGGCGACGATCTCCGAGATCGCCCGGTCGAACGACTGGTCGAGCCTCTGCCGCGACGAGGGCTCCGAGATCCATCACGGGCTCGCCGCGCTCGGGCTGCCGATTTACCTGACCACCAACTTCGACGGCTTGATGACCCTCGCCCTGGAGAGCCAGGGCCGGACGCCCCAGCGGGCCGCCCTCTCCTGGCGCGAGGATCCGCAATCCCGCTCGTCCCGCTCGCCCGAACGGGTGAAGCCGCCCAGCTCCGCGGCGCCGGTCGTCTTTCACCTGTTCGGCACCGACGACGACCTCGACTCGATGGTGCTGACCGAGGACGAGCACCTCGACTATCTGGCCGCGATCTCGCGCGCCGAGGACAACCTCCTGCCGAGCAGCATCGCCGAGGCGCTGGCGCGCTCGACCCTGCTGTTCCTCGGCTACCGGCTGCACCAGCTCGATTTGAAGATCCTCCTGCGCGGCTTCCTCGCCCGGCTGGATTCGCCCCGCTGGCTGCGGCGCCTGCAGGTCGCCGTCCAGATCGATCCGGAGGAGTCGGACCCGGCGGCCCTCGAAGCGGCGCGCGCCTATACCGCCGGCTATCTCGCCAACTCGCAGATCGCGGTCTACTGGGGCAGCCCCGAGCAGTTCATCGCCGAGCTGGGAACGCACCTCGCGGAGAAGCGCCATGACTGATCGCGCCGCCAACCCTTTCGTCGGCCCGCGCGCGTTCGAAGCCGCCGACCGGGAGCTGTTCTTCGGCCGCGAGGCGGACACCCGGCGTCTCAAATCCCTGGTCATCGCGCGCAAGGCCGTCCTGCTTTACGCCCCTTCCGGCGCGGGCAAGTCGTCGCTGCTCCGAGCGGGGCTGCTGCCGCGCCTCGACCGCGAGGTCGCGGGTCTCCGAGTCTTCCCCGTAGCGCGCCTCGGCGGCGCCGAGCCGGCCGCGGGGCCGGGAAACCTCTACGTCCGCCACCTGCTCGCCGCTCTGCCGGGCCAGGACGCGCCGCCGGGCGACGAAGCCACGGACGACGGGGGCCGCCTCGAAGCCGGGCTGCGCCGCGCTCTCCTCGCGCTCGCCGCCGGGCCGCCCGACGCTGAGATGGAGGCGGGCCTTCTGGTGATCGATCAGCTGGAGGAGATTTTCACCGCCGCCCATCCGGCGGCCGAGTGCCGCGATTTTCTCGCCGCTCTCACCCGCGCGCTCGGCCGGCTGCCGCAGCTCTCGCTCCTCTTGATCCTCCGCGAGGACTATCTCGCGCACCTCGATCCGTTTCTTCACGGGTTCCCCGACCGCCTGCGCGCGCGCTATCGCCTGGAGCTGCTGGGCTCCGAAGCGGCGATCCGCTCGATCCGCGGCCCGGCCGAACGGGCGGGGCTCGAAGTCGAGGAGAGCGTCGCTCAAAAGCTCGTCGAGAGTCTGCGCCGCCACGGCCCCGCGGGGGCCGCGCGGGCCGCGGAGCAGGAGCTGGCCGAGTTCGTCGATCCGGTGCAGTTGCAGGTGGTCTGCCGGCGTTTTTGGGAATCTCTCCCCCCCGGCACCACACGGGTGGAGATCGGGCAGGTGGCCGCGTTCGGCACGGTCGATGGCGTGCTTGGCGCCTACTACGCCGAGCGGGTCGCAGCGGTCGCGGCCGCGACGGGCACCCCGGAGCGCGTCCTGCGCGATTGGATCGATCGTTACCTGATCACCGCGGACGGTCTGCGGTCCCAAGTCCGGAAGGAATCCGACCGGACCCTGGGGCTCGCCGCCGCGGCGATCGACGGTCTCATCGAAGCCCGGCTGCTGCGCACCGAGATGCGGCGCGGGGGCGTCTGGTACGAGCTGGCGCACGACCGCCTGGTCGCGCCGATCCACGACGACAACGAGGACTGGGAAAGGCGCCACGAATTCGCCGTCGAGAGCCGGCGGCGCAAAGGCTGGAAGGCGACGGCGCTTGGTTTCCTCGCCCTCGGCGCGGCGGCGGTCTGGCTCTTGCGGCCTCGACGAACGGAACGGAAGACCTCCAGGAGAGATCGATGACAGACCCCCGGATCGACGACGAAAGCTGCACCGCCTGCGGAATCGATGGCTCGCGGGGCGGTCCGCTCTACAACCCGCCGTGCCTCGAAGATCACTTGAGCTCGGAAAGCGCCCGCCGGACGGGAGAATCCGATCCGTGCAAGGCGTTCGGCATCGGCCGCCACAGCGGGCCGCATCTCGGCGGCGAGGCGGACGGCGATCCGCGCGACCTCTCAAGCCAAGGGTGGGCGGCGATCTTTCCCGCGAACGCCCAGCCGGAGGTGCGCGAAGCGCTCGCCCCGCTGTTCGAGCATCGGCAGGCCGAGGCGGCGAGCCGCGAGGAGCGACGGTTCCGGATCTTCGAAGGGCCGGACGGCTACCAGCCCGGCGACGGCCGGCTCGATTTCCTCGCCCGCCAGGGGGTGGGGCCGGGGACCGAAAACCACGATCTGATGCCGGAGCATCTGCTCCTGGTCGGCGGGCCGGAAGAGATCCCGTGGGGCTTCCAGTTCGACCTCGGTCTCGGCTATTCCGTGGGGCGGCTCGGCTTCGAGACGCCGGCCGAGTACGCTCGATACGCCGCGCGGGTGGTGGCGACGGAGAGCGGCCAGCGGCAGGCTCGGGCCAAGAAGGCCATCTTCTTCGCTCCCCGCCACGCGGGCGACCGGGCGAGCGAGCTGATCTGCGAGTACCTGGCCGGACCGCTGGCAACGACGCTCGAAACCCATGCCCCGGATTGGACGATCGAGCGCATCGTGGGCGAGGGGGCGCACCGCGACCTGCTGGCGAGCCAGCTCGCGGGCGACGGCCAAACCTCCCTGCTGTTCGCGGCGAGCCATGGCGTCGGCTATCCGTGCGGCGATCCGCGGCAACGGGACTTTCAAGGCTCGCTGCTCTGCGCCGAATCGCCCGGCCCCAAGGCGTGGCGCGAGCCGGTGCCGAATGAGCACATCTTTTCCGCCGACGCGATCGGCGACGAGGCGACGCCACCCGATGTCTGTTTCCTCTTCGCCTGCCACGGCGCCGGCACCCCTCGAACGGGCTCCTATCCGGAGCCGGGAAAAGAGCGCCCCAACCTCGCTCCCGAGCCGTTCGCGGCGAAGATTCCGCAACGCCTGCTCGGACTGCACAACGGAGCGCTCGCCGTGGTCGGCCACGTCGAGCGGAGCTACTGCTACTCCTTCGTCTGGCCCGGAGCGGGCGGCCAGATCGGAGTCTTCGAATCGGCCTTGAAAGGGCTGCTCGACGGCCTCCCCGTCGGAGTGGCGTTCCGATCCTTCCCGGAACGCTACGCCGAGCTGGCGACGAGCCTGGCCGAGGCCTTGGAAAACAACGACTTCGGAGCCCCGCTCGACCCGGCCAAGCTGGCGCGGCTCTGGACCGCCCGAACGGACGCCCGAGGTTACGTGATCCTGGGCGACCCCGCCGTCCGCCTGCGGCCCCAGGCCTGACGAACGTTCGAGCAGAGATCCGTAAACAACCGGCCTTCGTTCGTGTCCTTCTGAACAGGACATCGCCCCCACCGGGCGCTCACCCTCAGAAGGGACAGGACCATGCAACGCAACGCCGGCTTTCGCACCGCTGTAACCGTTTTCCTCCTCGCCTGCGCACTCCCCCCTCTGGCCGCCGGATCGACCCGCAACCCGACCCGGCTGGTGTTCGAACGCGCGAGCCTGGGACGGCTGGGTCTCGCAAGCCGGCTCCCCCTGGAACCCGCGCTCCGCCCGGATACCTACGTCGAGGTCTACAAGAACGGCGTCAAAGTGTGCGAAACCGAGGTCGCAATCGACACCTTCGAACCCGTCTGGCAAAAACCCTGCGACCTGCGGGCGGCGCAAAACTCCAAAGTCCGCGTCGAAGTGAAAAGCTTCGCCCCCGAGGGAGATCGCCTGCTCGGAAGCTGGGTGGGAACCCTGGACGACCTGGGGAAGGCCCGCGGCTCGCTCGCCTTCGGCTCCGTGCGAAGCTTTCTGTTCTCAATCGAGTAATGGAAAATCTGGCCCGCCCGATTGCCAGTTTGGAGTGCGGCGACGTGTCGCCGCTTTCCCTAGCGCCGACGCGTCGGCGCGCTCCTTCGCAAAAGCCGACCGCGGCGAGACTTCTCCGCAGACGACCTGATCGAGTTGTTTGAGCGCCAAAGGCGCGCCCCACACCAGCCTGGGGTGAAGCCCCAGGTCACGAAAACGTCCCCTCCAAAAAGGGCTGTAAGCCCGACCTATCGGGCCTCCGAAGGCCTCCTTGCTCGCCAACAAAGATAGAGCGGGCCGTTGGCCCTTGGGGATGTTGGCGGAACCGAAAACCTAGGGCGTTGCCCTAGGCTGGTTTGGGGCGGGCCTTCGGCCCTCAAAGGCGGTGACGTTCTTGCGCGCCGGGCACCAGGATCTCCGGTTCGGCCATCGTGCTCGCTCGACCGAAACCGCCGTCGAGACGCCGGCGGTCCCAGGAACATCCTTCTCTCCGCCGAGGTCTCATCGTCACCTATACGTCGGCGCCGCCCTTCGGGTGTGCTCGTCCTGGGACCGCTGGCGTCCTCGCCGGCGGTTTTCACCGGTCCTACGACTCGCGCGCATTCATCGCCGTGATTCCGCTCAACTAAACGCCAGCCCCTGCCACTCCGCCACGTCGCGCACCCCGAACTTCCGGGCTGGAGAATCACCGGGCGCTCGGCCCAGGATTCCGCAGACCCGAAAGACCCTCTCCGCCGACGAGCTCATCGAGTCGTTTGAGCGCCGAAGGCGCGCCCAATACCAGCCTGGGGTGAAGCCCCAGGTTACGAGATTGTCCCCTCCGAAGAGGGCTGTAAGCCCGACCGATCGGCCCTCCGAGCACCTACCTGCCGGCCAACACGTATAGAGCGGGCCGTTGGCCCTTGGGGATGTTGGGGAACCGAAAACCTAGGGCGTTGCCCTAGGCTGGTTTTGGGCGGGCCTTCGGCCCTCAAGGGCGGTGACGTTCTTTCGCGCCGAACACCGGGACCTCTGGCTCGGCCACCGTGCTCGCTCGACCGAAAACGCCGTCGAGACGACGGCGGTCCCAGGAACAGCCTTCTCTCCGCCGAGGACTCATCGTTACCTATTATGTGGGTGCCGCCCTTCGGGTGTGCTCATCCTGGGACCGCTGGCGTCCTCGCCGACGTTTTTCACTGCCTCCGTCCCCCCGTCGCCGTGATTCCGCTCAGGCAAACCCAAGCCCCTGCCACTCCGCCACATCGCGCGCACCGAATTTTCGAGCTGGGGAATCACCTGGTGCCCGACCGAGGATTCCGCAGACCAACCGGTAGAATCCATCGTCTTTACTGTCCTCCCAATGGCGCAAATCCACCCAAAGCGTCTAGCGAACAAACAACGGAAGCTCCGGTGTTTTCTTAATCCCGGGCAAGATCACCGGAATCATCCATGCCCCCCTGCTCGCCCATCGCTCTATGTAAGCCCTTATCTCCGTGATATGCCACCTGCCAACATCTGCCGGCCCAAAGCACAGCACGGAACACGGAACGGTTTTGATGGCCCGCTCCAAAGCGTCTGAAACTGTATCTCCAGGGGGAAGATTCCATTTATCTAGCCAGGGTCGAATACCCACTGCAAGAAGTCGCTTGGCAAGGCTTTCCACCAACATCTTGTCCTTAGAATTATGACTCAGAAAAACATCGAATTTTCCCTGAGCCGCTTTCGCACTGACTACCAGGGACGCGGTCATACGCCGACGACCGACCTGTGCATCTGTAACAATTCTTGCTGCCACTAGATCTGCCTCTGCAGTCGACGATGTTAGGAGGTCAACGATCAGGGTCCGCTTTTCGCAAACTGGGCACACCAAATCCCTCTTTCGATCTGCAAGTCGAACTTTTACGATTGAGTCATCGAATAGCCAGTGGCAGCTTGAACAGCGGTAAGTATGGCGGCTAGTCACGCTACCCAATTTACACTTCGACTCCAGGTGCTCCTTGACAAATTTGATGAATCCCTGCCGTACCGAAACTGACGTTCCCGCCTCAAACGACAGCTCCAATTCTCCCTGACCGTCCCCCTGATCCCTAAGTCGAACGATGCAACGCCCGCCATCGACCGGGCGGAAAGATGCGGCATCTCTATAAAACTGACGGTTCTTGAACTCCTCGAAATGAGCGAGCTGCGCGATGAGCGTGGCGTAGACGCTTCGAACTACGCCCTTAAGACTGAGTGCCACTCCAAAGACTAGCGCATCAGAAAACATCAATTCCGCAGTGCATTGTGACGGAAACACGAAATATTGCTCGCCCTGAATCTGTTCACGCAAGGCCAGGTCAAGCTCCAGAAGACTCTCCATCACGAACCACAACACGTTCTTTTCACTTTCGGAATCGGCGAGCCGTTCCTCCGGATCGATCTTAAACTTCGCCTCGCGTACACGCATTTCGAGCAAATGACCCGGGCCGTCCGGTTCATCCCTTGCCGCAACCAGAAGCGCGCTGGCATAAGCATCAACTCGCGTCGGATCGAGCAATACCAGATCCTCTTCGCGCGGCACTGACCCAACAGTTTTGAATACTAGTAGAGTAATATGACCACCAACCTCGAGTCGCTGCAGATGTGAAACAAACTCGTCAAGCGGAATATGCTCAGATTGACTCGCGACGAAGCCGTTATGAAGCTCTCCAACAGTGAACAGGCTAGCTGAGCCTGCACGATTCTGTGCAACAAAATCACGGAGAGCCGCAAACGTCCTCGTCGTAGTGACGATCGGCAGCTGGTCCCATGGGATTCCATTGCGGATTGCTGCCAGTAAATGCTCGCAACCCTCACCCGTCTTGGCACTTGTAGGAATAAAGCCATCGAAGCCGTTCGCGCTAACAAATGCGTCGATTGCTTCCCTGCTGGCAGGCATCCCGCCAACATCAATTCGTGACGCGACAAGAATCTTTTTTAGCCTGGTACTTGTGCGAGCTTGATCTAGAACTTGTGACCAGTACGTTGCACCTTCAAATGGATTCGTTTCATTCCGGGAATCAAAGAGCACGCAAGCCACTGTCGCCTCTTCCATACTCAACTGGTGCACTAACCTGTACGCAGGTTGTCCTGCAAGATCCCAAAGCACTGTTTCCTGATGAACAGTGATCCCGCCAAGCTCCGTCACATCCCTACTTTCAAGCACATAGGCTTTTCGAGCGTGGGAAGACCGCGTTAGAGCGAACTGCTTCTGGACAAGCCGCTTGGCTAGGCCGCTCTTGCCCACACCGGTATCGCCTACGAGTAGGACCTTGGCGTTCGTGTACTGAACTTGGTCTGGAGCGGGCAGGTCGACTAAGGACGGCGTCTGAAGTAGCACCGTTGGCACGAATTCGGAGAGGTCCCAGATTCGAATCTCACCCTTTGAGTCTCCAGAGAAGGCCCTGCGGTTATCTAAGCTCCACGCCACGCATCTGACATTACCGAGGTGACCTATTAGTATTCTCCGACAGCTAGACGATTCCACGTGCCATAGCCGAACTTGATTGTCATCCGAGCCGGAGAGTGCGTAGCGCTCGTCTGTACTCCAGGCCACGCTTCTAACCCAGTCTGTGTGGCCCGTGAGTACGCCAATGCAAGTCCCGGTCTCCACGTCCCACAACCGCACAGTATTATCATTCGAGCCGGAAAGGGCGAAGCGCTCGTCGGAATTCCAAGCTACGCACCAAACCTCGTCACTATGGCCAACGAGGGTTCGCAAACAAATGCCGGTCTCCATCTCCCACAGGCGGATAGTAGTGTCATATCCACAGGAAAGTGCTCTGCCTTGGTCTGAACTCCATGCCAAACGAGAGACCCAGTTCGTGTGGCCTTTGAATACATGCACGCAGCGCCCAGCCTGGATGTCCCAAAGCCGCATGGTCTTATCGGCTGAACCGGAGAGGGCATATTTTTGATCGACGCTCCAGGCAACGCTTCGAACTGAAGCCGTGTGACCCTCAAGCACTCGCAAGCAGAGGCCAGTCTCTATGTCCCACAACCGCACGGTGTTGTCCTCAGAGCCAGAGAGAGCGCGTCTTGAGTCTGCGCTCCATGCCACTGTCCACACAGTACCGCTGTGGCCATGGAAGGTACGCAGACAGAGGCCAGTCTCCAAATCCCACAGGCGAATAGTCTGATCACTTGCGCCGGTTATTGCCCGCCGTCCGTCCGGGCTGAATACGTACGACCAAATGGTCGCGTGGATATCAAGCCGGATTGCTTTTTCCGGAACTATCTGACCTACCGGCTCAGCCTCTACAGCTGGCAAACTAACGGGTGGCCGTATGGAATCGAGAAGCTTTGCAAATTCCTGCTCGCGGCCCTCCTCTCGCCAATCAATAAAAAGAAATTGCGCCAGAGAGTTCTTGATCGCGGCGTCATCGAGTCGCAGCGGGATGAAACGGCGATCGTTGTTCAAAGGGTCTCGAAAACGAAACGTACCGGCCTCCAATTTCGCCCAATCCGAGCCGAATGCATTCGCCGACATGCAGAGAACGAGAACCCGCGAGTTTTCCAGCCCATCCTCGACCTTCACCGGAATGCTGTCGCCGGGCTTGAGCACCCACTCGTCGAACCACACCCGCAGCCCATCCGCCCGCAGCCGCTTTGCAATTTCGCGGACGACATCCTTATCTTTGGAACTGTGGCACAGGTACACGTCAAAGGAGTACTGCTCGCTCAAGTCGGGCAAGGTGTGCCTCCTGGAATCAATAAGAGCGGCCAACAGACGGCGTACAGCCTCTGAATCGGAACGGCGGCAAAGCCCGTCGCGCTGATCGTCGTTTTCCAAGGAATTCTACCACCGCGCCGAGGGTGGCCGGGACCGGCGCACCGGTAGCGACCCAGGGCGATGCCCTGGGCTGCGGGAAGGCGCGCCGTTGGCGCTCGGCGACAG
>DATMZU010000025.1:0-9967 GCA_035607435.1 Thermoanaerobaculia bacterium | reverse complement strand
TGGTCGATCGGCCTGCTGTTCGGCGAGGTGGCGCAGGTCTACGGGGCGCGCCGGCTGGGCCTGCCTTCGCCGTTGCCGCCGCTGCCGCTGCAATACGCCGACTTCGCGGTCGAACAGCGCGCCTGGTTCGCGGGCGGCGAGCTGCAGCGCCAGCTCGTGTATTGGCGCGAGCAGCTCGCCGGGTTGCCGGCGTCGGAGCTGCCGACCGACCGGCCGCGGCCGGCCGCCTTGAGCCACCGCGGGCGCACCCTCGTGACCGCGATCCCCGCCGATCTCATCGCGCGGCTCGAAGCGCTCGGCCGCGCGCGGTCCGCCTCGACCTTCATGGTCCTGCTCGCCGGTTTCCAGGCGCTGGTCGCCCGCTATGTCGGCGAAGGGGATTCGGTGCTCGGCACGCCGGTGGCGAACCGCACCCGATCCGACGTCGAAGGGCTGATCGGTCTTTTCGTCAACACCCTGGTCTTGCGCACCCCGATGGCCGGCGATCCGACGTTCGAGGAGGCGATCGACCGCGCCAAGACGGTGGCGCTCGGCGCTTTTTCGCATCAGGACCTGCCGTTCGAGCGGCTGGTCGAAGAGCTGGCGCCGCGCCGGGATCTGTCGCGCAATCCGCTGTTCCAGCTGATGCTCAACCTGGTCAACACGCCGTTCGAGGAGGGCACCGCGGGCGAGCTGGTGTTGTCCCAGATCCCGGTCGCCGCCGAGATCGCGCTGGTCGATCTCCAGGTCTACCTGCGCCTTTCCCCCGCGGGGCTCAAGCTCCATTGGGAGTACTCGACCGACCTGTTCGAAGCCGCGACGATCGAACGCCTGGCGCGCCATTACGAGAACCTCCTCCTGGGCGCCGCCGAACGGCCGGAAACCCGGCTGTTCGACCTGCCGTTGCTCTCCGAGCCGGAGCGCACCGAGCTGCTGGCGGCGGGGACCGGCGCCGCATCGGGCGAGAAGGCGGGAACGGTGCCGTCTCTCTTCGCCGCGCAGGCGCTGCGCACCCCGTCCGCGACGGCGGTGTCGGACGGCGCGGCAACGCTCGATTACGCGACGCTCTCGGCACGGGTCAACCTGCTCGCCCGGCGGTTGATCGCGCTCGGGGTTCGCCGCGAGGCCAAGGTGGGCATCGCCGTCGAGCGCTCGGCGGCTCTGCCGGTGGCGGCGCTCGGCGTGCTCGCCGCGGGGGCCTCATACGTGCCGCTCGACCCCGGCTATCCGGCCGAGCGCCTGGCCTACATGGCGGCGGACGCGGGGCTCGCGGCGCTGATCGTCGATGGCGAGCCGGCGGGCGAGGGCGGGGGGGCGGCCGCGTTCTCAACCCTCCTTACGCTCGCTCCGATCGCGGTGGCACTCGGAGCCGGCGGCGTTCTCGGCGACGAGGCGGGCGCGGCGACCCCGGCGAATACCGCGGGCGGCGGCGAGCTGGCGCCGCGCGCGCTGCCGGAGGCGCTCGCCTACACGATCTACACCTCGGGTTCCACCGGCCGGCCGAAAGGGGTCGAGCTGTCGCACGGCGCGCTGGCGAACTTCCTCGCCGCGATGATCGAGCGGCCGGGGGTGGGGGCGGACGACGTCTTCCTCGCCTCGACCTCGTTGTCGTTCGACATCGCGGGGCTGGAGCTGTACGCGCCGCTCCTGGTCGGCGCGCGGGTCGCGATCGCCCGGCGCGACGAGGCGGCGGACGGCCGCCTGCTGGCGAATCGGCTCGGCGCGAGCGGCGCCACGATCTTCCAGGCGACCCCCTCCGGTTGGCGCGTGCTGCTCGCCTCCGGCTGGGCGGGCGACGCCAAGCTCAAGGCGCTGGTCGGCGGCGAGGCGCTGCCGCCCGCGCTCGCGGCGGAGCTGCGGCCGAAGGTCGCCGAGCTGTGGAACATGTACGGACCGACCGAGACGGCGGTCTGGTCGACCCTCGACCGGGTGGAGCCGGCGGAGGCCGGGCCGATCGCGATCGGCCGGCCGATCGCCGCCACCGGCGTCTATGTGACGGATGCCCACGGCAACGCGCTCCCTTGGGGCGTGCCGGGGGAGCTGCGGATTGGCGGCGCCGGGGTGGCGCGCGGCTACCACGCGCGCCCCGATCTTTCGGCCGAGCGCTTTCTGCCCGATCCGTACTCCGGAGCCGCCGGCTCCCGGATCTATGCCACCGGCGACCTCGCGCGCTTCCTGCCCGACGGCCGGCTCGAAGCGCTGGGGCGGATCGATCATCAGGTGAAGATTCGCGGCCACCGGATCGAGCTGCAGGAAATCGAGCAGGTTCTTAGCCGTCATCCGGGCGTCGCCCAGGCGGCGGCCACCCTGTTCGGCGAGGGGGAAGACAAAAAGATCGCGGCCTACGTGGTCGGGCGCTCCGGCGCGGGCTTGGGCGAGGGCGCCTCCCTGCGCGAGACGCTGGTCGAGTTTCTGCGCGGGCGGCTGCCGGAGCCGATGATTCCTTCGTCGTTCGTGCGGCTCGATCGGCTGCCGCTCACCCCGAACGGCAAGGTCGATCGGAAAGCCCTGCCGGCTCCCGACGCGGCCCTCGGTTCCGAAGCGCCGTTGACCCCGCCGCGGACCCCGACCGAGCGGTTGCTCGCCGGCATCTGGCAGGAGCTGTTGGGTATCGAGAGGGCGGGGGTCGAATCGCACTTCTTCGATCTCGGCGGCCATTCGCTGCTCGCGATGCGCCTAGTGGCGCAGATTCGCGAGGAGCTCGGAGTCGAGCTGCCGCTGCGCCGGATCTTCGAGGTGCCCGACCTCGGCCGGCTGGCGGCGGCGATCGAGCAGGAAACGAAGGAGCAGAGCGGCGCGCCCGCGACCGGAATCCCGCCGTTGGTGCCTGAGGAGCGCGGAGCTTCGGCGCCACTCTCGTTCGCCCAGGAGCGGCTCTGGTTTCTCTACCAGCTCGATCCGGTCTCGACCGCCTACAACCTGCCGACCGCCCTGCGGCTGCGCGGCACGCTCTCGGTGCCGGCGTTCCGGGCGGCGCTCGCCAGCCTGGTCGCGCGCCACTCGGCGCTGCGCACGCGGTTCGAGGCGCGCGGCGACGAGGCGGTGCAGATCGTCGAGCCGGACTCCGCCGCCGCGCCCGCCTTGCCGTTGGTCGATCTGGCGGGTCTGGCCGCGGACGCTCAGGTCGTGGTTTCGTTGGTCCCGCAGCGACTGGCTGCTGCCGAAGGCGCCCGAAGGAGCGAGGAGGCCAACGAAACCACGGTCGACGCTCGAGTCGAGGCGGAGATGTCGCGCCTGGCGGTCGCCGAGTCGGGGCGGCCTTTCGACCTCGGCCGCGTGCCGCTGCTGCGCGGCGCCTTAATCCGGCTCGCCGCGGACGATCACGCCGTCCTGTTCGCGATGCACCACATCGTGAGCGACGGCTGGTCCACGGGCATCCTGGCGCGCGAGATCGGCGCGCTCTACGCCGCGGCGCTTTCAGGCACCGCCGCGTCCGGAACGGCCGGCCTGCCGACACTCCCGGCCTTGCCGGTCCAATACGCCGACTATGCGATCTGGCAGCGGCGCTGGCTGTCCGGCGACACGCTCGACGCGGAGCTTGCAAGGTGGCGGCAGGAGATCGCGGGCGTGCCGGCGCTCGAATTGCCGGGCGATCGTCCGCGGCCGACGGCGCAGACGATCCGCGGCGCCATCCGCGGATCGGCGATCCCGGCCGGCCGGCTGGCGGGCCTCGACGCCCTGGCGCGCGAGGAGGGGGCGTCGCTGTTCATGATCGCGTTCGCGGCGTTCGCGGCGGTGCTCGGCCGGACCGCCGACCGGGAGGATTTCCTGCTCGGCACGCCGGTGGCGAACCGGTCCCGAGTGCAGGTGGAAGGGTTGATCGGGCTGTTCGTCAACACCTTGGCGCTCCGTGCCGACCTCTCCGGCGCCCCGACGTTCCGCGAGCTGGTGCGGCGGACCCAGCGCTCGGTGCTCGATGCGTTCGCCCACCAGGACGTGCCGTTCGAGAAGATCGTCGAAGAGCTTCAGCCGGTCCGCGACCTGAGCCGCTCGCCGCTGTTTTCGGTCATGCTGGCGATCCAGAACGTTCCCGGCGGCGAGCTCGCCTTGCCGGGCCTCGCTCTCGCGCCGGTGGCGTTTTCCCGCAACACCGCGAAGTTCGATCTCACGCTGTTCCTGGAAGAGGGCGCGGACTGGCTGTTCGCGGGCTGGGAGCACAATCTCGACCTGTTCGATCCGGCGACGATCGGCCGTCTGGCGGAGCGATTCGAGGTCCTGCTGGTCGGCGCGACCCACGAGCCCGATCGCCCGCTCGCCGACCTGCCCTGGGCGACCCCCGCCGAGCTCCATCAGGCGCTCTTCGAATGGCAGGGCGAAGCGGCGGCCGTGCCGATCGAGCGCCGTGCCCACGAGCTGATCTTCGACCAGGCGGAGCGGACGCCGACGGCGATCGCTGCCGCCGACCGCGACCGTTCGGTGAGCTATGCCGAGCTGGCGGCCGACGCGAAGGCGTGCGCGGCGCGGTTGGCCGCGGCGGGGGTCGGGCCGGGGGCCGTGGTCGCCCTGCTCGCGCCGCGCGGCGTCGATTTCCTGACCGCGGTGCTCGGCGTGCTGGCGGCCGGGGGAGCCTATCTGCCGCTCGATCCGCTCCATCCTCCCGCCCGCCTGGCCCAGGGACTCGGCCGGTCGCGGGCGCCGCGGGTCGTCGTGGCGGCCGAATTCGCCGACGTGCTCCGGGAGACGCTCCCGCTGCTGCCCGAAGGCTCGCTAATTCCGCGGACGATCGATCTCGCCGCGCTGGTTGGCGCCGACGGCGCCGACGCGACGGCAGACATCGACTTGTCGAACCAGCGTCCGGAGGCGTCGGACCTCGCCTACGCGATCTTCACCTCGGGCTCGACCGGCGTGCCGAAGGGGGCGATGGTCGAGCACCGGGGCATGCTCAACCACCTGGTGGCGAAGATCGTCGATCTGGATCTCTCCGCGGCGGACGTGGTCGCCCAGACCGCCACCCAGAGCTTCGACATCTCGGTCTGGCAGTTCCTCGTGGCGCTGCTGGTCGGCGGCCGGGTCGAGATCTTCGACGAAGAGACCGCGCACGATCCGGCGCGCCTGCTCGCCGCGGTGGAGAGCCGCGGCGTGACGATCCTGGAGACCGTGCCGTCGATCCTCCGCTTCGTGGTGGACGAGCTGGAACGTCCCGGCGCCGCGGGCGCCGCGGGCGGAACGACCGCCACCCTCGGCCGGCTGCGCTGGATGATCCCGACCGGAGAGGCGCTGCCGCCCGAGCTGGCGCGCCGCTGGCTCCTCGCTCTGCCGAACATTCCGCTGCTCAACGCCTACGGCCCGACCGAGTGCTCGGACGACGTCACGCACCACCGGATCGACCATCCGCCGACGCGGGAGGAGACCTCGGTGCCGATCGGCCGGCCGGTGGCGAACACGGCGATCTACGTCGTCGATCGCGAACGCCGGCCGCAGCCGATCGGCGTCGCGGGCGAGATCGCGGTCGGCGGCCCGGGCGTCGGGCGCGGCTATCTCTACGAGCCGGCCAAGACCGCCGAGGTGTTCCTGCCCGATCCGTTCGCGGGCGAAACCGGTGCCCGGATGTACGCGACCGGCGACCTCGGCCGTTTCTTGGCCGACGGCGTGTTGCAGTTCCTCGGCCGGGTCGATTTCCAGGTGAAGATCCGCGGCTTCCGGATCGAGCTGGGCGACATCGAAGCGGCGATTCAGGCCGCGCCGGGGGTCGCCGCCGCGGCGGTGCTCGCGCGCGCCGACCGGGGGCGCGAGCCGCAACTGGTGGCCTACCTGGTGCTGGAGGAAGGGGCGGGCACAATCGAGGAGATCCGCGACCTCCTGCGCGTCCAGCTGCCCGCCTACATGGTGCCGGCGGCGTTCGTGACGCTCGCGGCGCTGCCGATCACCGCCAACGGCAAGCTCGACCGCAAGGCGCTGCCCGAGCCGGACAGCTCGGGGCTGGCGCGCGAGCGCGTGGCGCCGGGCACGCCGAACGAGATCGCGCTGGCCGAAATCTGGGCCGAAGTTCTGGGATTGGAGGCGGAGGAGATCGGCGCCGCCGACAACTTCTTCGATCTCGGCGGACATTCGCTGATCGCCACCCGCGTGGTGTCGCGGATCCGCGACCTGCTGCGGGTCGAGCTGCCGCTGCGCCGGGTGTTCGAGGCGCCCGATCTCGGCGCGCTCGCGGCCGCGATCGACCAGGAGTCGAAGGAGCGCCTCGGCGCGTCCAGTGCGCCGGACGAGGAGATCCCGCCGCTCCGGCCGCAGGCGCGCGGTCCGGTGGCGCCGCTCTCGTTCGCCCAGGAGCGGCTCTGGTTTTTGGAGCAGCTCGCGCCCGGCACCTCCGCCTACAACGTGTCGTCCTCGGTGTCCCTCGAAGGCGATCTCGACGTCGCGGCGCTGCGCTCGACGCTCGACGAGATCGTCCGCCGGCACGAGATGCTGCGCACGAGCTTCGGCATCGAGGCGGGCCGGCCGGTGCAGATCGTCGAGGCGCCGACGGCGTTTCCGTTCGACGAGATCGACCTGTCGGGATTGGCCGAGGAAGGGCGGCTCGAACGCGCCGAGGCGCTCGCCCACGAATCCGCGAACCGGCCGTTCGACCTCTCTCGCGCGCCGTTGGCTCGCGCGCTGCTGGCGAAGGTCGGGGAGCGGTCGCACCGGCTAGTGGTCGCGATGCACCACCTGGCGACCGACGGCTGGTCGAACGAGGTCATCCTGTCCGAGATCTCGGCGCTCTACCCGTCGTTCCTCGAAGGGAAGGCGTCGCCGCTGCCCGAGCTGGCCGTCCAGTACGCCGATTACGCGCTCTGGCAACGCGGCTGGCTCGGCGGCGACCTGCTCGAACGCCAGCTCGGCTTCTGGCGCGCGGCCTTGGTGGGCGCGCCGCCGCTGCTCGATCTGCCGCTCGACCGGCCGCGTCCGCCGATCCAGCGTTTCGACGGCGGCCGCGAGCGATTCGAAGTGCCGCCGCCGCTCGCCGACGCGCTGCGCCGGCTCGGCCGGTCGCGCGGAGCGACGGTTTTCATGACCATCCTCGCCGCGTTCGACGCGCTGCTCTCTCGAATCGCGAACGTCGAGGACGTGGTGGTCGGCACACCGATCGCCGGGCGCAACCGGCGCGAGCTGGAGGGGCTGGTCGGGTTCTTCGTCAACACCCTCGCGCTGCGCGCGGACCTGTCGGGCGATCCGTCGTTCGGCGATCTGCTCGCCAGGGTGCGCGCCGCGACGCTCGGCGCCTACGCGCACCAGGACGTGCCGTTCGAGCGCATCGTCGAGGACCTCTCGCCCGAGCGCAGCCGCGCGCATTCGCCGATCTTCCAGGTCCACCTGGTGGTCGATGCGCCCGCCGCGACGCAGCCGGCGCCGCTGCCCGATCTCGCGATCGCGCCGCTGGGCCAGCGGCTGGAGATTTCGAAGTTCGACCTGACGCTGATCCTCCTCGACGGCGGTCCGGAGCAGCCGTTCTTCGCCCAGCTGCGCTACAACGTCGAGCTGTTCGAGCCGGCGACGGTCGCGCGCATCGCCGAGCGGTTCGTGCGCCTGCTCGAAGGGGTGAGCGCCGCGCCCGAGGCGCCGCTGTCGAAGGTCGATCTGCTGCTGCCAGAAGAGCGGCGGACGCTGCTGACGGATTTCTCCGGCGCCGCGGGCCTCGCGCCGCCGTCGGGACGCTCGATCGCCGAGCTGTTCCTGGCGCGGGCGGGAGCTCGGCCCGAGGCGCTCGCCATCCTGTTCGATCAGGAGCGCACCACCTACGGCGAGCTGGCCGCGCGCGCCCGACGCCTGGCGCATCATCTGCGGGGCATGGGCGTCGGCCCCGAGGTGCTGGTCGGTCTGTTCCTCGAACGCTCGCCGCGGCTGGTCGAGTCGATGCTCGCCGTGTGGCTCGCGGGCGGCGCCTACCTGCCGCTCGACCCGACGCTGCCCGCCGAACGCTCGGGGGGAATGCTCCGCGATGCCGGCGTGCCGATCCTGATCACCGAGGAGTCGCTGCTCGACGAGCTGCCCGAGCATGCCGCCTGGGTGATCGATCTCGACGCGATCGAACCGATGTTGGGCCAGGACGCCGAACCGGCGGGCGAGACCGAATCCGTCGAGCCGGATCAGCTCGCCTACGTGATCTACACCTCCGGTTCGACGGGAAGACCGAAGGGCGTGGCGGTGACGCACCGGGGGCTTGAAAACCTCGCCCGGCAACAGGGCGAGATGTTCGAGGTGATGCCCGGCGCCGGCCCTGAACCGCGCGTGCTTCAGTTCGCTTCGAGCGGCTTCGACGCCTCGGTGTCGGAGATCGCGGTGGCGCTCACGAACGGCGCCGCGCTGGTGATGGCGGGGAAGGGTTCGATCCTGCCCGGCTTCGAGCTGTACACGCTGCTGCGCGACCGGGCGATCTCGAACGTCACGCTGCCGCCGTCGGCGCTCGCGGCGCTGCCGTCCGACAAGCCTTTGCCGGCGCTCCGCTCGCTGGTGGTGGCGGGCGAGGCCTGCCCAATCGATCTCGCCGAGACTTGGAGCGCCGGACGCCAATTGGTGAACGCCTACGGACCGACCGAAAACACGGTCTGCATCGCCATGCACGCCTACGTTCCCGGCTCCGGCCGGCTGCCGCTCGGGCGCCCGATCCCCGGGGTGGACGCCTACGTGTTCGACCCTCGCGGCGATCTCGCTCCGGCCGGCACGCCGGGCGAGCTGGCGGTCGGCGGCATCGCGCTCGCCCGCGGCTATCTCGGCGCGCCCGAGCTGACCGCCGAGCGGTTCGTGCCCCATCCGTTCTCGGCCGAGCCGGGCCGGCGCCTCTACCGCACCGGCGACCTGGTGCGCTGGTCTTCGGGCGGCGATCTCGAATTCCTCGGCCGGATCGACACGCAGGTCAAGGTGCGCGGCTTCCGCATCGAGCTGGGGGAGATCGAGCGCGCGCTGTTTGCGCACCCCGACGTCCTGGAGGCCGTGGTCGTCGCGCGGGCCGAAGGGGCGACCGAAAAACGGCTGGTCGCCTACGTCGTGCCGCGGGCCGGGCGGGCGGGGGAGTCCCCGGACGCCGTGGCCCCGCTCGATGCCGGCGAGCTGCGGGCGTTCCTTGCCCGGACGCTGCCGGAATACATGATCCCCGCGGCGATCGCGACTCTTGCCGAGCTGCCGAAGAACGCGAGCGGCAAGGTCGAGCGCCGCGCGCTGCCCGATCCGCGCGAGGTGGGGGCGGCGGAGCGCGCGATCGCGGCGCCGAGAAACCCGCTCGAAGAGTTCCTGGTGGGCGTGTTCGCCGAGACCCTCCACGTCGATGCCGTGGGCATCGACGAGAACTTCTTCGAGCTGGGCGGCAACTCGATCGCGGGCGCGATGCTGGTCAATCGCCTGCAGGAAGAGCTGGGCGAGATCGTCCACGTGGTCGTGATGTTCGAGGCGCCGACGATCGAGGGGCTCGCGGCGTACCTGGTCGAGAACTACCCCGCGGCGCTCGCCCGCCGCTTCGGTCTCTCGGGAAGCGGCGCCGCGGCGTCGGGCGCCGGGCCGCTCACTCCGATCACCGAGGAAAAGATCGCGGCCTTCCAAGGATTGGTGCCGGTGCGCCGCGCGGTGCGGCTGGAAGGCGGCCGGAAGAATCCGGGCGTCGCGTTCGTGCTGTCGCCGCCGCGCTCCGGCTCCACCCTGTTCCGCGTCATGCTCGCCGGCCATCCGCTGCTGTTCGCGCCGCCCGAGCTGGAGCTGTTGCCCTACGACGACCTGCGCGAGCGGCGCGACGACTTCCCGGGCCGCTACAACCACTTCCTCGAAGGGGCGGTGCGCGCGGTGATGGAGCTGGACCGCTCGGAAGCCGAAGCGGCCGAAGCGAAGCTCGACGCCTGGGAGCAGGAAGGGATCTCGATGGCGGAGGTCTTCGCCCGCCTCCAGCAGGCCGCCGAGCCGCGGCTGCTGGTGGACAAGACCCCCGGCTATTCGCTCCATCCGAGCATCCTCGCGCGCGCCGAGGAGATGTTCGAAGGCGCGCGCTACATCCACCTGATCCGCCATCCCTACGGCATGATCC
>DATMZU010000023.1:0-4072 GCA_035607435.1 Thermoanaerobaculia bacterium | reverse complement strand
TCTGGTCGCTCGGCAACGAGGCGGGCCCGGGCGAAAACTTCGTCGCCGGCAACGCGGCAATCAAGGCGCGCGACCTCTCGCGCCCCACGCACTACGAGCGCAACAACGACATCGTGGACATCGACTCGAACCAGTATCCGAGCGTCGGCTGGACGTACGGGAAGGCCGCGCAGAAGAACCCTAAGAAACCGTTCTACATCTCGGAGTACGCCCACATCATGAACAACGGCATGGGCAACCTTGCCGACTATTGGGACGCCATCGAGAAATCGGACAACATCTTCGGCGCCGCCATCTGGGAATGGTCCGACCAGGGTCTCCAGAAGACGGCCGAGGACGGCCGCAAGTTCATCGCCTACGGCGGCGACTTCGGCGACTTCCCGAACGACGGACAGTTCATCGTCAAGGGGGTCGTGTATGCCAACCGCGACCCGAAGCCCGATTTCTGGGAAGTGAAGAAGGTGTACCAGGAAATCTCCGTCGCCCCCGTCGTACTTGCCGACGCCGGGACCGGCGAGATCGAAATCTTCAACAAACACTTCTTCCGAGATCTCTCCGGCTACGATCTGGCGTGGGAGCTTACCGGCGACGGCACCCTGATCGGCTCCGGCAAGATGCCCGCTCCGGACGTCGCGCCGCGCGCGAAGCTGAAGGTGACACTGCCGCTCCCGGCGTTCTCGCCCCAACCCGGCGTGGACTACCGCCTGCGCGTCGGTTTCCGTACCACGACCGACACGATCTTGGGGCCGGCCGGCTACGAGGTCGCCGCCGAACAGCTCGCCGTAAAAAACCCGGCGGGCGACGCCAAACCCGCGCTCGTCGTAGCCGGCGACAAGCCCACCGTGTCCGCCACCCTGTCCGATAACGGCGATCTCACCACCGTTTCCGGCAAGGATTTCCGCGCCGTCTTCGACCGGACGACCGGCGAGCTGACCGCTCTCGAATACTCGGGCAAGCCCGTCTTCAAGCCCGGCAAGGGTCCGGCGCTGAACGTGTTCCGCGCCCCCGTGAACAACGATCGCTGGGCCATGAACGACTGGTTCGGCCTCGGCCTGCGCCACTTGAAGGCCCAGGCCGCGGCCTTCACGGTCGAGGCGACCGGCGACAATACGGTGCGCATTTCCGCCCTCTCCGATTACACCGGCGAAAGCGCCGAACGGGTCTTCGACTACGCCACCAACCAGCCGAAGATCTCCGCCACCGGGCGAGATCTCCCGCCCGAGGCCCCCGTGTTCCGCGTGGCGAGCGCGTGGACGGTGTATCCGGATGGCTCCGTGGCGCGGGAGGCCGACATTACCGCGACCGGCCGAAACGTCCCGCTCGCAAAGATCGGCTTCACCCTGGAGCTGCCCGCCACGTACTCAAAGGCCGAGTACTACGGCCGCGGCCCCGAGGAGAACTACCCCGACCGCAAGACCGGCTCGTTCCTCGGCCGCTACTCGCGGGCCGTCCCGGACTTCTTCGAGCCGTACGCCAAGCCGCAGGACATGGCCAACCGCGAGGAGGTCTCGTGGGTCGCCCTGCGCGACGAGTCCGGATCCGGGGTGCTCTTCGCCGGACTCGGCAAGATGTCCGCGACGGTCCTCCCCTATACCGCCGACGAGCTGGCCGCCGCCGCGCACCCGACCGATCTGCCGAGAAACCCCGACCGCACGCGCCTCGACCTCGACGCCGCCGTGCTCGGCCTCGGCGGCGCTTCGTGCGGCCCGATTCCCCTGGAGCGCGACATCGTGAAAGCCGGTACCTCGCATCGCTTCGGCTTCGTCATCCGCCCGCTCCGGCCCAAGGCGGACGCCGCGGAGCTAGCCCGGGTTCGTTAAAAGAAGACGCCGTTCTCCGTCCAGGAAGCTTCGAGCGCCGCGGTGTCGGCGTGCTTGCGGTTCTCGAAGATCCATTGGGCTTCTTCCGTTCCGGCCTGGCGTGCCTGCTCGCGCAGGAGGGCCATCGACGCGTCGTCCATTTTCGATTTCGCTTGCAGGGTGCGATCGACCTCGTCGAGGCAGTCCGGCGCCACGACGCCGACGGCGAGCAGGACGTCGTGGACCCACTCTTTCCACGTGACCTGATAGCGCCGCGGCGCGGACCAGTGGACGCCGGAGATCGCCTCCTGCCCGGCCTCCTCCCGGAGGAGCACGACATGGCCGCCGAGGAGCCAATACTTGAGCTCGAGGTAGACCTCGCCGCCGGCATAGCCGAGGAGATTCGGGTTGTAGCCACGGACGGCCTCCAGTGCGGCCTTCGGCGTCGAGTAGCACCAGAGGCCGCTCGCCGCGATCGGGTAGGTGGCGACCTCTAGGCCGTTGCCGTTCACGGGCTGCGGCGGCCTCTCCGACATTTGCGACATCGGCACCCACTCGCCCCAGAAGTCGCCGCGCAGCCGCAGCTTGTACGGTCCGAACCGGTGGTTGGGGTCGTGGAAGGCGATCGGGACGTGCGCCAGGTAAAGGTCCGGCGTGGGCGCGTGCGTGGGGAGTCCCGACCGGTTGAGGAAGAGGCGGTGCAGCGACTCGATCGTGTACGGCGCCAAGAGAACGTGCGAGTCGAGGAAGATTAGGTGCTCGCCCGCCGCGGCGGCCGCGCCCTGGTTGCGCGGGTAGAACACCGACTTCACCTCGCCGGCGGCGAGGTAGCGGACCGGGAACCGGGCTTTGGCGAACGCGGCGCAGACCTCCTCGACCGTCAAGCCGCAGGTCTTTGCGCCGGGGTCGTTGTCGGCGACGACGATCTCCATGCCGTCGCGCTCGACGAGCGCGCCTCGCGTGTGCATCTGGAGCGAGTGGAGCGTGAACCAGAGCGTGTCCGCTTCGTCGCGGCAGGCGATCACGATGCTGATCCCCGGCATGGCCGCCTCTCCTAGACGTGACAACTGTCGCCGAACCGGGTGAACAGCCAATCGTCGTCGCGCACTCGGCGCGCCGCGAAGTCGGCCCGCTTTTCCCAGACGTCGCTTTCCACCGCCAGCGCCAAGGCGGCGCCGAAGCGGGGGCTGCTTCGGAGCGCCGAGGACACTCGGGAAACTCGGAGCTGGTTGAAGTGAAGCAGCGCCACCCGCAACAGGTTGTGGATGAGCAGATGCCAGTGGATTGCGTACGGCCGCGCCTGGCGGAAATAGTGCAGTATCGTGACCTCCGGCACCACCCAAACCTCGTAGCCCAGCAGCCAGTAGCGCACGCAGATCTCCAGATCTTCCGAGCCCCATTGCGGCATGCCTTCGTCGAAGGCGCCGGCACGCTTCAGGGTGTCATGGCGCATGGCCATGAAGCCGCCGCCGAGCGCCGGCACGGGACAAGGCTCCGCGGATTTCTTGGGCAGCCATTCCACCCGCAGGTTGTTGTTGGCGATCCGTTGGCCGCACGCGGCCTCGCGATCCGGCTGGCCCATCACGCCGATGCCGGGGCCGACCACCCCCATGTTCGGCAGATTGAGCGTGCGGACGAGAGGCTCCCACCAGCGCTCGGGCAGATCCATGTGAGCGTCGGAAAAGACCACGACCTCGCCGCGCGCCTCGGCCAGGCCGCGATTTCGCGCGGCGGACACGCCCAGGGGCTCGATCGAACGGAGGAGCCGGACGTTGCGCCACTTTTCCTCGGCCAGGAAGTCGGCGCAGCCGTCCGTCGAGCCGTTGTCGATGACGATGACCTCGCTGTCGGCCGGCAGCGTCGCCACGAACTGCTCGACGGTGCGCTCCAACATCACGGATTCGTTCGTGGCCGGCAGGATGACGCTGATCCGGAGCGGATAGTCGCCTTGAAACAGGCTCTCCGGATGCTCTACGGCCGGCGGCGGCGGAATCACGTAGAAAGGAGGGGGGAACGGCATTTCCGCCAGCGCGGCAGGCTGCTCGTCGACGGGAATCCCCAGATGCTCCCGAACGATTGCGCCGTAATCCCTCCCCCATCGCGGGCGCAGTTGGATCCTTCCTTGCGGGATCTCGGCGCTCGGGTGATCGGGATCGCTTCCGACCGCGCCGCGACGGATGGAATAAACCTCCGCCGGCGCCACCGCCTGGAGGTGGACGGCCTCGGCGCCCTCGGCCGCGCACAACGCCTCGAATGCTTCGGCATACCCGGTT
>DATMZU010000010.1:0-19969 GCA_035607435.1 Thermoanaerobaculia bacterium | reverse complement strand
ACGCCCGCCGCCGCGCCTCTCCCCCGCCCGACCTCGATCGAGATCGCGTCGTGGATTCTGGCCGCGATCGGGTTGTACCTGGTCCTTCGGCTTCACCTGCTGGCGGCCCTGCTGGGCGGCCTCGCGGTATATGAGCTGGTCCATCTGATCGCGGGGAAACTGAGGTTCCTGCAGAAGGGCCGGGGGCTGCGGAGGGCTTTGGCCGTTACGCTTCTCTCGGCGGTGGTGATTGCCGTGCTCGCTTTGATCGTGATCGGCACGTTCGCGTTTTTCCGCAGCGACCAGGGGAGTTTGGCCGCTTTGCTCGCGAAAATGGCCGACGTGCTGGAAAAATCGAAGGAGCAGCTGCCGGAATGGCTGGCGCGCCAGGTCCCCGACAATGCGGCCGAGCTGGAGCATACGGCGGTCGCCTGGCTGCGGGAGCATGCCGACGTGGTCAAAACGCTCGGCACGAACCTCGGCAAGTCGTTCCTTCATGCGCTGATCGGGATGATCCTCGGCGCCCTGATCTCGCTTCACGAGACGCTGGACCATGGCCAGCGGGCTCCCCTCGCCAAGGCGCTCACCGACCGGGCCGAGCATTTGGGCGACGCGTTCCGCCGTATCGTCTTTGCCCAGGTGCGGATCTCCGCCTTGAACACCGCCCTCACCGCCACCTATCTGGTCGTGGTCCTGCCGCTGTTCGGGGTCCATCTGCCGCTCACCAAGACGCTGATCGGCGTGACCTTCGTCGCGGGGCTCGTGCCGGTGATCGGCAATCTGATCTCGAACACGTTCATCGTCGTCGTCAGCCTCTCCCATTCTCTGGGCGCGGCGGTCGGCTCGCTCGCTTTCTTGGCCTTGATCCACAAGCTCGAATACTTCCTCAATGCCCGGATCGTCGGCACCCAGATCAAGGCGAGCGCTTGGGAGTTGCTGCTCGCGATCCTGCTGATGGAGTCCGCCTTCGGCCTCGCCGGGGTGATCGCGGCTCCCATCTACTACGCGTTCTTGAAAGCCGAGCTGTCCGAGCGCAGGTTAATCTGATCTGACGATCGCGTTGACGCGACGACGGAGGGTCCATAAAGTAGATTCTCAAAGCCGAGAGAGCGCCCGAGGAAACCGCAATGAATCACCGGATGAAGACCCGCCCGCTGTCGTTCCTGGCGGCCGTGGTCGGCCCGACGACCGAGTCGTTCGATCAATTCCCCACCGGATTCCTGCCCCAGACCACGCTCGTGATGGGGGCCTTGACCGTCCAGTTAACCAACTCCGGAAGCTCGCCGATCCAAGCTCCCGGCCCGTTCGGCTTCACCACGAATTTTCTCTCGACCGGCGTCCAGGACGGAGACAACAACGTCGTAATCACCTTCCCGGCGGGCACCAAGGCCGCGGGAATGAAGCTTGTTTCGGTCTTTCCCGTCACCGTGGCCGCGACCTTCGCGTCCGGCACCGTGGTCGAGAACTTCAGCGCTTCGGAGGTTTCGTTCCTCGGCTTCGCCGAAGGAGGGGGCTTGAACGGCGGCTTGCAGACGATCAGGATCTCTTCCCCCGTGACACCCAGTGGCACTCCGATCGTCAACGTAGGAGACATTACCTACGCTTCGGGCCTCACCGGTTTCCTGGTCGACGTGCCCGCCCTTTCGCCCACCGGGATTGCGGCCTTGGCGCTCGGCCTGCTGATCGCAGGCTGGCGAATTTCGGTCGCCCAGCGTCGTCTCGCGTAGCACCCGTGATCCGCGAGTTTCCATCCTGCCGGGTTGCCCCCGGGCTTCCGCTCGATTACTCTCCCGCGTAGTCGCTAAAGCAAACCTCGGCGGCCCGACCGGGCCGCCCGGAGGAATCGAGGGGGACCCGGGATTTCCGTGCTCGCCACCGACCGGTCCGTGCCCGAGGAGGCCGAAGTCGCCGCCGATCTGGTCCGCCGGATCGGGGCCGGCGATGCGTTGGCCGAAAGCGAGCTGGTCGCCCGCTACAGCCGCGGTCTTTTGTTCCATCTGCGCCGGATGACCGGCGATCCGACCTGGAGCGACGATCTGCACCAGGAGACCTTCCGAGTGGTGATCGAACGGCTGCGCGACGGGGGGATTACCGAACCCGGGCGGCTCGCGGGGTTCCTGCTCGCCACCGGGCGCAACCTGTTCCTCGGCGGCTGGCGGAAACAGAAGCGGCGGGGCGAGCGCGACGTGGCCGATGCCGCGGAGGTCGATCCGGCCGATCCCGCCCCGGGACAGCTGGCTCGAATGGTGCGCGAGGAGGAGATCCGCAAGGTGCGGCGGCTGATCGGCGAGCTGGGCACCGACCGGGACCGCCAGATTCTGTTCCGTTTCTATGTCGCCGAGGAGGAGAAAGAGACCATCTGCGCCGATCTCGGCCTGTCGAGCCTTCATTTCAACCGCGTGCTGTTCCGGGCCCGCCAGCGGTTCCGCGAGCTGCTCGAAGCGGCGGCCTGAGATGATGAGCCCTCTCGTGACACCTTCTAAGTGGGCACTGGGCCCTGGAGGTACCGTGGATCACGCAGAGATCGACGCGCAACAGATCGTGGAGCGCTTCCTTGCCGGCCGATTGGCGCCCGCGGAGGCGGCGCAATTTGAAGAGCATTCGCTCGCCTGTTCGGAATGCCTCGACCGGCTGGAGGCCGCCGACGCGCTCCGCCGTTCCTTGAAGGCGGTGGTCGCCGAGGAGGTGGCCACCGCGGTGGTGGGCGCGAGTCTCCTGGCACGGATCAGCCGCTCGCGCGCGGCCCCTTGGGCGCTCGGTTTTCTGTTCCTGGCCGCTTTCCTCCCCTCGATCTATTGGGCGCGCGAGAGCGGCCGGCTCGATGCCGAGCTGGCGACGGCCACGGCGGAGAACGCCGCGAACCGTGCGAATGCCGCACGCGCGAACCGACCCGCACAAAGCGCAACCCCTCCCTCGAATTCAGGGGAGACCCCGGAGACCTCGGAGATCGCCGCGTTGCGCGCGCAGATCGCCGCGGGGGAAAAACAGGCCGAGGCCGACCGGCGCGAGCGAGAGAAGCTCGCCGCGGAGCTTGCCCAGGCGCAGAGCCCGCGGATCAACCTGGCGGTCGTGCCGCTTTCGCCGGAGCGCTCCGCGCCGACCTCGGGCACTCCGCCTTCGACCCGCCTCGCGCTCGCGCCGGGGACGGAGTGGGTGGTCCTCGCGCTCGAGCTGGATGCCTCAGATCACCCCTCCTATCGCGCGACGCTCGCCGGGCCGGACGGTGCCACGCTCTGGAGCGGCTCGGGGCTGAGGCCCGACGCCCAAGGTACCCTCCATGTGGCGCTTCCCGCGGCTCTGCTCCCGACCGGCGATCTCACCTTGCGGATCGAAGGGCTCGCCTCGCAGTCCAAGCCGGTTCCCGTGGCGAGCTTCTCGTTCCGGGTCGCCCGCACCCGATAGGGTCGGGGCTTTCCTCTTCCGTGGCAGAATCCTCGCGATCACGGAGGTGAAGGCGATGACTTCGCCCAGGGAGGCGGTCCTTCGACGCGGGTTCCCTCTTTCGGCGCTCGCTCTCGCGGCGTGGGTCGGCGTCGCGGCGAACGGGGCGGACGAGACCCCTCTGGCCGTCGGCGTGCCGATCGTGCGCCAGCTCGCGGGCGGAGAACGCCAGGCCTTTACCTTCGAACCCGCGGCCGGGCCGCTTCTTCTGACGGTCGAGCAGCGCGGAATCAACGTGGCGCTCGCCGTCATTGCTCCTGGCTCGCAGGGAGCGGCAGGCGAGGAGCTTGGGGTATCGAATCAAGACGGACAGCGGGAAGGGTGGGAAACTCTGCTCCTGCCGGCCCGCGCGGCGGAATCCGGCGGTTGGCGGGTGGAGGTCATCGGCCGCGAGACCGACGTGCCGCCCGGCGAGTATGAGATTCGCCTCGACGAGCTGCCGGAAGGTACCCCCGAGGAGCGCCGCCGGGTCGAGGCGGAGGGGCTGCTCTCCGAGATCGGCCGCCTGCGCGCAAAAGGAGACGGCGACTCGACTCGGCGGATCGTGACGCTCGCCGAGCAGGCTCTCCCCGGTTTCGAAGGCGTCGGCCGCGAGCTGGACGTGGGCCGTACGCTCTTCTTGGAAGCCGAGGCTCAGGCTGCGCTCGGCAACTGGCAGAGCGCGGCCCCCCTGCAAGAGCGGGCGATCGCCCGGTTCGCCGCCGCCGGGGCCGAGGCGGCCGAAAGCCAGGCGGAAACCGCGCTCGGCCTTTGCCGCTTTTCGCTCGGCGACCTGAATGAGGCGATCGCGCGGTTCGACCGTGCGCTCGAAATCGAAACCCGCCGCGGCGACCGGTACGGCGAGGCGACGACCCGCGCGAACGTCTGCCTGGTGCGCCATAAGCGCGGCGAGTGGCGGGAGTCGATCCCCTGTTACGAGCAGGCGATCGAACTCTTGCGGGCCGTGCGCGCGCCGGAAATCGAGAGGATCGCGCGGGCGAACCTCGGCGGGGTCTACGACCTGCTCGGCGAGCCGGGCAAAGCGCGCGCGGCGTACGAAGCCTCCCTCCCTCTCCTGCGCGCGCGCGGCGAGAAGCGGGGCGAAATGTCGGTGCTCAACAATTTGGCCGTCGTGCTCGCCGGGATCGGCGAGATGAGCGAGGCGATCGCGCTCTATGACCAGGCTCTGGAACTGGCGATCGCGCTCGGCGACCGCGGGTGGGAGGCGCGTGTGCGCCAGAACCGCGGAGTGCTGTACTTGGCTTCGGGAGAAGCGATCCGGGCGGCCGCCGAGATCGAGCGGGCTCTCGAGCTTCGCCGCGCCGCGGGCGACCGGCCCGGCGAGATCTCGGCGCTCGGCCTGCTCGGCACGGTGCGGGACCGGATCGGCGACCACACCGCGGCGCTTGACCACTTGAGCCGGGCCACGGCCCTCGCCCAGGAGGCGAAGCTCTCCGGCTCGGAAGCGACCGCGCAGCAGCTGCTCGCGCGGACTCACCTCGCGGCGGGCGAGGCGTCCCCCGCTCTGGCGGCCGCCGAGAGGTCCGTCGAGCTGTTTACCGCGACCAAGGATCCGCGCGGACTCTCCGCGGCGCTCCTTAGGAAGGGAGAGGCCCTGCGGCTCTCCGGCAAGCCGGAGGCCGCGCTCGCGCCGCTCCGCGAGGCGCTCGCGTTGCGGCGCGGTTTCGACGACCGGGCGGGTCAGGCCGAAACGCTCACCGCGCTCGCCACGGCGGAGCGGCCATTCGACCGGAAGGCCGCGACCGCCGACATCGAGGAGGCGTTGCGGCTCGTCGAGACGCTCCGCGCGGCAGTCGTGGAACCGGACCTGCGGGCGTCTTTTCTCGCCGCCAAGCAGCAGACTTTCGAGTTTGCCCTCGACCTGCGGATGGAGGGCGCCGCGACCGATCCTCAAGCGGCCGAGGCGGGCTTCGCGCTCGCCGAAAGGGCGCGGGGACGCGCTTTGCTCGACCTGCTGGAGGAGGCGCGCGCCGACCCTCGCGCCGGCATCGATCCCGCCTTGCGCAGCCGGGCGGAGGAGATCGGCCAACAGCTGGCGGCCAAGGCGCGCCGACGGATCGAATATCTTGCCGGCGCCACGCCCAACGCCCACCCGGAGGAGCTCTCCCGCGAGATCGAAGACCTGCTGGCCGAGGACGACCGCGTGAGGGCTAAGATCCGGCGCAAATCGCCGCGCGCCGCCGCCCTCGCGCTCCCCGAGCCGCTCGACGCCGCAAAGGCCCGGCGGCTGCTCGCGCCGGACGAGCTGCTGGTCGAATACGCCCTGGGCGAGGAGCGGAGCTTTCTCTGGGCTGCGACCCGCGACGAGCTGGTGAGCTACAGCCTCCCCCCGCGCGCGGAGATCGAGCGCCTCGCCCGCCAGGTCTACGAGGACCTGCGCACGGCGGACGTGGGCGACGCTCAAGCGGCCGAAGCGGAGCGCGCGGCCCGGCGCGACCTGTCCAAGATCGTGCTCGGTCCGCTCGCCAAGAAGCTGGGCGAGCGCCGCCTGCTCGTGGTCGCCGACGGAGCGCTCGACTACGTCCCGTTCGCCGCCCTGCCGCTTCCCGACGATCCGACGGACTTGCCGCTGATCGAGGGCCACGAGGTGATCTCGCTCCCTTCCACCTCGGTGCTCGCGGCGCTCCGCGGCGTACCCGGAACCCCGGCAACTCCGACGACTTCGACCCCACGTACCGCCATCCTGGTCGGCGATCCGGTCTTCTCGCCGCTCGACTCCCGGGTGCGGGCGAAGGGCGCCGCCTCGCCCTCCCGCCCTTCGACATCCCCACCGGGTTCGGTTTCCGAGGAAGAATCGGCGCGCGGCGCCCCGTTCCAGCGGCTGCCCGCCTCCCGTCACGAAGTCGAAGAGATCGCCTCGATCCCGGAGATCGCCGGCCAGGGTCCTCGTGGCGTCTCCAAAATGCTCGATTTCGCGGCCAGCCGCGCCACGATCTTGGGGGGTGCGCTCACCGACGCGGCGATCCTTCACCTCGCGACCCATGGGGTGATCGATACCGAGACGCCGCGCCTTTCGGGGCTCGTCCTCTCGCTGGTCGACGAGCACGGTGCGCCGCAGGAGGGGTTTCTGGGACTCGCCGACCTGGCCGGCCTGACCCTTCACGCCGACCTCGTGGTGCTCTCCGGCTGCGAAACCGCTCTCGGCCGCCAGATGCGCGGCGAAGGGCTGATCGGCCTCACCCGCGGTTTTCTCCAAGCCGGCGCCCGGCGCGTGGTCGCAAGCCTCTGGCGGGTCCAGGACCGGCCGACCGCGGAGCTGATGGTCCGCTTCTACCGCGCCCACCTCGAAACGGGCCTCTCCCCCGCCGCGGCGCTACGCGCGGCGCAACGTTCGATCCGCAGCGAGCGCCGCTGGCAGGACCCGGCCTACTGGGCCGGCTTCGTCCTCGAAGGAGACGGCGCGGCGCGGTGAGATAAACGCCGGCCTCGCGGCAGGAAATGGATGAACGAGGCATGTGGCCCGCTCACTCGGACGTCCCAGGAGGATGCGATGCCTGCAAAGGATTTCTATCTAAAAAAGTGGAAGATCACCAGTTCGAGCGGCGGAGCCTTCAAGGTCGGGGAACACTTGATCATCGAGGAGATCGTCCCCGGTGGGGCGGAGTGCAAGATGCATTGGACCGATGCCGACGGCGTCAAGCACAACCTGCGAAAGGTCGGGCATGACGGCATCACGAACATGATCGGCAGCCCGGCCGAAGAGACGACGGGAACGAAGCGCCGGTGGAAGCTCACGATCCAACAGGACGGCGCCGGCGACAACATCCTAGGGACGATCACGAATGTCCCCGGCAAGAAAAATCCTCCGGAAGCCGGCCTCGCCGGCACCTGGGGCGCAGAGGCCACGCCCCCGGCCCACCGCCCAAGGCCACGGGCCGGCTTCGCCCTCGAAGGAGACGGCGCGGCGCCGTGAGATCAAACGGCCTCGCCCCGAGCTGCGGAGCGAGGCCGTGGTTCGAGCCTGTAGAAAGAGTCGCGGTGTTCGCGACGTCAGCTCCTCCTGCCGCGAATCGCGAGGCTCTAGCTCTCACTACTTCGCGGCCAGAAGCTCGTCCACCTTCGCCGCCAGCTCTTCGTAGGTCGGGCCATGAAGGGTTTCGAGCACCTCGACCTTGTCGCCGCCGGCCACCCGGCGCCCGAGCAGGAGGGTCGGAGTGCTGTGGATGTCGAGAAATCCGACCGTTCGCACGTCCTCGCGAATTCCGCCCTGTTTCTTGCCGCCGGTCAGGCACTTCTGGAAGGCGGCGACGTCCAATCCCGCCTTCTCGGCGTAACCGGGGAGGAGATCCACACCGAGCGCCCGCTGGTTGGCGAACAGAAGGTTGTGCATCTCCCAGAATTTTCCTTGATCGTGCGCGCAAGCCGCGGCCTCGGCGGCCTTGAGGGCGTCGGGATGCATTTGAAGCGGCAAATCCAGAAAGACCAGCTCGACCTGGCCCGGACGCACGTACTTTTCGACCACCTTCGGCAAGACTTCGCGAGCCGCCTGGCCGCAGTACGGACATTGGAAATCCGAGACTTCGACCAGGACCAAGTTGGGAGACCCCTCCTTGTACGAGGGATCGTCGGCGACGTTGATCTTGGGACCTTTCATACCCCACGCCGCAGCCAGTCCCCCGAACCCGAGAAGCCCTACGGCGATCCAACCTCGGAGACTGCGGGTCATCGATTTGAGCCTCCCGGAACGCGGGCGCACGGACCGACCCGGCGCGCACCAGTGGAGGCTAACATGCTGCGCGGCTTGGGAGCACTATCCTCGGACAAGCGTTCTAGGCGGCTTTTCCCGTCTCGATGAATTTCTTCAGCCGCTCGATCTGCTCGGTGAGCACTTTGTCCACAAACGGAGCGACGGTATCGAGACCATGGGACGAATCGCCGCTCGCGCGATAGGTGACCTCCAAGCGGGAGCCTTTCTCGGTCGGCTTGAGCGCGAAGGTCAAGATCCCCGTCAGCGCTATCTCCTGAAGCGGCCCGAGCGCGCCGTTCAAGCGCAGGATCTCGTCCTTCTTCACGAACACGACCCTCGCATGCTCGACGCCACCACCCGGCCAGCGCTCGCAGAAACAGGCGCCCGGTTCGAGCGTCAAACTCAAGTTCTTCGCATCACCCGACCAGGTATGGCCGGAGCTCCACCAGCTCCCCGGCTGCCCGAGCGCGCCGTACACCGCGGCCGGCGGCGCCGCGATCTCGGCAGCGATCGTGAGGAGAAATCCGTCCGGCTTGGCTTGGGTGACGGCGGCCCGCGCGGCGAACGTTGCCCCGAAAAGGCAAATCCATACGGCGATCGATCGGATGGCGGTCCTCATCGGGTGATCTCCTGGGGGGCCCGGCGGGGCATCTTATTCGTGCGGACCTCGAGATTTCCGCTTCGAACCCAAGGGCGCCCGGGCGGGAGACCGGCCGATGTCCGAGGCCGGTCTCGCTACCGGGCGCCAGCGCGGGGAGGGAACCGCGTCGTTCCTAGCTGGAGCTCAATTGGAGGTGAACGCCAACTGACCGCGCGCTTCGCCGCCGGGGAACAGGTCGGTATGCACGTTGACGTAGGCGACGCCCTGACGGATCGCCTGGGTGATCCGGGAGAACGCTCCCGCCGGAATTCCCTGTGGCGCCGCCCCGGCCCCGACATTCGCGGCCGTGACGGTCCCGGTGATCGTCCCCGACGCCGGGCAGGCCTGGGTGCCTACCGGGCCGTTGCCCAGGTTGCTGCAAAGGAAGATGACGATCCCGCCGTTCACGCCCATCTGGCCGAAATGGATGTGCGACTGGGTCACGTTACCCCGAAAGCCAGAGTAGGTGAGGGTGTAGGTGAGAGTGGTATTGGACTCATCGACCGTGCCGGTGAATTCGATCATCGCCGCGCTGGAGATCGCGGGGACCTCCTGGAACGACCGTCCGTGGGCCACGAAAGAGCCGCCGGCCACCGCCCAGGCCGCCGGAGCGATTGCGAGTGAACCTGCCACGACAGCGGAGATTAGCGTTTTGCGCATGGGGCTCTCCTTATTCGTCGGTAGGGCTTTAGCACTTCATCCCGTGGCCGGATGCTATGCACTCTTCGACTCATTTTCAACTTGCGATAAGCGACGCCGCTACGCCTCTCATGTGAAACGGCTTCTCCGGGAACCGTGCCGCGATCTCCAAGCGTCGCCTTGCTGCTCAAGGTCCCCAACCACCACGGCGAGTTCCGATCCACTCTCGCGGCGTCTATTCCGAACCGAGTTCGGAAAGATCGTCGAGCGCTTCCGGCAGCAACTCGGCGGGCACCGCAAGCACCTCGGTGCCTGCGACCCCCTGCCGCTCCGGTTCGCCGCGATGCACCAGGAGCATGCGGCGCGGTTGGTAGGCCTCGATGAAGCTGTGCATCGAGCGCGTGATCTTCAAAGAACCGCCGGTGCGCGCTTTGACCTCGATGCCCACCAGAACGCCCTGACGGGGTTCGAGCACGAAGTCCATTTCCGCGCCGCCGGTCGTCCGCCAGGAGCGAACCTCTCCAGGCTCCGAATAGCGCTTGTGAAGCTCCGAAGCGACCCAGTTCTCCATCAGTTTGCCGAGGTCGGCTCGCTCATCAATGGGCGTGAGCCCGCCGACGAGCAGGTTGCGCAAACCGTTGTCGAGAAAATAGAAGCGGGGCGCCTGGGTCAGCTCCGCGCGCTTGCCGCCGATGAAGGGGCGAACCCGCCGGACGAGGTGCGTCTCTTCGAGTAGCGCCACGTAGTCGGAGACCGTGGAGACGGCGATCCCCAGAATGTGCGACCACTCCGAGAAACTCGCGACGTCGCCGACCTGACCGGCTATCAGGCGCAGAAGCAGCCGGAACGCGTCCGGCCGTTCGATGCGGAAGCGGTCCGACGCGTCGCGCAGCACGAAGGCGGTGAGCAGCTCCTGGAGTACGGACTCCGCGCGTTGCGATGTCCACACTTCCGGATAGCCCCCGACCAGGAGCTGCCGCTCCATCGCCTCCCGGCGGGCGCGCCGAAACGCCGCCGGGCTCGAATCCGACGCCGGAACGATTTCGCGGAGGGACAGGGGCCACAGCGCATGGCGGGTCGCGCGCCCGGCGAGGGATTCTCGGGTGCGCGCCAGTAGGTGATAGGACGAGCTGCCTGTGACAACGATTCGCCGGCCCGTCTGGGCATCGACCAGCCCTTTGAGGAAGAGACCTGCCTCGTCCAGCCACTGCGCCTCTTCCAGGAACACGACGCCGTCCTCCGGCAGCCACTCCACCAAGTCGCCGACGAAGAGCGCCGGAGAGGAGCACCACTGCCGAATCAGGGTCTCCTCGCAGTTGAGGAACAGCAAGGGCTGCGGACGGGCCGAGAGCAACGACCAGACGAGGGTGCTCTTGCCGGCCTGGCGCGGGCCGATCACCAGGTGAGCGTGGCGCCGGTCTTCAAGCGCCGCAGCCAGACCCGGCGCAGCGGCGCGGGGCAACAAATTCTCCGGGATACGACGTCGCGCGGCCCGCTGGGCGGCCACCGGGTCGCCCAGCCAGGGGTTGGTCAGCTCAAGCAGGGCGCGAAGCTCAGGGGTCATGGCAAGCTACATTATCCTTCGAAACGTAGCCTGACGCCAAACGTTATCCTTCGGAACGTTTGATCCCGCCGAGTGAAATCCTGTAACAGATCTCCCTCCTCAAACGCTTATAACTAAGGAAGTACCAAAACCTGGTGCCGCGCTCCATCTCGACCCGTCGAAAGCCGAGGTTCTGGCGGCAGACATTATTGGCGACCCCGCCAAGGAGGTGCTGCGTGAACGAGCATCGTTTTTGCCCAATCTGCAACCGTCCGGCGGACGGCACTTGCGGCCATGTCCGACCGTCTCTGACCTGGGTGCTTCTTTCGCTCGGGGTCTTTCTCCTTCTCATTCCGCTCGCCTATGGCGCCGCGAGCAACCGGCGGACGGCCGGCAGGGAACCCGCGTCCGCAGTCGGCCGGCACGCCGCGGCAGAGAATCCGGCCTACCCTCTTCTTTCGGCCCATGCCCCTTCCGACATCGCTTCGACCGACGCTCCCGATGAGCCCCAGGAAGCTCGGGCAGGCCAGGGAGCGGCGGCGGACGAACCGATCGCCTATGTCGGCCATGGCGGATTCTTCGATCAAAACGGCGCTCAGATCGTGCCGACCGCCGAGTGGGTCGCCCAAACGCAGAGCTGGTACCACAAGCGGTTGCTCGCCGGGCTCGAACCCAAGCAGAAAGCCGAGCTCGCCGCCTTCGAACGGGGATTGACCGAGGGTCTGACTCAAGATGGGCAGGCGGGCCTCATCGTAAAACAGCGCTCGCTCGATTGGCTCGCCGCGCATTCGCCGCGCACGACGGCTGTACAACGCATGCACTCCAAGCTGAACGCCCTGAGCTATGAGCTGGGATGGGAGCTGCCGCGCCGCAACGACCTCAAAGCGCTCCAAGACCTCAAACCCTTCGCGCTCGATCCCAAGATCCAGACGAGGCTGGGGCTGGCGGAATTCAAAGTCGGCGGCGAGACGGCGTCTCTGGTCACGACGAACAGCGGGCAGGCGTATGTCACCGAGTGCATGATGGCCGACGTGCCGATTCCACCGTCGATCGGCGTCTTGGACCCTAACGGTACGGCCGGGTGGAAAAGCCTCGGCTTCATCCCGCAGGCCGAGCAGTTCATCGAAGGAACGCCGGCCGAAGTCCGAGTGTTCGAGAGCGCCAAAGGCATGTGCATCGCTCTGCCTCGCTATACCGGTGCCAGCCTGACGACGGTCAAATTGGACGGCGTGATTTGCCTGAGCAAGACGACCTCGAAGGTCTGCTTTTGGGACAATCAGATGTGGAACAACGCGCAGATGAAGTCCGTCGGCTTCCAATTTCCCGCTGGAACCCAGATTCCCATCGGCGTTCCTACGGTGCCCGGCGGCTTGTACCAAGCCGGCGGTGCCGAAATCGAGTTCGGAACCGGCGGCGTTTGCTCAGACTGTCACGCGGGCGAGAATCCGTACATCATCCATCCGGAGTCCGACCTTGGGGGCGGACTCCGGATGAAACATCTGAATACCATGCTGGGTCTGCCGACCTTCGCGCCGAACCGTTACATTCCCCTCGTGCCTGCGACCTGGCCGCAGAATCAGCTGTCCCACGCGGAGGCTTTCGTCCCCGGTGTTTGCGTCGGCTGTCATCGGAAACCCGTTGCCGGCGGAACCGCCGGACGATTCCCGCATCTATCCCTGGATTTGAACGGGACGCCCGGTTATTGCAAAACGATCCTGACGCAAGCCATCCAGAAAACGATGCCGCAAGGCAGCCCCCCCGGAAGCGCGGCGACTGACGCCGAGGTCATCGCCTTTCAGAAGTGGTGTACGAAATCACCCACCGAGAGCCCGTCCGACAGCGGCGATCCGCATCTCACCACCACCAACGGCGTTCTTTACGACTTCCAGGCGGCCGGCGAGTTCACGACGCTCCGCAACTCCGACACCGGGTTCGAGCTGCAGACCCGGCAGACCCCGGTCCTCACCTCCTTTACCCCCGGCGCCAACGCCTACACGGGGCTGGCAAGTTGCGTGAGCCTGAACACCGCCGCGGCCTTGCGGGTCGGCAAACATCGGATCAGCTATCAACCCGGATCCGGAGTCGAAGGCGCCGAGCGAATGCAGCTGCGCATCGACGGCAAGGTGGTCATTCTCCCGGCGAATGGTCTCAAATTGGGAGGCGGCGACCGGATCGCCAAGGCCGCTTTGGGCGGCGGGCTCGACCTCCAGCTGGCGGATGGAACCCGCGTGATCATCACGCCGAATTTCTGGGCCTCGGAAGGCTATTGGTACTTGAACGTGGAGGTGCTCAACACCCCGGCGCGCGAAGGTACGATGGGGCATATCCTCAGCCCCGACTGGCTGCCGCGCGCGCCCAACGGCTCGTCCTTCGGTCCGAAGCCGGCCAGCCTTCCCACCCGGCACCTCGTGCTCAACAAGTCGTTCGCCGATGCCTGGCGGGTGACGAACGCGACGAGTCTGTTCGATTATGCGGCGGGCACGTCGACGGCGAACTTTACCGAGCGCACCTGGCCGCCGCCCCCGGGAGCGTCCTGCACGACGATCCGCACCAATCCGTGGCCGGGAGGCAAGCCCCGGCAACCCGTGAGGCCGATGAATCCCGAGGAAGCTCAGAGGCTGTGCCGCCAAATTCAAGACCCGGCGGCCTTTGAAAATTGCGTCTTCGACATGACGGCGACGGGCAATCCGGCCGTGGCGGATGCCTATCTCCTCACGCTGAAGCTGAGGAACATGGTCCTTAGACCCCGCTGAAGTGGGGGGGGCCGGCCGGAAGCCGGCCCCCCGTCGTACAACGGGAACTATCCCGAAATCTCGTACGCCGCCTTGAGCCAACCGGCCACCTCGGCGTCTACGTCTTTAGGGGATGACAAGGGCACCTCCAAGTGCCACCGATTCGCCGACGCCTGCTCGTGTTTCTTCACCCGCGGGCTGCGAAGGTCGTGGGACGCCTTGAGCGTCAAGACGAGCAAGCTCTTCCTCGTGGCGACTCCAGCAAAAGCGGTGCGGCGATTCAGATGAATCGAGGTCTTCTTGGGATCTTCGGCAAACTCGCCGAGCTTTCCGATCTCGGCCAATAGCCGATCGTAGATCTCGCGAACCGAGGGGTCCTTGCCTGCGAAATGCTGCTCGACCGTCGGTGCGGCTGTCGGCATAGGGCCTCCCGGGGAAGTTCGGGGAGATTCTATCGTGGGGTTGCCTTGCCGAGCTGTCCCGGAACTTCACCGGCCGTCCCGGCGCTCCTTAAGAAGGCGGTAAGGACGTTGCCCCTCTATAACCAAAGTCAGTCTCCAGCGACTCTTCGGCTCCCGACCTGCTCGCCCAGCCTGTAACTCGTGCTTCGCCCGCCTTCCAGGCCACGGACGAGAACCCTACGTTCGACCAAGTCGAGGATGTCCCGCAGCGCCGTGTCCGGCGAGCACTTGGCAATCTTTGCCCATTTCGAGGTCGTGAGGGAGCCTTCGAAACCGTCCAGCAAGAGATTGAGCATGTGGTGCTGGCGGTCGTTGATCCCGCTGTCGTGAAGCTCCTGCCAAAAGCGGGCCTTGGAAAGGACGAGAGCAAGAGTCGTCTGCGCGCCGTCGATGGCGCGGCCGAGGCAGGCGAGGAACCAGTCGAGCCAGGGAGTGACGTCCAGGGTGCCTTTCTGGGTTTGTTCCAGGATTTCGTAGTACGCCTTGCGCTCCCGCCGAATTTGCGCCGACAGGCTGTAGTAGCGCCGGGGGCTTCCCTCGGACCGGGCCAGCACGAGATCCGCGATCGCGCGGGCAATTCGGCCGTTGCCGTCGTCGAACGGATGGATCGTCACGAACCAGAGATGGGCGAGCCCAGCCTTCACCACCAGGTCGGGTTCGGCGTCTTGGCCTGCGTCGTTGATCCAGTCGAGAAAGACGCGCATTTCCCGATCGATTCTTTCGCCGCCAGGAGCCTCGAAATGAACCCGTTCGCGCCCGATCGGACCGGAGACGACCTGCATCGGGCCGGCTGCGTCTTCGCGCCAGGCACCCGTTCGGATCTTGCGCATTCCGCTGCGGCCGGTGGGAAACAAGGACGCGTGCCAGGCAAAGAGCCTCTCGGCGGTGAGCGGCTGGTCGAAATGCCGTGTGGCGTCCAGCATCATTTCGACGACGCCTTCGACGTCGCGGTCGGGTGCCTTCAGACCTCCGACATCCATGCCCAGGCGGCGCGCGACCGACGAGCGCACTTGCTCGGCGTCCAACACCTCGCCCTCGATCTCGCTGCTCTTGACAACGTCTTCGGTCAGGGTTTGGAGGACGGCTTCCTGTCGCAGCGGGAACCCGAGCGCCTCCATATGCCCGATCAGGCGCCCCTGTTGATGGCGCACGGCGGCGAGGGGCTTCGCCACCTTTTCGGAGTCCCAGCGGAACTGGGGCCAGCCCGGTTGATCGTGGATGTACGGACTCTTTCGCCGCATATTCTGCGGTGATTATAGCGGCGAATCACCGCAACCAGGGGAAATCTCCCTCGAAACGACCAGATTTGAGGCGTTCGCTCCGGAGGGCGCGTCGAGGGGACGTTAGGAACGAATTCCGGATCGAGGGAGCTTCTTCGCCTCGGACAGCCTCCCCCAATCGCGAAACCGCCAGAGTCACCCCTTCGGCGCGGCTTTCGCCTTTTCCGGCGCCTTGCGCTTGCGGCGGCTCCAGTCCTCGGAGCGGACGCCGAACTTTTCGAGGGCCGGGTTTCCGAAACCCATGTGGCCGCGGGCGACGGAAGCGAGGCGCCGGATGGACCGGCGGGTTTCCTGGTCGAGATGGCGCCGCCGCTCGATGAGCTCTTTTCTCTGGCCTTCGATCATCTGGATCGCTTCCTGCGTCGCGCGGAACTCGGCGACCTTCTGCTGCGCGTCGGCGAACGGCACGTCGGCTTCCGGAATGCTGGGTAGCGACTCCTGAATGTTCTCGATCATGCTCTGCCACTGGTAGAGCTTGCCCGCGTAGGACCGGTCCTTCATGGTGACCTCCCGAGTCGAGGGCCGCGAGGACTGTTCCCCGGCCCGATCGCGCGTTTCGGGAATTATATGGCGGATTCCAGCATCCCCGAACCGATGAGACGGATCGGAACACCGGTTTTTTACCCGCCACCACCGGTGCTCCGGCTCAGTACACCGGTGTCGCGACCCAGATCACCGGTGCGCCGGCTCAGGGCACTGGTGTCACGGCCCAGATCACCGGTGCGCTGGCTCAGGGCACTGGTGTCACGGTCCAGAACACCGGTGCGCTGGCTCAGGGCACTGGTGTCGCGGCCCAGAACACCGGTGCGCTGGCTCAGGGCACTGGTGTCGCGGCCCAGATCACCGGTGCGCTGGCCCAGGGCACTGGTGTCGCGGCTCGGCTCGCCAGTGCGCTGGGCCGACGCACCCGTGGCGGACACGGGACCACCGGTCTCCTCAGCCGGCGCAGGGAAATCTTCCCGCGGAACGGTTCTTGGGACCTTCCGCTGAGTACTGGTCGGGCTCCGCAACAGTCCGCGCGACCTCCGCGCACCGGATTGCCGGTCGGGAACGACGGTGTCTGGCATGATCCCTGCGGCAATTCGCCGCACTACGGCACGAAGCCGTTCCCGCCAACCCGGAAAATGACCGTAGGAAGGGCCTCGCCCCATGCGATCCATCGTCACCCTCCTCGTCTTCCTCGCTTTGGTAGCGCTCGCCGCGTTCTTTGGAGCGCACTTCCAACCGGGCCCGTGGTTCGAGGGGCTGGCGAAACCCTCGTGGAATCCCCCCAACTGGGTCTTCGGTCCGGTCTGGACGCTCCTCTACCTGGGCATGGCCGTCGCCGGTTGGCTCGTCTGGAAACGTTCGGGCGAACACGTGACGCCGGTCCTGGTCGTCTGGTTCGTACAACTCGGACTGAACGCCGCTTGGTCGTGGTTGTTTTTCGGCCTCCACCGCCCACCGCTGGCGTTGGTGGACATCCTGGCGCTGCTCGCCTGCATCGTGGCCTTCGCGATTCTTGCGCGAAGGATCAGCCCGGCGGCCTCTTGGCTCTTCGTGCCTTACGCTCTGTGGGTATCCTTCGCCACGGTTCTGAACGCGACGATCTGGCGATTGAATCCTTGACGCGGGGCGATTTAGTAGACACCTGACAATGCCAGGCTTCGTCATAGTCTCCGGCTTGCCGGCGAGCGGAAAGACGACCGTTGCCAGCGCTATCGCGAAGGCTCTGGATTTGCCATTCTTCGACAAGGATTCGTTCTTGGAGGAGCTGTTTCAAGTCGAAGGCGTTGGCGATCCAAACTGGCGTCGGCAACTGAGCCGGCGCGCGGACGAACGCTTTCAGCGAGTCGCCCGCGCGGAGCGGACTGCGGTATTGACTTCCTGGTGGAAGCATCCGGCTTCGGCACTGGACTCAGGAACTCCGACGGGTTGGCTGGAAGCTCCGCCAGGCGTGGCCATCGAAGTACACTGTGAATGCCCGGTGTCGGTCGCCGCCAACCGCTTCCTTGCGCGCCGTCGCCACCCAGGTCATTTGGATGAACGCTGGTCGCGGGAGAGTCTTGTCGCCATGCTCAATGAGCAGCAAAACTGTGGGCCTTTGTTTCCGGCCAAGGCCGTGACTGTCAACACGGAGGCTCATCTTGAACTCAGTGCTCTCCTTGGTGCCGTCGAGGCCGCTCTTGTGGCGAGCAACGCCTAACGTTCGACAACGGGCTGATTTCGTTCAGTATCGAGCGAAGAGCTGCCGATATGAGGTGACACCGTCCCTCTCCGTTCGGAAGAATCGCCTGGCACATCCTGCGGTCCCCGGAAAATCTTGCGCGCCGCGCGAGGCGCCTTTACGAGTCGAAACGGTTCAGTAGATCGTCGCCACGCCCTCGGGGGGACCCGAAGGCGTGGAGCGGATTTTTCACTCCTCGTCCCCTCCGTCGATGTGGGGGATTGAGCGAAGGTATTCGTAGATCGCCTGGAGGTCGTGGTCCTTCATCTCCTTGAAGATCGGCCAGGGCATCACCTGGAGAATCTCGTCCTCGCCGGGCTCATGGCCGGTGCGGATCAGGGTGCGGAACTCCTGGAAGGTCAGGCCCGCCGGCTTACCGTCTTCATCGGGAGTGATGTTGTCCGAAACGACCGGTCCGAACTCTCGGCCTCCCGCCAGGTACCGCTCGACGTTGATCTGCTTCGGCTCGCCGAGATACGGGTCGTGGCCGGGCGCATAGGAGGGGTTCGTGTGGCAATCGTTGCAGCCCGCCTGGGCGTTGACGATGTAACTGCCGAGGCCCACCAGTGCGCGATCTTTGCCGCGTAGGTTGAGAGGCACGGGAGCGATCAGGAAGCCGCGTACGATGCGTTGGGTTTCCGGATCGGCGGGCGCCCGCTGGCCCACGGCGCCCGGCTGGCCCTGCTGCCCCGCCACGACTCCACCGACGGCGACGATCACGAAGAAGAAGAGCGCGGTCCATAGGAGTTTGTGCTTCATGGGAGCGTCCTCCCGGCGAGGTCGAGCCTCTGATTCTCGTGGACGAAGGGATTTCTTTTTGGAGTCGATTCCATGGTTCCTCCGGTCGAGAGCGTTGCCCGGCGAAGCGCCGGGGACATGGGCCGAGCAAGCAAGCGAAATGCCGGATCGCCGGGCATGTGCCTTGCTGTTCCGCTTGCGGCGACGCGAGGAGGACAACCATGCCCCATTCGATCTGGAACGGCAGTTTGAGCTTCGGCTTGGTCAACATTCCGGTCGGCCTGTATCCGGCCGAGAGCCCCGACGATCTCGATCTCACGCTGCTCGACCGGCGCAACCTCTCGCGGGTCGGCTATAAGAAAATCAACAAGAAGACCGGCGATGCAATCGTTGAGAAGAATCTCGTCCGCGGCTACGAGATCAGCAAAGGCAAGTTCGTCGTGCTGGACGAAAAAGACTTTGCGCGCGCCAATCCGAAAGCCACGCAGACGGTCGAGATTTTCGGCTTCGTCGGAGCGGGCGACATTCCGCCGATCTATTTCGACAAGCCCTACTTCATCGTGCCGCAAAAGGCGGGCGCCAAGGCGTACTCCCTGCTGCGCGAAGCGCTCCTCCGTTCCGAACGCATCGGCCTTGCCCGGTTGGTGGTGCGTACGCGCCAGTATCTCGCCGCCATCTATCCCTTGGAAGAAGCGATCATCGTCAATCTCCTGCGATTCGCCCACGAGCTCCGCGATCCGGCGGCGTACGAATTCCCCAAGCGTGGGCCGGTGAACGCCAAGGAAATCCAGCTCGCGGAGAAATTGATCGAAGGGATGGACGAGACCTGGAACCCGAAGGAGTACAAGGACGAGTATCGGGACGATCTATTGGCGCTGATCAAAAAGAAAGCGAAGAGCGGCGGAAAGGGCGAGGAGGAAGAGGTCGAAGCCGCGCCCGAAGAGCCGATGGCGGAGGTCGTGGATCTGATGGCACTTCTCAAGCAGAGCCTGACGCCAGGCAAAGCGCCCAAGACCCGCACGACGGCCAAGCGCAAGGCGAACAGCGAGAAAAAGCCGGCAACAACGCGACGCCGGACCTCGAGCGCACGGAAGAAGTCGGCCTGAACCCTAGTCGCTTCGCGACGGCTCCGGGCACGTCGGCGCCCGAAGCCGCCGATCAAGAGTCGTTACTGCGGCGCCGCTACCGTCGCGGCGGCGGACATCGCTCTCGTCCCGAGCGCCGTTTCGAGCCGCGCCAGGCGATCTTCGAGGTCGCGGTTTCTCCGAGCCAGCTCGGCGTTCTCGCGGGCGACCGTCGCCTCTCTTTCAGCGATCCGCTCGTAGAGGCCCTGGATCGCCGCGAACGCGACGCCGGCAGAGTCTGTGACCGAGATCCCCTTGTCGTCCGGGCCCAGGTTGAAGGCGGAGAAGAAGTCCTCCGCCATCGGTCCCATGTGACGGACATTCGGGTCCGCCTTGTAGGCCCAGGTGGTAATCGGAAGCGCGAGCACCCGGCTGAGGACCGTATCGCGATCGACATCGTCGAAGGCCAGCTTCACTTCGCGGCTCGAGAACGGGGTGACCGTCCCCGAGACCGTGAGATTGCCGTTCCCGTCCAGCGAGAATTCGGTCTGCGCGTCCG
>DATMZU010000005.1:0-5850 GCA_035607435.1 Thermoanaerobaculia bacterium | reverse complement strand
CGAACTGTCCGAATCCTGGCGCCTGGGAGGAGACGAAGCGCGCGGATTGTTGATCTTCGTCGCGCTCGGAGATCGCGAGGTCGAGCTGACCTTGGGCCGCGGGCTCGACGAACCGGAGCGGCAGGCGCGCGCGGCGGAGATCGTCCGCGACATCCTCGCCCCCCGCCTCCACACGGGAGACGTCGGAGGAGCCCTGGTCGCCGCCGCGCGAGAGAGCGCCACGAGGATCTTCTACGCCGTGGAGGTGGTCGAGCCGAAGGCGGGGGAGGAAGGGGAGGGAATGAAACCGGCCCCCGACCGGTCCCCGGAATCGGCGCCCGCGCCGCACGGGCCGGAAGTGGTTCCGGAGGGCCGCTCGTTCGACTGGGTGCCGTATGCGATCGGGTTGGCGGTTCTGCTGCTCGGCCTCGCGATCTACGGCGCTCTACGGTCGGAGAAGAATTGACCGAAGGTCATCGCTCTGCGGGCCGGAGCGTCGGCGAGGACGCCGACGGTCCCAGGACGAGCACACCAGAGGGGGCAACGCGGCCAATGATTAGCTTGCGATGCAGACGCTTGCCTCTTATCATCTGCATGGAGGTGCCGTCATGAGGACTACCTTGAATCTCGACGACGAAGCGCTTGCAACCGCGTTGAAGGCCGCCCCGGGTAAGACAAAAACGGACGTGATCAACGAGGCGCTTCGACTATTCGCCCGCCGCAGCCGCCTTCAGGAGTTCTTGGAGTTTGAGGGCAAAATGCACTGGGAGGGAGATTTGGACGCGTTGCGCGGCCGGAACCGTGAGGTTTGAAGGTTCTGGTCGATACCTCCGTTTGGGTGGACTTCCTGAATGGCTATCCTTCGCCCGAGCGGCAAGCCTTGGCGAGTCTCGTTCCCAGCGACCATGAAATCTGCACCTGTGGGGTCATCGTCGCGGAAGTCTTCCAGGGTCTACGTAGGGAAGAGGGACTTGCCCGCCTCGCCGCTCGTTTCCGTGACCTCACCTATTTGGAGCCCGCGGGGATCGACCTCTATTTTCGGGCCGCCGATCTCTACCGGGCTCTGCGCCAGCGCGGAAAGACCATTCGTTCGACGATCGATTGCCTGATCGCGGCTCTCGCCGACGAGCACGGGTGTTCCTTACTGGCCCGCGATGGGGACATGGACCTTCTCTTGGCGAGTGGCCTTCTGAAGGTGGACCGCTGGCCGATTCCGGGGACGGCCTCGTCGTAGCCCCCGCAGATGGATCGGGCTTTCAGCCCTGGGTGGAAGTTACCGGTCCGGTGTCCTGGGCCGTTGGCCCAGGCTGGTATAGATCGCGCCTTCGGCGCTCAAGCGTTGCCGAGCTTCTTGAGGGCAGAGATGCCGCCATACCTCCGACAGAACAAGGATTCGCTGCTACAGGCACCAACAAAGTCGAGCTTCTTGAGGGCCGAAGGCCCGCCCAAGAACAGCCTGGGGCAACGCCCCAGGTTCGAGACCGCCCCATCTTCCCAAGGGCTGAAGGCCCGCCCTATGCCTCCTCAGCTCCGGAAAATCTCCGCCAGCCGCTCGATGCCGTCCACCAGTCGCGGCCCGGGCCGGCTGAAGCAGCCGTTGGCGTCCACCGGATAAACCTTTCCCTCCCGTACCGCGCGGAGCGACGACCACTCAGGAGTCCCCGCGATCCTTTCGATCTGCGCGCGGGCACCCGCTTCGTCGAAACCGCAGGGCATGACCACGAGGACATCGGGATCGAGGGCGGCCACCTCGTCCCAGGTCATCCGGCGCGAGCCGTCGCCGGGTTGGGCGGCGACGTCGATGCCTCCCGCGGCTTCGATCATCTCGGGTACCCAATGGCCGCCCGCGAACGGCGGTTCCAGCCATTCGAGCGCGAGGACTCTGGGTCTCTGGGCTCCCGCCCCGGCGTGAAGTTTGGCGAGGCGGGCTTCCAGTCCGTCCACCAGGTCGGCGGCTTCCTGTTCTCTTCCGATCTTTTCGCCGACGCTCCGGATGTCCGCGAACACATCGGCCAGCCGTCGCGGATCGAGCGAGAGCACGTCCGGACATTGGGGAAGCGGCGCCAACGCGCCCTCCACCTGCTCGGTGCTGACGGCGCAGACGGGGCATAGCTCTTGGGTGACGATCAGCTCGGGGTCGAGCCGGGCGAGCAGGGCCTCGTCGATCGTGTAGAGGCTTAAACCGTTGCCCACCTGGGCGGAGACCGCGCGGTCGATCTCGGCGGGGGCCAGGTCGGCCGCCAGCGCGCTGCCGGTGACGATCGGCCGCTCGCGCGCCGCGAGGGGAAAGTCGCACTCGTGGCTCACGCCCACCACCTGGTCGCCCGCGCCGAGCGCGAACAGGATTTCGGTGCCGTTGGGCACGAGCGAGACGATCCGCCGAGCCGGCGCCGGCCCGATCACTTCGCGGCGACCGGCGCGGGGGAATCGAACGTCGAGTCGGGGAGCGCCGCGACCGAGATCTCGCCCAGCTCCAGCGTGCGGTCGCCTCCGACCTGGACGCGGTGCGGAGCGAGCAGGATGCCGCCGTATTTCTGCCAGCCTTGCCAAGCCCAAGCGGAGGGCGCCTCGTCGGGCTTCGCGTCTTCGAGCCGGAAAGCCCAGCGGTCCATCAGCCCGGTCTTGCGGTTGACGTAGGCCCAATAATGATCGCCGGGTGTCAGGCCGACGTGGTCGAACGAGACCGCCAGCTTGTCGTACGTCGTGCCGTCGATCGTCTCCTCGCCGTCGGTCGCGAGATGGACGCCCGGGTCGCGCAGCTTGTAGGGCATCAACAGCCAATAGGTGTCGTTCACCCAGGTGCCGTAGCCCATCTCCAGCAGCTTTGCCGCCTCTTCGCCTTCCTGTTTCTGGCCGTCGAGCCAGGCGGTGCCTTGCTTGGTGTTGATGTTTTCGAGCACCACGTAGGCCTTCCCCTCCTTGGTCTTCCCTTCGACCCGGTGGCGGCCGGTGTAGCGGTCCCACCAGTGGCTGCGCCTTCCGGCGAACGTGAAGTGGAGGAAGCGGGTGTCGTCCCACGCTTTTTGGCCGCCCATCGCGTTGAGCACACGGTCGGCGAGCTGCTCCGGCGGCGAGGCGGCGAGGGAGCCGGCGCCCCAGGCGGACAGGGTGGCGAGGGCGAGAACGAGCGGACGGATGGAGCGGAGCGAGATGCGGCGCATGCGAGGCCTCCAGTGGGAACGCGCGACCAGGGCGCGGACACAGTTTAGGCCGAACAGCCCTCACCCCCAACCCCTCCCAAAGGGAGAGGGGAGCAAAAGCGAAGTTGGCGCAGTTCCCCCCTCTCCCTTTTGGGAGAGGGGCCGGGGGTGAGGGCTGCTGGGGCGAGACGATCCGCCGGAAAAAGCTTTCAGCGCGCGGGGATCGACAGCATCTGCCCGGCTTTCACCGAGGCGCTGCGCAGGCCGTTCGCCTTTTTCAGGCTGGCGACCGAGACGCCGTTCCTCTGAGCGATCTGCCAGAGCGTCTCGCCGCGCCCGACCCGCACGCGCTTGGCGGCGCGCCGGCCGGCGCTCGCCGAGGCGGTGCGGCTCGTCGTGCGGCTGCTCCGGCTCGCGGAGATCGAGGAGGAGGAGCCCGCCCCCGAAGTCGAGGGGACCTTGAGCAACTGCCCGGCGCGCACCGTGTTGCCCCGGAGGCCGTTCACCTTGCGCAGGGACGCGATGGTCGTGCCGTGGCGCGTGGCGATTCCGGAGAGGGTGTCGCCCCGGCCGACGCGAACGGTGCGCGCCTTGGTGGCCGCGCTCTTCGTGCCCGACCAGCGGACGGAGATCTTGCCCGCTTGAGAGCGCGCCGACGCCACCGCCGCCGCGCCGGGGATGCGCAGGCGCTGACCGGAGAAAAGCTTGCTGCCGCGCAGGCCGTTGGCCCGGCGCAGGGAGTCGGCCGAGAGGCCGTAATGGCTGGCGATGCGGGAGAGCGTCTCACCCCGTCGGACCCGATGGACCGCGCTGCGCGAAGCCGTGCGACCGGCCGGAACGTTGCCGGACCGGACGGAGCCGGGCGACGGGGCGGATTCGGCGATCGAATCGACCGGCGGCCCGGACAAGCCGGCGGTCTGGATCGGCGGCAGCTCGCGCCCGCCGTCGATCGCCAGCAGGTAGCTGGAGAAAGCTTCGGGGAACAGGGCGACGTGGTAGTGGGCGGGGAAGCGCTCTTTGGTCGCCTCCAGGATGCCGCGGCTTTCGAGGTCGAGGAGAGTGCTTTCGAGCAGGCTGCTGCAGGCGCGGCGGAGGCTGCGCCGGAGGTCCATCGCCATGCCGGTCGGATGGACCGAGTGGATCGAGGCGTTGCGCGGCTGATGGCTCTTCGGCCGGACCAGGCTGGTGGCGACCAGCGGCTCGCCGCAGCTTTTGCGCTCCAGGTGCCCCATCCATTCGAGGAAGCGCTTGACCTCCGGCCGGGCGTAAGGGAACGACGCGCCGTCCACCTGATATTCGCCGTTGCCCGGCACGTAGACCAGCAGGCCGTGACGGACGAAGACTTCAATGTCCTCGGGATTGCGCAGGTAGGTGAACGCCTCGTCTTCGGCCGCGCGGTTTTGCCGGTCCATCGACGCGGGAGAGCCGACCAGCGTTTGAGCCGAGAGAGGTTCGAGCGAGAGGGTGCCGCAGGTACCTAGGAGGAAGAACGCGAGGACAAAGGCTGCCGTGAACCGGGCACGGCGCGGTGCGATCCTGGGCGGCATCGAAAAACCTCTCGATCCGGTGGTTGTCGCCGAAAAGGGCCGCGTCGCGAGCCCGGCTACGTCGAATACGAGGTCGGAATGTAACACAGCCGTCGCCGAAAAGGGAGGCCCCATCTAAAGAAATTCCTTTTTTCAGGCCCATTTAGTAGTCCCGCGCAGGCTTCCGCACGAACCGGGTCCTTTTGGTAGAGTTCCGTTCATGGCATGGCAGAAAACTCTCCAACCGGGTGAAACCGTCCTCCATCGCGCGTGGCCGAGCCGCTGGGGCCTGGTCGTGCCGCTCGGCCTGACCGTGCTCGCCGCGGCCGCCGGGGTGGTCGGCGGCCAGCTGTTCGGGCAGCCGCTGCTGTACTGGGTCGGCGCCGCGCTCGCCCTGATCGCGGGCGGCTGGGCGGCGGTGCGCTGGATGCGCCTCGCGAGCAGCGTCTACGTTCTGACCGATCGGCGGGTGCTCAAGCAGGAGGGGCTATTCGCCCGGACCTCCAAAGACGCCTACCTCGACAAGGTCAACAACGTCGAGCATTTCCAGACCCTGGCCGGCCGGCTGTTCGGTTTCGGCGATCTGGAGATCGACACCGCGAGCGAGCACGGCGCCACGACCTTTCATCGCATCGCCAATCCGATCGGGTTCAAGAGCGCGATCCTGGCCGCCGCCGATCAGGAGCGTTCCGGCCGGCTGCGCCCGATCGTCTCGGCGCCGGTCTCGGGCGCCGACCGGCTGCGCGAGCTGAAAAAGCTGCTCGACGACGGGCTGATCAACGAGAGCGAGTTCGCCAAGAAGCGCGCGGAGCTGGTGGACGCGCTATGAGGAGAGAAATCCAATGAGCGACCTGGCCAACCAGAAATGCGTGCCGTGCAAGGGCGGGGTTGCCCCGCTCGACGAAGCGGCGCTCGCCAAGATGCACGCTCGGCTGGGCGCCGACGGCAACGGCTGGCGAGTGGTCGCCGGCCATCATCTGGAAAAGGAGTATGCGTTTCCGGATTTCGTGACCGCGCTCGCCTTCGTCAATCGGGTCGGCGCGGTGGCGGAAGAGGAAGGGCATCACCCCGACCTCTTCCTCACCTGGGGCAAGGTCCGAGTCACCACTTGGACCCATTCGATCGACGGCCTGACCGAGAGCGACTTCGTGCTCGCGGCCAAGGCCGATCGAGTGCTCGCCTAGCGGGAGTGGCGGCGGCCCTTG
>DATMZU010000004.1:0-3148 GCA_035607435.1 Thermoanaerobaculia bacterium | reverse complement strand
CTACGGCACGACCGACCTGAACGGCGACGGCCGGTCGTTCGGCGACGCCTACGTCGGAAACAGCGACCGTTCGCCCGGCGAGAGCCGCAACAGCGACCGGCTCCCCTGGTCGAAGACGCTCGATCTCGGCGTTCAGTACCGGCTGCCGTTCCTCGGTCGACGGATCGAAGTTCGCGCCGACGTGTTCAACGTGACGAACGAAGCGAACCTCTCCGGCTACTCGAACAACTCGACCCAAAGCAACCAGATCCAGGTCGGACCGAAAGACTCTCGGATCGTCAAAAAGAACGCCGGTCCGCCGCGGCAATTCCAGTTCGGTCTACGCTACAGCTTCTGAGGCGGACCATGAAGCGAATTCAGCGACTCCTTGGGCAGGGCCTCCTCGCGGCGGCTCTGCTGGTTTCGACCGGTTGCCAACGCGCTGCGGAAACCCCTGCCATCCCGGCCGGTGCCGAGCAACGCCCGTGGGCGGAGATCGAAAAAGCCGCGCGCGGCCAGCGGGTCACCTGGATGATGTGGCAGGGCGATCCGTTCATCAACGCCTACGTCGCGAAGTTCGTGGCGCCGACGCTCGCCGCGCGCTATGGCGTCGAGCTGGTGACGGTCGCCGGCCAGGGGAGCACGATCGTCTCGACCCTGATGACCGAACGGGAAGCGAAGAAAAAAGAGAGCGCGATCGATCTCGCCTGGATCAACGGCGAAACGTTCTACCAGCTGCGCCAGATCGACGGGCTCACGGGGCCTTTCACCGACCGGCTGCCCAACGCGAAATGGATCGATTTTTCCAATCGGTTCATCCGCTACGACTTTCAGCAGGAGGTGAACGGTTTCGAATGCCCTTGGGGCAACGTCCAGCATGCGTTCATCTACGACTCCGTCCGGGTGCCCGACCCGCCGAAGGACCGCGCGGCGCTCGCCGCCTGGGTGAAAGCCCACCCCGGCCGGTTCACGTTCGACACCGGTTTTACCGGCATGACGTTCTTGAAGGAGCTGTTGATCGACCTGGCCGGCGGCGAGAAGGAACTGGCCGGCGCGTTCGATCCGGCGAAGTACGGCCGAGCTTCCGCGATGCTCTGGGATTACCTACGCGAGATCCGCCCCTATCTTTGGAAGAAGGGCGAGACGTTTCCTTCCGACGTCGCGCAGATCCACCAGATGTTCGCCAACGGCGAGCTCGATTTCACCATGAGCAACAACGACGGGGACGTGGACAACAAAGTGGCACAGGGGCTGTTTCCGAAGAGCGCCCGCGCCTACGTCTGGGATACGGGAACGATCCAGAACTCGCACTATCTGGGCATCCCGAAGAATGCCGCGCACTTGGAGGGCGCGCTGGTCGCGATCAACTTCATGATCTCGCCCGAGGCGCAGCTCGAAAAGATGAAGCCCGCCGTCTGGGGCGACGGCACGATCCTCGACTTGACCCGCCTGCCCGAGCCTTGGAATCAGCGGTTCGCGGAGCTGCCGAAGCGGCAGAACGGGCCGGAGCGTGCGGAGATCCAGGGAAAGGCCCTGCAAGAGCTGGCGCCGGAGACCATGATTCGCCTCTATGAAGACTTCCGCACCGAGATCCTCGACAAGTAAACCGGAACGGGCGGCGTTCGCTCTGTTCCTGCTCGCGGCGGTCCTGCCGATCGCCGCGAGCTTGGCCTACGCGTTTCTCTACACGATCGGACTCGCTGGCCTGCTCTCTACCGGCTTTTCCCTCCACTCGTGGGCGCGAATGCTGGGCGCCTCCGAGCTTTGGACCTCCTTCGGCCTGTCGATCGCGGTGGCCGCCGCGGTCGTGACGCTCGCGACCGCGGGCGGATTAGCCCTCTCCCTGGTCCTCCGCGGCTCGATCGAGGGGGGACCGTTGGGGACGTTTCTCTACCTGCCGCTCGCGCTCCCCTACACGGTCGCCGGCTTCGTCACCTACCAGCTGCTCGCGCCCACGGGGCTTTTTTCCCGGCTCGCCTTCCGCCTCGGCTGGGTCGCCGGTCCGGCCGATTTTCCCGCGCTCACCAACGACCGCTTTGCACTCGGCATTCTGGCCGCTCACGTCGCGCTCGCCCTGCCGTTCATGGCGCTCCTGTTCACGCAGCTCCAGGCGAGCGAGCGGGTGGACCGATTCGCCGCGCTCGCCCGTTCGCTCGGGGCGACACCCGGTCAGGCGCTTCGGCGGGTGGTCGTGCCGATGCTGCTTTCCCGCGCCGCCACGCCGATGCTGCTGCTGTTCGTCGTGGTCCTCGGCTCGTACGAGATCCCGCTCCTCCTCGGCCGACAGGCGCCGCAGATGCTCTCGGTGCTCACCTATCGCAAGTGGCAGCGGTTCGACATCCTGCAAAAGCCGGAAGCGTTCGTGGTCGCTCTGGTCTACACCCTGTTCGCCCTCGCGGTGCTCGTCGCGGCGCTGCGCCGAACTCGCACCGAGGAGCACGGATGAGCGTCACCCGGTTGGAGCGACCCCCATCCTGTCCTTCCCCCGGCTCCAACCCTCCCCCTCCCCGGGGGAAGGGACCCTTCGGTCGAAGGATCCTAAGGACCGGAGCTATAAGCCGCGGCGCGCTCGCCGCTTTGGTCTTCGCGCTCTGCCTCCTGCCGATCGCGCTGCTTTTCTTGCTGTCGCTCGCCGCGCGCTGGCCGTACCCTCAGATCTGGCCCGTCGAGATTCGCCTCGATCCGTGGCGCGAGCTGCTTGATTTTCAAAACGGCGGGCTGCCGCGGGTGCTCGGAGTTTCGCTCCTGCTTTCGACCGTCGTGGCGCTGGTTTCCACCGCGCTCTCCTACCTCGCGGCGAAACGGATCGCCGGCCACCCGGCGCGCGCTCGGCTCGCCCTGCTCGCTTACGCGCCCTACGTGATGTCGCCCGTGGTCCTCGGCGTCTGCCTCCTGTATCTCTACTTGAAGCTCGGTCTCGCCGGGACGTTTCCGGGCGTGGTGCTCGCGCAGACGATTTTCGCCACCAGCTTCGGAGTCGTCTTCTTCCTCGGCTTCTGGAACGAGGAGAAGCGGGCGCTCGAAGATCTCGTCCGCACGCTCGGCGGCTCTACCTGGCAGCTCTACTCTCGGGTGCTGCTGCCGCTCTCGCGCGGGCCGCTCGGGCTCTGCCTGTTCCAGACCTTTTTGATCTCGTGGTTCCAGTACGGGCTTACCGTGCTGATCGGCG
>DATMZU010000001.1:0-4835 GCA_035607435.1 Thermoanaerobaculia bacterium | reverse complement strand
ACGGTCTTGCCGATCGTCTTCGCGGCGTTTTCGGCGGCGGCCGAATCGTTGAGCAGCAGGGCGCGCGTCCAGGTCGCCTCGGCCAGCCGCTCGCGGACGTCCTCAGCGTTCACCTTCCCAACCGTCGCACCGAAACTCGCGAGCGGCAGGCGGGTGTTCCACCAATACGCCGCTTCGCCGGTCAGGTAGCGCGCGGATTGGGCTGCTTTTGCCTCTTCGTCGCTGTCCCCGGGGTAGATCAGCCGCTCCTGCACGCCGTCGCGCACGAGATCGTCGAGGCTCGCGGCGGCCCGCAGGCGCAGGCTCTTGGCGAGGTTTTCCGAGCCGAGCGCCATCCGGCTTGCAATCAGGCGGTCCAGCGCTTCGTGGGCCTTGGCGCTCTGGCCGGCGGCGATCAACAGCCGCGCGTGGTGGAAGCTCGCGGAGGCTTTTCCCGGCGAGTCGTCCTTGAGGTCGGCCGCCGCCTGGAGCAGCTCGGCGGGAGCCTTGCCGTCGTTCGGGGCGAGGGTGAGAGCCGCCACCAGCCAGGGGAGGGTGTGCGTCGCCCGCCAACGGTCGAGCGCCTTGGCCGATCCTTCCGGGCTCGGCTTGCCGAAGGTGTCGATCCATTCGGTGAGCGGATCGGCCTTGGCGGCGTGGCCGGGGTGGCGGATCAAATAGGCGTAGTCGATCACTTGCCGGCCAAGCGCCGCGCGGTCGAGGTCGCGGGCGGCCAGCAGGGTGGCCAGCTCCGCCGTCCGCTCGGCCGGCCGGGCGCGGATCGCGATCCAGTCGCGCAGGCGGGCGGCCGGCTCGCGCCAGGCGGCGCGTCCCGGTTCGGCGATCAGCGCCACCAGCTCCGCGTCGGCCTGGTCCAGCCGTTTGCGATCGACCGGCCCGGGGGTCAAGGACGCCTGGCGCACGAGGGCGCGGGCCGCGAGGTAGGGCGCGATGCCGCTCCAAGGTGACGAGCCGTCTTTGGCGATCGCCAGGAACCGCGACCGCGCGTCGTCGAAGCGGCCGGCATAAAAGCTCGCCGCGGCAAGCTGGTAGCGCCGGTCGGCCGCGAGCTGCGCCGGCAGCCCTGGCTCGGGTTCCCCCACCGCGGGAGCCGCGCCTTCCGCGCAGGAGGCGAAGACGGCGTCCTGCGCCTGGACCCAGGCGGCGACCCCCGGGTTTTCCGCGGCAAAGCGGGCACGGCGGTCGGCGAGGGTGGCGATCGCGGTGCGAAACGCGTCGGCCGGGCAGTTGAGGTAAGGCACGGTGTCGGTGTACGCCTCGCCGGAATCATCGACCGCGGGCGTCTCGACGTAGCGGTCGGGCGAGATCGACACGTCCTCGGCCGTGGGAACCGCCGCCTTGCGCGCCTCGTTCCAGGCGTTCATCGCGTCGTAGACGGCTTGGCCATCCAGAAACCCGGGTTCGAGCGCCGCGGCGTCGATCGCCGGCATCGCGAGGCCCGAAAGGCGGCGCCACGCCACGACCTGCCAAGCGGTTTTGAGCGCCGGGGAGAGCACGTCGAGATGGCCGGCGAGGAAGCGCGCCGGGTCGTCGGGCTCTTTGCGGCGGACGAATTCGGGCGGGCTGAAATCCGGGCCGCAGGCCGGCAACGGCACACAGGTCAGGATGGCGGCGACAAGCGCGGCGCGAAGGGGGCGGTTCATCGTTCGATCTCCCGTAGAGCGGATAACAGAGCATGTCGCGTCCAGGCCTGCGGAGGGAAGAGGTACACCGCCCGATCCGGAAACTTTCTCGGAATCGGTTCGTCGGTGGCGAAGCCGACGCTCTTGCGGCAGAGAGGAATGGAAAAGTCATGACCGCGCGCGAGGCGGCCGCGGATCCCCGCGCCCTCCGGTCCCATCCGGAAGAGCATCGGCACCGCCTCATCGACGGGCAGATCCGCGATCCACGGGTCGCCCAGGCACCAGGAGGCGAGCGCGGTGATCGAGAGCGTCGTCTCCCGCGGCAGGCGGCGCCGCAGCTCGCTCAACACTGCGCGATAGAAAGGCCGCTGCGCCCGCGTTGCGTCGAAGTCGATCTGGAGCCCGATCGCCTTCCAGCGGTGGGGAAGCGTAGCGACCTGTGCCGCGAGATCCGCGATCGCCCGCGCGTCGAGCCCGGGGGCGCCGCTCGCCGCTTCGATCCGCACCACGGCGATCCGCACGACCGCGTCCGGCAGGGCGATGGGCTGCCGCCGGAGTTGGAGCCGCGCGGCGCCCCGCTCGATCCGCGCCGTGCCGGCGAGCAGCGCCACGGCGGTCTTTTCCGGATCGATGAAAGAGAGCCGCTCGGGCCGCTCCCAGGCCCAGAGCACGATCGGCCGCCGGGCGACCCCGAGGGATTCGCCCGGCGCGCGGCAGGCCGGAAGCGACGCGAGGAGGAAGGCCAGGGCGACGCCGAAGGCAAGCCCCGCAGGGGCTCCTGTCGTCCGTGCCCTGGCCGGGAGGGCTTTCGGCGCGTACCCGCGAAGGCACCTCAGGGGGTGTCGCCGATTCTCGCCGCGAGGTGCTGGCAGGCCGCGTCGTCGTCCTTCTTGCCCCTCTTCGCGATCAGCTCGCGTGCTTCGGCCGAGCCCACGGCGTCCCACAGCTTCAAAGTGAAAAAACGGCAGTCCTCGTCCTCTTTGGCGTAGCGGGCGGCGAGCGGTTCCACCGCCGCCGGATCGCCGAGGATCGCGAGGGCATCGATCAGGCCGGCGCGGACCTCCTCGCGCGGCTCCTTCGTGAGCAGGGCGAGCAGCGCCGGAGCGGCGCTCGGCGCGCCGGAGAGCGCCACGGCGCGCAGCTCCGCGTCATGATCTGCGGCGCCGCCCGCGAGCGCCGCGAGCTTGGCCTGAATCGTCGGGTGGGGGAAAGCATGAAAAACCTCGCGATTCAGGCGGGCGACGATCTCCTGCGCCCCGTCGAGCAGCAGCTCGGCCACCACCTCTTCGACCTCGTCTTTGACTCCGAAGCCGCCGTTGAACCGGGCGTACATGGCCGACACCCGGTAGCGCAGCGGGCGAGCCGGACCCTCACCGTCGCGGACGGAAAGCGAGACATCCAGGAAGCCGTAGAACAGGATCGGTCCCAAGAGCACGGGCTTGGATTCGAGGAAGACGTCGTTGAGGCTCCCTTCGACCGTATAGCCCGCGGCCCCCCGTTCCGGCGCCACCACCCGGAGTCCCATCGCCGAGCCCTCCGCTTGGAGCGCGGAGGTGAGAAGCGCCGCGAAATCGACGCCGGTCGCGGTAAAGCGCGGCACCCGCGCCGAGAGCCGCCGCACCACCTCGGCCTGGCGGTCGTATTTCGCGGCCAGGGGCAGGAAGACGACGGGTCTTTCGGGCGTCTCGTAGACCGGAGTCGCGAGGCGGTTCGCGTCCGTCCGGCCCGCTTCGAGGTTCAACGTTTCGAGATTGCCCGCGGAAACCACGGCGGCGCAGGAAAGCAGGCCGGCCGCGGCGAAAAGGAAAGGTCGTTGGATCACGAGAAAAACCTCCCGAACGTCGCTCCTCTTCTGGGAGACAGGATTCTAGCGTACGTCCGCCCCGCCCCGCGCGGGAATCGAAAGGGCGGTCCCGAACGGACCGCCCTGGTGGACCCATCGATCGGTCGCGATGATTCAGCTCGCGCCGGGGGCATCCCTCCGACGCAGCAGCAGCGTCCCGAAAACGACGAGCAAGAGGATGAACACTCCGAGCCCCCAGGGGGAAAGCACGGGGATCACCGGGGAGGCGGGGCCTCGCCCTCCCGACGGCGGGATGATCTGCTCAGACGTGATTTCAATCGGACCTACGTTGGTGAATCGATAATCGACCTGGGTGATGGAATCGGGCAACTTCACCCGGGGATTCTGGGCGTGGATGAGAACCATGTCTCCGAAGGCGACGACCGCCGCCGCAGCAACGACTACCGGACCGCCCGAGGTGGGGCCGTACGAAGCCGTGCCGTCCGCTTTTCAGTTGATCTCTTCCTGGTCGGACTGCTGCATCCGGAACGTGCCGGACGAGAGATCGCGGAACTCTTTGTTCACTCTTCCGCCTTCGAGCACGGTCACCGTAAAGAGCGTCGCGCCGATCGCCGAGAAGTCCGGACGCATTTCCAGGGTCCGGTCGCCGATGTTCTCGACGGTCATCGTGTAGAAGATCCCGCCGGGCACGTCGGCATGAAACGTCACGACCTCTTTGTCGCCCTTCTTGGAGTCGGCGAAATTGGGGCAACCCAGATGCGTCGCCACCTCATTGGCCTCGGAGCTGAGGGCGACTTGAGAGAAGCCATCCTCCGCGCTCGATCCGATGCCGTCGATGACGAGATGGCAGGCTTTGTTGATCCCCAGCTTGGCACGTCCCAGGGCGACGTTCTTGACGCCGTCGAACGTGCACGACGTCCCGGAGCTACAGCTCGATGCACAGGCCTCCCGGACCACGGGCCCGGCCAGGACCCGCGCCGGAACCGCGAGCCCCCAACCCGCCAACGCGCACAAGAGCAGAGAGCGGCGTAACTCTCGGCTCACCCATTCCCTTCGCATTCGCATCTCGGTCCTCCTCTGGAAAGAGATTGAACTTTCGACGCAGGCGCTCCTGCGCCGAATCCTGACGAAATCGTTGAAGCGAGAGTAGCACTTTCCGGCGAGTCCCTCCCGGTGGCCCCCCTCCGCGCCGCCTTTCGCCTTCCCCCGTGAGCCGTTCTCGCGAGAACAATCGGTCCGAGTCGATTCGCCGCCTCGGGCCGAGGCCATGGTGGCTTTCTCCGGAAGGGGCTCAGGAGATCCGGCGATGACCACAGACTCCAACTTCTCGACAGCCTTTAGAAGCTCCCTCGTACGACTCTTTGCGATCGCCACGATTCTCGCTCTGATGGCCGGTGGCGTCGCCCTTC
>DATMZU010000056.1:0-5074 GCA_035607435.1 Thermoanaerobaculia bacterium | reverse complement strand
GGCGGCGGGGGCTCCGGGAACCGCGGCCGGTTTCGCCGCTTGCGGCGCGGCAGCCGGAATCGCGGCGGAGAGGACCGTGCCCGCGAGAGACAAGCCCGTGGCGAGCAACCAGGAAGTGAGATGGGGCGGGCGCTTCATGTGAGAGGTACTCCTTTGCACTCCGGGGGACGGAGAGCTAGAGCCGGCGGAGCTCGCGGCTCTCCGGGAACTGGGTTTGAGCGTAGCGCAGAAGACGGCCGGCGCTCTCGGGGTCGCCGAGCACGCGCAGGGTACGCACCGCCTCGCCGTAGGCCGCGGGGGTCTTGTTGGTCTCGGTCATCTTGCGCAGCATGGCGACCGCCTCGGCGGCTTTGCCCTGCGCGGCGTAGAGCGTCGCGAGCCGGCAGTAGGGCACGAGGCTGCCGGGGAACTTGCCGATTTCGTCCAGGAACGCCGACTCTGCCTCGGCCGGCCGATCCAGCCGGGCGAGCAGATCGCCGCGCAACGCTTGCAGGCCCTCGTGCTGGCCGCCGGTCCGCGCCAGATCCTCGACCGCCTGATCGGCGTTCTTGAGCGCTTCCTGGGTCTTCCCCTGCTTTTGCAGCAGCTGGGCGAGCGAGATGAGCGGCGTGATGCGCGAGCCGCCGGTCTGGAGCGAGAGACGCACCTGTTGTTCCGCTCCGGCGAAATCGCCTTTCGCCTCCGCGATCTGCGCCATCAGGTCGCGGCCGGCCGACGGCGAGCTTTTCATGCCGATCTCGGCGTATTTTTGCGCGTCTTCGAAGCGGCCGAGCGTGATCAGCACGGCGGCCGCGCCGATCGCCACCTGCGCGGAGCCTCCCGTCACCTCCATCGCCTTCTCGTACGCCTTGAGCGCCTCGCGCGGCCGGCCGACCCGCGACTGCGCGACGCCCAGGCCCACCCAGGCGTCGATCATTTTCGGGTTCTCCTCCACCAGCTGGGTGAGCTTCGGGATCGCCTCGGCGAAGCGTTGGTCGGCGACCGCCTGCATCGCCAGGCCGAAAACCGAGAGGCTCGCGATCCGGCTTTTCGGATCGGGCAGGACGGCGCCGGGGTCCGAGACGCTCGTGCCTCCGAGGTAGCCCAGGGCGGCGAGCTTCTGCGCGGTCTCGGGATCGACCTCGGCCGGCTTGGCGAGCGGCCGCTCGATTTTCGCCAGCTCGGCGCGCATTTCGGAATAGGTGCGGCGCTCGGCGCGCAGGACGTCGTTCTTTTCCCCCGGGTCGGCCGTCAGGTCGAACAGCTCGGGCGCCGGACCTTGGATCAGGTGATGCGGTCCGCGGATCAGCGACGTGAGCTCGTTCCAGCCGAGGTGGAGCCGCGGGTAGAACGTCTCGGCGTAGATCGTCCGCGCCGCTCCCGCGGCGGGCTTTTCGTTCGTTTCGACCGGCAGCGGCTTGCCGTCGAGGTCCGCGGGGAGCGCCACGCCCGCGAGCTGAAGCACCGTCGGCGCCACGTCCACCAGACCCACCGGAGCGGCGACCCGCCGGCCGCCGAGGCGGCCTTTCGGCAGCTTCATAATCAGCGGCACCTGAAGCGCCTCGCGATAGAGCAGGATGCCGTGCTCCTCCTCGCCGTGATCCCCCAGACCCTCGCCATGATCCGAGAGCAGGATGATCGTCGCGCGATCGTAGATCCCGGCTTCGCGGAGGGCATCGAAGAACCGGCCGACGATCGCGTCCGCGGTGGCGATCTCGCCGTCGTACGGATTGGCGTAGCGCGAACGGAACGGCTCGACCGGCTCGTAGGGCGAGTGAGGCTCGTAGAGGTGAAGCAGGAGGAAGAACGGCCCGCTCCCCTGTTTCTTCGCCCAGTCGAGCGCGAGCGCCGCGGTCTCTCCCCCGGGGCGCTGGCTGCGGCCGAGCGCCTCTCCCGTGCGCAGGTCGATCGCCCCCTCGTAATAGTCGAACCCGTCTCCCAGGCCCGTCTCGCCGCGCAGCACGAAGCTCGACACGGCGGCGCCGGTGGCGAAACCGGCCTTCTTGAGCAGGAGCGGCAGGAAGGGGTGCTTGGCCGCTTCAAACAGGTAGCCGGTGTTGTCGCGCACGCCGTGATCGGCCGGGAATTGACCGGTCAGAATCGAGGTGTGGGACGGCAGGGTGAGCGGGATCTGGCTGTAGGCGCGCTCGTAGACGATCCCCTCGCGGGCCAGGGCGTCGATCGCCGGGGTCTCGATCCGCTTCGAGCCGTAGATCGGCAGGCGGTCCGAGCGCAGGGTGTCGATCGACACCACGATTACCGGCGCGTTTTTCGCCGTGCCGAGGGTCGAGCCTCCCCCGAAACCGCCATTGCAGGCGGCGGCGATCGCCAGAGCCGGCAGGACCAGCAGGAGCCGCGCGGCCGCGAAACGGCGGGCGGGGGTCTTCAAGTCGGCAAGCATCCTCATCCTCCGGCCTGCGCCAGCCAGCGGCGGGCCTTTTCGAGATCGGGACCGAAGCGCTCCGGCGGGGCGGTCGCCACGAACCGGCGCAGCGCCGCGATCGCTTCGGCCCGGCGGCCGGATTGCGCCGCGACCAGGCCGAGATTGAACAGCGCGTCGAACTGGCGCGAATCGAGCGCCACGGCCTTCTGCCAGGCGGCGAGCGCACCGGCCGCGTCGCCTTTTTGGTAGCGCACGACCCCGAGGGTATTCCACGAGATCGGCAGCTGGTCGTTCTCGGCCAGCGCCCGTTCGAGGTCTTTCCGCGCCTCCTCCGGGCGGCCCTGGCGAAGCTTGATCACCCCTAAGTTTTCGAGCGTCTTCGGATCGTTCGGCGCGACCTTCAACGCCTTTTCGAGCATCGCCCTCGCTTCGGGCAGCTTGCCCGCGTCCGCATAGGCGATGCCGAGGGCATTTTGAGTGGCCGGGTCGGTGCTCGCCGCCACCGGGCGGAGCACCTCGACCGCCTCGGCGCCGCGGCCATTCTCCGACAGCGCGAGCGCGAGCTGGCGGCGCAGCGATTCGCGGTCCACGCCGCGGCGCAGGGCGGCTTCGAGCGCGGTGATCGCCTCGGCCGGGCGTTCGAGCTGGCGTAGCGACAGCGCCAGGTTTTCATACGCCTCCGACATCGTCGGCCGGACCGCGATCACCTGGCGCGCGAGCCGGATCGCGGTTTCGAAGTCGCCCCGGGTGTAGCTCTCGACCAAACTCTGGAGCTGATGGTCGATTTCGAGCAGGCGCTTCGGGTCGTCGTCGGCCGTGTAGACGGATTTCGCCACCGACGTGCCTGACATGTAGCCAAGGCTTTTGAGGCGCGCGACCTCCTCGGCCGACGCTTCTTCCTGGCGCCGGGGAGGCCAGACCGATTCGGGCGGAAGGAGACCCGCGATCTGCTCGGACCGGCGCTTTTCGGCCGGGAACAGGTTTTTCTCTTCTTTCGGGTCGGCCGCGAGATCGTACAGTTCGGCCAACGGCAGCGAGATCCACTTGTCGCGGCCGGCCAGCACGCCGCGCAAGGGAGCCCAGCCGCGGTTCAGGTTCGTCGACAGCGATTCGAAGTAGCTGGCGCCGCCGGGCGCATTGGCGGGGGGCTCGGGGACGAGCAGCGACCGGCCGGGTAACGAGGCCGGCACGGCTAGCCCGAGCAGGCCGAGGATCGTCGGCACCAGATCGACATGGCGGGCCGACCGGTCGTCGCGCCCCGGCGCTACCCCCAAGCCCCAGAGGACCATCGGCACCTTGAGCGTCGATTCGTAGGCGAACAGGCCATGGGTCAGCTCGCCGTGGTCGCCCAGCGCCTCGCCATGATCGGCCGTCATCACCACGATCGCCGGCCGTTCTTTGCCCGCGAGGAGCGGTTGGAGCAACGGCGCGAGATACGAATCGGTCGCCGCCACCTCGCCGAGGTAGGGTCGCCCCTTGAAGCGCTCGGCATAGGGCGCCGGAGGCTGATAGGGCGAATGCGGATCGTAGAGATGAATCCAGAGAAATCGCTTGGCCCCGGCGTGCGCCCGCCACCAGGCGTTGGCCGGAGCCACCACTTGATCGCCCCGGCGCTGCACCATCTCGAAACGGTCGGGATGGCTGCCGAGCGGGTACGAGTCGTCGTAGACCCCGAACCCCTGGTTCAGGCCGAACCGGCGGTCGAGCGGAAACGCGCCGACGAACGCCGCGGTCTGGTACCCCGCCCGGCCCAGCATCGTGGCGAGCGTCGGCACCCGGGCCGGCAGCGCGAAGCCGGTGTTCTCCCGGACGCCGTGGGCGTAGGGGTAGAGACCGGTGAGGATGTTCGTGTGGGACGGCAGCGTCACCACGTTGTGGGCATGGGCGAAGGTGAAGACCCGGCCCTGGCCGGCGAGCCGGTCGAGCACGGGAGTCGCGACCTCGCGGTTCCCGGCAAACCCGAGCGCGTCGGCGCGCAGGGTGTCGATCGTGATCAGAAGGACATCGGCGCCGGAGGCGATCCCGGTCCGATAACCGGGCGCCCCCGGCGCGCCGGAACGACTGGACGTACTTCGTGTGCCGCCGCGGCCGGCGTCGAAGTAGCGCCAAGCCGCGCCCGCCGCGACCCCGAGGACGAGTCCGGCGGTCGCAAGAGCCATGGAACGGCGCACGAATCGGCTCCCGGTTCTTCTGAAGATCAGTGCGCCGCCGCCCTTAGAGCGACTTCAGGAACTCGCGCGCGTCCGCGGCGTGCGAGTTGTTGGGCTCAAGCTCGAGCAGTTTTTTGAAGTCCGCCTTCGCGGCGTCGATCTTCGATAGGCCGAGACTGCACAGGCCCCGGTAATAGTAGGCCTCGGCCATGGAGGGGTTCTCCTTGACCACGCGGTCGAAGCTTTCCTGCGCTTCTTGCAGCTTGCCGTCGTTGTACTGGCGGATCCCGATGTTCAAGAGGCTCGCCGGATCGACTTTCGTCCCCTGCGGCAGCTTCGCCATGTAGGTCTTCGCCTCTTCTTCACGCCCGGCATCGACCAGGAAATTGACCAACTGCTGCGTCAGCGCGACGTTGTCGGGGGCGACCGCGATCGCCGCCTTGAGCGTGTCAATCGCTTTGTCGGTCTGCTTCAGCTCGTACTGGGTGGCCGCGAGGATGGTGATCGCCTCGATATTGGTGGAATCGGCGGCGAGCACGACCTGGAGCGTTTCCTCCACCTT
>DATMZU010000749.1:0-5183 GCA_035607435.1 Thermoanaerobaculia bacterium | reverse complement strand
AAAGATCACGCTCGAAGGCCCGGCGGGTACGAAGGTCTCGTTCGACGGCGACAGCGAGCCGGAAAGCTCGGGTGCTGGGCAGATCATGATTAAGGGTGCCATCGCCCGCGAAGGCTCGATCGTGACGACGAACCGAACGGGCGGAGATACTCGCATCTCTGACGTCAAGGCGGGGAAGGACATCCGCGCGACGATCGAGCCCGGCCCAAAAGCCTAGCCCCCGGCGTAGATTCGGGGGTTCGTGAGTTCGTCCAGGCCGAAATCTCGGACGCGAAGGCTGGGCGCGACATTGTCATGGTCGGGGAAGTGAATCTCTACCCTCCCGCCATGCCGCCGCCAGTGAAGCCCGAATTTCCGATCTTCGGTTTCCCCTACCCTTCGCTCGGCCCACTTTTCGAAGGGAGGGATCAAGTCCTTCTCCAGCTCCGCGACAGCCTAAGCTCGATTTCTGGAGGTAAGGCGTCCGCCGCCACGGCAAAGGCGATCCATGGGTTAGGAGGTGTGGGCAAAACGCGGCTTGTCGTCGAGTACGCATGGAAGTTCGCCCCAAAATACACAGCGCTCCTTTTCGTCGGTGCCAGTTCGGCTGCCCATTTACGGCAGAACCTCGCCGGTATGGGTGAGGGGCTCGGGCTACCCGTGAGAGATTTGGAGGATGAAGCCCGTACAACGGCGGTTGTTCGTTGGCTGCGAGAGAACCCTGGTTGGCTGCTGATCCTCGACAACGTTGATGATGACTCCGCGATGCAGGCGGCGGATGAACTGATCGCGAATCTTCCAGCAGGGCATGTCCTGTTGACAGGCCGCAACGGTCGTTGGGGGACCGGCATTGAGGCACTCGAGCTCGGATTGCTAAGCGAAGAGTCGGCGCTTACTTTCCTGCTCGCGCGAACGAAGGATACGCGACGGTCGACGAAAGAAGACGAAAAGGACGCACTAGAAATTGCACGCGACCAGGGGTACCTACCGCTCGCACTTGAACAGGCGGGAGCATACGTGGCCGAGCACCGGTTGACGCTCGCGGAGTATCGGCAGGAGTGGCAGCAGCGGCGGGAGGCTGTGCTCGCTTGGTTCGACCCGTTTGCGAGCCGCTACCCAGTAAGTATCGCCGTAACCTGGCAGACTTCTGTCGATCGACTCTCTTCGCCCACCCTATGTCTTCTAGACCGCCTTGCCTGGCTCGGGACGGAACCGATACCCGAAACGCTCCTAGACGTGGCCGTTCCAGACTTAGACAAGCCGGAAGCTGGCCCGGCCGCTCGCGCCTCGCTTGCGGAGCTCGACCGTTACTCCCTCGCCACCCGGGCGGCTGATGCGCCGACTTTCACCGTTCACCGGTTAGTTCAAGAGGTGACGCGGAGAAGACAGGAGAGAAATGCGGAGAAGGGAGCTTTGCGAAGAGCCGCGCTGTGGGTGGATGCAGCGTTCGAAGGGGACCCCAGCGACGTCCGTAGCTGGCCGGTACTTGAGCCGCTCACTCCACACGCCCGAACGGTGGTGCGCTTCGCGGATGAGGCAGGCATTGCCCAACCGACGGCGCACCTAATGGATCAGCTAGGGATACTCCTCCAAACGAAAGCACTTGCCGGAGAAGCTGAACCACTACTACGCCGTTCGCTCGCCCTTAACAGGGCAAGCTTTGGAGAGGCGCACGCCGTAGTTGCGACAAGCCTTAACAACCTGGCCCAACTTCTCAAGGATACGAACCGCTCCGCGGAAGCGGAGCCCCTGATGCGGCTCGCTCTCACCATTGATGATTTAAAACTCGGAGCAGAGCACGCCAATGTCGCTCGCGATCTTAATAATCTAGCCCGCCTCTTGCAGGACACAAACCGGCTAGCGGAGGCAGAGCCATTAATGCGGCGTGCGCTTGCTATCGACGAGGCGATCTTCGGCGCGGAGAAGCCAGAGGTCGCGATCGATCTCAACAATCTGGCTCAGTTGCTCCAAGCTGAAAATTGCCTGCGGGAAGCGGAGATCCTGATGGAAAGGACTGTGAGGATCTTCGAGGTAAGTCTCGGAGAAAACCACCCCAACGTGGCCGTAGCGCTCAACAATCTAGCTCAGATTCTCCAAGAGACGAATCGCCTAGAGGAGGCTGAACCGCTGATGCGTCGCGCTCTTGCGATTGACGAGGAGTGTTTCGGTCAAGATCATCCAAAGGTCGCGATCCGGCTTAACAACCTGGCTCGACTTTTCCAAGACACCAACAGGAATGCAGATGCCGAGCCGCCGATGCTTCGAGGGCTGTCGATCCTATTAGTGTTCGAGCGACGGACTGGGTTCGTGCACCCCGAGAAGCAGACTCTTCTCGAAAACACCCGAGACCTGCTCACCGAATTGGGCCGGTCCGAGTCCGAGATCGAGGCGACAATTGCAAAGCTCGGGATGGGGAAGGCTTCGTGAACAAGTTGCCCGACTAAACACTCAAGCCGCCGCAGGCTTATCGCAGACCGCAGCCACAGCGATCTCCGCCGGCCCGGCGCTCTCCTTTTCCTTCTCTTTCCGAGCCGCCAAAGTCACCATCGCCACCCCTGCCACGATCACCGCCGCAGCCAGAACGATGCGCGAAGAGATCGCCTCGCCGCCGAGCGCCCATCCCAAGAAGACCGCGACCATGGGGTTCACGTAGGAGTAGGTCGAGGCGACGGTGGGCGGGGCGTTGCGGATCAGCCAGACGAAGGCGGTGTAGGCGACGATGGCTCCGAAGACGATCAGGTAGGCGAGGGCGAGGAGCGAGTGGGTGGAGACCTTCGAGGGATCGAAGCGCGCGGGCTCTCCGGTTGCTCCGGCGACCAAGAGGAGAACGGCGCCGCCGGTGAGCATTTGGAGCGAGGTGGAAAGAATCGGGGTCGAGGGCAGCGGAACTCTGCGGGAGAACACCGAGCCGGCGGCCCAGGAGATGGCGGAGAGGGTCACGGCGAGCGCGCCGAGCGGATCGACGTGCATGGCGCCTCCTGCCCCGGGGGCGATCAGCAGGCAGACTCCGGCGAAACCGAGCGCTAGGCCAACGACGGTTTTGAGCGAGAAAGCTTTGCCGCCCGGCATCATCCAGGCGATCAGCACCATCCAGAATGGCATCGTGGTGACCAGCAGCGCGGCGAGACCCGAATCGATTCGCGTCTCGGCCCAGACGACTCCGCCATTGCCGCCCACCAGGAGCAGCGTGCCGACCAGGGCCGCTCCGGCCCAATGGCGGGGTTCCGGTTTGCCTTCGCCGCGCAGTCGGGCGATCAGGAAGAGGATCGCCCCGGCGATCAGGAACCGGATGCCGGCCATGGTGAACGGCGGCAACGTCTCGATCGCGAAGCGGATCGCGAGATAGGTCGAGCCCCAGATCGTGTAGAGGGCGGCGAGCGAGAGGAACAGGTAGAGGCGATATCGGCGATCAGCCACGGGAGGATTCCTCGGAGTTGGGCTCGTGGAAGTTTGAAGGGGCGGCAGGAGCGGGCTCCGGGGCGGCGGCGGGCGCCTCCCGGGCGAGCCCTTCGAACAGAGTGTGGAGGACGACCGTGGTGCGGGTGCTGATGACGTTCGGCACCGCACTGAAGTTTTCATTCAACAGGCGGCCGAGCGCGCGCGTGTCCTTGGCGCGGACCTTCACCAGGTAGCAGTCCTCGCCCGCGATGTGATGGACCTCTAGGACGCCGGGGATGTGCGCCAAAACCTCGCCGGCGTGCGCCACGCCGGGGCGCTCCTCGACGCGGACGAAGATGAAGGCGAGCAGGCCGAGATCGACCGCTTCGGGATCGACCCGGGTCTCGTAGCCACGGATCACGCCGCGGGTTTCCATCTTCTTGATTCGCTCGAACACGGCGGAGGGCGCCAGTCCCACCTCGCGGGCGATCTCCGCGTTCGAGACGCGGGCGTTCGCCTGAAGGGCTCGAAGGATGCCGCGATCAACGTCGTCGAGGGTCTGATCTTTGGACATGTTGCGGACAACCGCCGAACGATCGGCGGTATTCCCGCCAATCCAAAGAAGATTGTTCGGTGATCTGGAGGTTTCTCCGGGGAACTGACAAGACGGCTGGCTAGATCGCGATCCGGCTCTCGGCCTCGGCCGTGAACAGGTTGTCCGACTCGCCCCGCCGCAGGCGGAGGAGGGCCGCGTGGGCGATCATCGCCGCGTTGTCGCCCGAGAATCCGAGGGGAACGAGACGCAGGGCGACGCCTTTCGCGGCGGCCCAGGCGGTCAGCTCGCGACGGAGCAGCCGGTTCGCCGCGGCGCCCCCGGAGACCGCGAGCAGCGGAATCGGCTCGCTCCGGTGCAGCCGCTCGACGCGGTCGAGCACCTGGCCGACCGCCGCGGCGCGGAAGCCGGCGAGCAGGTCGAGCACCTCGGCCGGCGGGGTGGTGCCGGAAAGGTCGAGCGCGCCGAGGTCGAGCGGACCCAAAGCGCGCTCCAACTTTTCAATCTCGCCGAGGGCCTGGCTCTTGAGCCCTGAAAACGAGACGTCGAGCGAGCCGCTGCAATCGGGGATCGCGAACCGGTGACGGGCGGGGTCGCCGCCTTCGGCCAGCTCATCGACGCGCGGACCTTGGGGGTAGGGAATGCCGAGCCGCCGGCCGACCTTGTCGAACACCTCGCCCATCGCGTCGTCGCGCGCTTCGCCGAGGGTTCTCGTCCGGCCCGCCGCGACCGCGAACAGGCTGCTGTGGCCGCCCGAGACGACCAGGCCGACGAAGCGATCCGGAATTGCGTCGGCGGCGCCGGTCGGTTGGAGAAACGGCGAGAACAGATGTCCTTCCAGATGATGGACGGCGAAGAACGGCCGGTCGAGCGCGAAGCCGAGCGCCTTGCCGAGCGACAGGCCGACCAGCAGCGAGCCGACCAGCCCCGGGCCGCGGGTGGCGGCGACGGCGTCGATCCGGGAGAGGTCGAGCCCCGCCCGTTCGAGCGCTTCGGCGGAGACCGCGGGCCAATTTTCGAGATGCGCGCGCGAGGCGATCTCGGGGACTACGCCGCCGTAGGGCCGATGAGCCACGAGCTGGCTCGAAACGACCGACGCGAGCACGCGGCCGTCGCCGTCGAGGACGGCGCACGCCGTGTCATCGCACGAGGTTTCGATTCCGAGGATGATCGGAGCGGCGGGTGGAGCGGAGAGCACGCGAGAATTCTAGCAGCCGGGCAGAGCGACGCACCCGGGCGCCCCTCGCGGGGCGCCGAGGTTCATGAGCGTCCG
>DATMZU010000748.1:0-2460 GCA_035607435.1 Thermoanaerobaculia bacterium | reverse complement strand
TGGGGGAGTGGAAGGTCGATCACCTCGAAGCCGGTGATCTCCTGTTTCTTCTTGCCGTCGTAGATCGCGAAGTCGGCCCGGGTGAGGCCGCGCACCGGCTCGCCGTCGCGCACCACCTGGAGCGGGATCTCGACCGCCACGACGTCCGTCCGCTCGCCGCCGAAGCGCGGCGGCGCGGTGGCCGCCCGCGCGGCGAGGCCCGAGCCCAGAGCGAGACCGAGGAGGGCCAACGAGGGAAAACCGTACCGCTTGAAGCTCCGTCGAACGCGCATCGCCTCGGTCTCCTGAACCGCCGCGCGCTGGAAGCGCGCGGCGATCTCTCCATCCAACCGTCGCGCGACAGGCGCGGCGCCCGCCTTCGACACCTCAGCGCACGGTAAAGGCGACGCTCGTCGCGTTCACCGGATTCGCGCCGTCGGCGCCCGCCACCTGAACCTCCAGGTGGTAGCCGCCCGCTTTCAGTCCGGTCGGCTTGAAGCTCCCGAGCAGCACGTCGCCCGAGCCCGCGGCTCCCGGCTCGCGCCCGATCAGCTTGACCTCGCCGCCCGGCACCGGCTTGCCGTCGGCTCCGAGAACTTTGACGCCCAGGCGGACGTCGCCCGCCGGCAGATTCCAGGCGACCAGCGACAGGGGCGCATCCTGACCCGCGGTGAGAGTCGGCAGGGCGGCCGGCACGTACGCCTGCTGCCGGGCCATGAAGGGATAGGCCGCGTTCTTCTGTTCGCCGCGCGGCTGCTCGCGGATGATCATCCACTTGCCTTGGGGCTCGGGGAACAGCGGCGGGCCGACGGCGACTTTGCCCGCTTCGGGAACCTCGATCGGAACGATGCTCAGCCCCGACGTGCCGGTGCGGCCGTTGCGCACCAGGACGCGCAGCGAGTAGCTGCCCGGTACCAGCTCCAGATGGCCGAAATACTTGAGGCCGGTCTGCGACAGAGGCCCTTTGACCTTGGCGAGGTCGAGGCCGAGGGTCTGGCCGAAATAGTCGCCGATCGAGCCGTCCGGTCCCAACGCGTAGGCGTAGATTTCGGTCGGCAGGACGTTGCCCTCGGTGCCGGCGAGCAGCGACGGACCGTCCACCTCGATCAGCACCGGAACGTACGCCTTGCCGCCCGCGCCGCGGAACGGCGCGGCGAGCACCGAGGTGGCGAGCGTGCCCCCTTCGCGGCCGCCCATGATCGTGTCCGCGGCGTCGAGCATGCGCGAGGTCGGATCGACCTGGTCGAACGGTTTCGGCGCGTAATAGCCCGAGCGGGCGCTGATCTTGGTGCCGCGCGGGGCGTTTTTCAACTCGACCTTCACCTTGCGGTAGGTGCCGTCGCGCTTGACCTCCGGCTGGAAGGTCAGGACGTAGGTGACGCTGGTCCGTTCGAGCATCTTGCCCATCGCGTCGGACAGGTCGTTGAAATTACGGAACAGCTCGCCGCCGGTCTGCTGCGCCATCGCGAACAGGCCGTCCTGGCCGTTGGCGCGGCGCGCGCCGGCTTCCCGCAACCCGCCGATGTCGACCGCCTGGATCACGCAGTCGGCGCGGCGGAACTCCTCGACCATCTTTTCCAGGTCGTTGCCGCTCTGGGTGCTGCCGAACCGGGCGTCGTTGTCCACGTTGTAGAACTCGCCACGCTCCACCGCTTGGTTGATCTTGGCGGTCTCCTCGGCGTCGGCGGTGCCGACCAGCAGCGAGCTGTCGAAGCCCTCGGAGAGGAGCACCACGTATTTGCGCCCTTTGACGTTGCCCATCAGCTTCGACAGGTCGGAGAGCGAGCGGGTATAGGCGGTGAGGCGTTGGGTCTGGAGCCGCCGGTCGTTCGCCTTGTTGCGGTCGGCGTCTTCGATCGCGTCTTCGAGGAACGCTTCGGCGCCGCGCCCGCCCGGGCTCTTGATCGTGCTGCCTCCGCTGTTCTCGCCGCCCGCGGACTGGATGACCAGGTTGAGCGGATCGCCGCTGCGGTCGATCAGCTCGGGGCGGCCGAGGGTATCGACCGCGAGATCGATCTGCTTCCGGTCGGTGGTGAAGCCGAGCGTCAGCTGGGATCCCTTCGAGGCGCTGTAGGTCGCCACCGCCACCAGATCGCTCCGCGTGAGCTTGGTGACCACCTTCTTGGCCGCTTCGCGCGCCTTGATGATCGACTTCGGCTCGGAATTGGAGAGATCGAAGAGCATCAGGAAATGGCGCCGCGCCGAGCCCGCGAGCGGAATGGCGGGGGCCTCGGCGGTGGGCGGCAGCGTCAGGTCGATCACTTCGAACCCGGTGATGTCCTGCTTTTTCCGGCCGTCGGTGATCTCGAAGTCGGCGGCGGTGAGACCGCGGACCGGCTGGCCGTCGCGCGTCACCTGGACGGGGATCTCGACCGCGACGACGTCGGTTCGTTCGCCGCTGAATCGCTGGGTCGGTTCGGCCGCTCGTGCGGGACCGCCCGCGGTCGGCGCGGCGAGGAGAGTCACGCAAACGAGCGTCCA
>DATMZU010000737.1:0-12044 GCA_035607435.1 Thermoanaerobaculia bacterium | reverse complement strand
TGTGGGAGAACAACACCCCGTCGAGAAACCCCACCAACCCGTACAGATCCGGCTTGGGTCCGCGGGGAAGATGAACCCATCGCGTGCCGGCCGCCGTGCCGTCGGTGGTCCAGACGAACGCCCCTTCCCCCTCGTAGCTCGAGCCGAACAGCCGGCCCGGCCGCTCGACCACGAGCTGGATTAATCCGAACGGAAAATCGAGCCGGACGGTGGTCTCCGAGGTGCCTTCCGTGCGCCAGATTCCGGCCGACGTGACGGCGAAGACGGCGCTGCCGATCCGCGCGATCGTCGGGCCGGTGCCGGGGCCGACGTCGGCCAGCACGACGGTGCCTTCCGCCGTGCCGTCGGAGCGCAGCCATTCGCCGCCGTCGAACGCGATGTAAAGGATGCCGTCGATGACTTGGGTCGAAGAGCGCAAGGGGACGAAATCCACCAAGTCGTCCAGGTCGCGGACGAAGCGCGTGCCGGAGGGGGTTCCGTCGCTGGTCCAGAGGTCCGAGCCATCGAGAAAATAGAGCGGCACGGTGGCCTCCGGCCCTAAGCCGGACCCTATTGCCGCAAAGCGATGCAGGAGCACGGTGCCGCCCGCGGTGCCATCGGTGCGATAGAGGGAGCTCGCATCGCAGCCCTCGCACACTCGCAGAACGAGGCCCTGTCCGGATGGGTCGGCGCCAGCCAAGAAGGTGTTGCGATCCTGGCCGTCACAGATCGAAAGATCACGACAGAGACTCGCCACCGGCCGGGTTCCTCCTCCCGTCCCGTCGCTCGCCCAGAGGACGGGAATCGCGTCGAAGTTTTTTTGGACGAGGAACCAGAGCCGCCCGCGCCATTCGACCCAGCCGTTCGGCACGGTCCCGCAGGTCCCCGGACAAATGTCCGCGAGCAACTCCTCCCCGCCAAGGTTGCCGTCCGTGCGCCAGATCTCGGTGCCGTGCTCGGAATCGTTGCCCAGAAAATAGAGCGACCCGTCAAAAAAGCCGAGGGCCTCACCGCCGCCGTCGCAGTGTCCCGGGCAGAGATCGGTCAGACGATAGGTGCCGCCCGCCGTGCCGTCGGTCCGCCAGAGCTCATAGCCGTGCTGCGGGTCGTTGCCCGAAAAATAGGCTATGCCGTCGTGCTCGAAGCCCAGCCGAGGCTGCGAAACGGATCGCCCCCTCTCTCGATTGAGATCGGTGACGAGGCGGGGCTGGGCGTACGCGGACAAGGCACCCGCGAAGGCGAGAAGCGCGACGGACCACAGCGCGCGGCGGATGGGCAGAAATCGCATCACGTCCTCCTTTTACTCGTGCAGATCCGCCAGCGGGATCGCCCACAGCTCGCGGCCGTGCTCGCCGTCGTCGGCCCCGAACAGGATTTGCCCGTTCGCGATGCTGAACGGCCCGGGCGTGCTCGCGTCGCGTCCCGGGGAGAGGTCGCCCCGGCGGACCGTTCCCTCGGAGGTGCCGTCGCTCGTCCAAGGTTCGAGGCCCGCGATCCCGTCATCGGCCGCGAAGAGGGCTCGGTCGCCTACGATCTTCAGGTTCTGGGGCGCCGAGCCGCGCGGGCCTGGGCGCAGATCCGCGACCTGGCGGGTGGTCGCGGCCGTGCCTTGGGAGGTCCACAGCTCGGTACCCGCGTCCTCCGTGGAGGCCACGAAGAACAACCGGCCGTTCTTGGCGGCGAGGAGATCCCGCGCTCGGGAAACGCCCGCCAGATCGCTCACCCGGACCGTGCCGCCCGGCGTGCCGTCGCTCCGGTAAAGGCCGTCTCCCGCGCCGTCCGCGGCGAAAAAGTAGACCGCGTCGCCCGCCGCCACGAGGTTGCGCGGCGTCGAGCCGCCCGGGCCGGGCACGAGATCCGCCACTCTCCGCGTCCCTTGGGAAGTGCCGTTCGTGACCCAGAGTTCGCGCCCGCTGAGGCCGTCGTTCGCGACGAAGAAGACGCGGCTTCCCGCGCGCACCAGATCGGTGGGGTCGGAGCTCTCGCCGATGAAAGGAGGCGGCTGGGGCTTGAGATCCGGGTCGTCGAACGGCCGCCGCTTCCTGTTGACGTCGGCCACGAGCCGGGTGCCCTCTTTCGTGCCGTCGGTCGCGAACAGCTCGCGTCCATGGACGAGGTCGTCGGCGGCAAAAAGGGCGATGGATCCGACCACGACTCCGCGACCGGGCGACGAGGGAACGTATCTCGCCGTGCAGAAACCGTTCGGGACCTCATAGAAGTAGGGGTTGAGATCGAGCAGCTGTCTCGTGCCATGGGCTCCCTCGGTCACCCAGGGCTCGGTATCTCCGGAGCAACGCTCAGGGTCGTCGTCGATGCCGAGGAGGGTCGCCGAGTAGACGAACCGGCCGCCGACGAAGCCGATCGGAGCGTTCAACGTGAAGCTCTGGAAGGAGGGCCGAGGCCTGTACATCCGCGTACCCTCGCGGGACCCGTCGGTCTCCCAAAGCCGGGACCACGAATTGAAGAGCACCTTCCTCCCCGCGCGCGTGAGCTTGAAGAGTGCCCGGTAATCGAAATCGAGGCCGAGGTCGAAGGTGCCCGTGTCCGCCGCGGTGGTGATCGCCGACGTACCCGCCGAGGTTCCATCCGAAGAGAAGAGCCTCGCTCTCCACTTGTCGGCCAGCGCAAAGAACACCAACCGTCCACCCGAGACCACCTGGTCGAGTGGGCCGGAGCCGCCGTTGGCGGGCTGGAAATTGTGGAGCCGCTCGAAATGGGCGCCCACGCCGTCGATCCGCCACAGCTCGTGGCGACCCCGAGAGAGCAACACCCCGCTCCCGAAGGCCTTCATCCCGTACTGATCGGGGGCCGGCGCGCCGTCGAAGTGAATCTTTCGCGTCCCGGCCGGAGTACCATCGGTGGTCCAGACGAAATCTCGGTTTCGTTCCGCGTCGTAGCTCACGACGAACAGCCGGTCCGGCAGCTCGACGATGTCGTGAATCGGCCCGGCGGGACCAGCGAACCGGACGGTGGTTTCGGGGCTCCCTCCCGTGCGCCAGATGCCCTCCGAGGACAGGACGAAGACCCCACTTCCGATGTGCGCGACCCTGAGATCCGCGGTCGAGCCCACCTGCGTCAACACGAATGTGCCTTCCGCCGTGCTGTCGGACCGTAGCTACTGGTTGTAGGCGAAGAAAGCGGCGTAGAAGATCCCGTCGACGACCTCGAACGATTGCATATCGTAGGCGTCCACCAGTCCGACCAGGCTACGGACGAGGCGAGTGCCGGCGGGCGTTCCGTCGCTCGTCCACAGCACCGCATTGTCGATGAAAAAGAGCGGCTCGCCCGTCGCCGTGCGACGGATCTGGTCGATGAATTGAGATTCTTCCTCGAAGCGATGCAGGAGCACGGTGCCGGCCGCGGTGCCGTCGGTGCGAACGAGAGATTTCAGGTGGTATTCGGAGGTCCAGACGAGCAGCCCCTGCCCGGACGGATCCGGCCCGCCCAAAAAGATGCTGAACTGATACGAGTCGGAGTCGCAGATCGCCAGATCGATGCAGAGGCTCGCGACCGGCCGCGTTCCCTCCCGGGTTCCGTCGCTGGTCCACAGGACGGTGCTCGCATCGTAAGTCGCTTGGGCGAGGAACCAGAGCGCCCCGCGCCATTCGACCCAACCGTTCGCCAAGCTCCAGCAGCTTCCCGGACAGACGTCCGCGAGCAACTCCTCCCCCCCGACGGTTCCGTCCGTGCGCCAGATCTCGGTGCCGTGCTCGGAATCGTCGCCCAGGAAATAGAGGTCGCCCTGGAAAAACCCCAAAGGCCGCCCCCCGCCCGAACAGCTTCCGGGGCAGAGATCGACCAGGCGGTACGTTCCATCCGGCGTGCCGTCGGTCCGCCAGAGCTCATAGCCGTGTTGCGGATCGTGAGCCGGAAAGTAGAGCACGCCCTCGTGCTCGACACCCTCGGACGGGAAAGGCTGCGAGCGGCCATCCACACGCTGCCGATTGAGATCGGCGACGAGATGCGGCTGGGCGGAGAGGGTCAACGCCCCCGCGAAGGCGACCAGGGCCACCAACGACACCGCGCGCCAGGATTTCCGGATTTCCATCGCTCCCTCCGTTCGCCCTTGGGTCCTCAATCCACCAGATTCGCCACCGGAATCGCCCACAGCTCCCGCCCGTGCTCGCCGTCGTCGGCGCCGAACAGGATCTGGCCGCTCGCGACGCTGAAGGGTCCCGGGCTGCTCGCGGCGGAGCCCGGAGCGATGTCGCCCCAGCGGAGCGTGCCCTCCGCCGTGCCGTCGCTGCTCCACGGCTCCAGCCCGGACGTGCCGTCTTCGGCCGCGAACACGACTCGCGCCCCCACCGCTTTCAGGTTCTGCGGCAGCGAGCCGCGCGGTCCGGGGCGCAGATCGGTCACCTCGCGGGTGGACGCCGCCGTACCCCGAGACACCCACAGCTCGGTCCCCGTGGAGGGGCGGAACGCCACGAAGAAAAGGCTGCCTCGCGCCACGGTCAGCTCCCGCGCTTGGGAGACCCCGGCGAGATCGCTCACCCGGACCGTGCCGGCCTGAGTGCCGTCGCTCTTGTAGAGCCCCTCGCCCGCACCGTCCGCGGCGAAGAAGTAGATGCCGTCTCCTACCGCCACCAGATTCCTCGGCGTGGAGCTTCCCGGTCCGGGCACGAGGTCCGCCACCCGCCGGGTGCCGCGGCGGGTGCCGTTCGTCACCCAAAGCTCGCGTCCGGTCGTCCCGTCGTCGGCGACGAAGAAAGCGCGGCTGCCCGCCCGCACCAGGTCGCTCGGGTTCGAGCCGACGCCGACCAGGTCCGGCGCATGCGGCGGAGAGGTCGGATCGGTGATCGTGTTCGGCATCAGCTTCGGATTCAGGTCGGCGACCCGGCGGGTGCCCTCTTTCGTGCCGTCGGTCGCGAACAGCTCGCGGCCGTGGAGAAGGTCGTCGGCGGCGAACAGGGCGAAGGAACCGAGGGAGACCCCGGGACCGGGCGACGACGAGACGGCCACGGTTTCGCACTGCGAACCGCCGCCTGGTTGGACGAACGGATTCAGGTTCAGAATCTGTTTCGTGCCGCGCTGCGTGCCGTCGCTCACCCAGGGCTCGGTGTCCCCCGGCTCGCAACGCAGGGGGTATTGCTTGAAGTTCGCGCCGAACACGAAGCGGTCGCCCACGACGCCGATCGGCGAGATCAGCTCATGGGACGAAGAGCTGTAGGCGGGGCGGAAAGACCGGGTTCCCGCGGCCGTGCCGTCGCTCGTCCAGACCCGACCGAACGTGGTGAAGAACGCGCGGTCGCCGGCCCGAGTGAGCCGATAGGCCTGCGACCCGAAATAGGGGCTGATCGCCGCCGTGCCCGCCGCCGTGCCATCGGTCGAGAACAGTTTTGCCCCGCGCTCGCCGAGGTTCGAGATGAACAGCAGCCGACGCCCAAAGGAGATCTGATCGACCGGGCCGGACCCGCCGTTACTCGGTTGGAAGTCGCGCACGCGCTCCGCGCCGCGCTGGTCGATGCGCCAAAGCTCGCGGTAGCCGACCGAGACCATGACGCCGTCGCCGAATCCGCCGATCTCGTATTGATCCGGATTCGGGGGGCCGTCCAGATGATGGCGCCGCGTGCCGGCTGGGGTGCCGTCGGTGCTCCAGACGAAACCGGCTTGGTTCCAGCCCATGACGTACAACCGCCCTGGCCGCTCGATCACGGCGAGGACGTCCCCGACCGGTCCGTCGAAACGGACGGTGGTCTCCGGGGTGGCGCCCGCGCGCCAGACGCCATGCACGGTCACCACGTAGACGGCGTCGCCGATCCGCGCGAGCGTCGGGCGAAATTGGGAATCCACGTGCGCCAACGGGAACGTCCCTTCCGCGGTCCCGTCCGAACGCAACCAATCGCCGTAGTCGAAAATCGCGTACCAGATCCCGTCGATCACCCGGGTCGATTGCAGATAACTGCTAGTGCCGATCAGCCCTTCCACGTTGCGCACGAGTCGGGTGCCGGCGGGCGTTCCGTCGCTCGTCCAAAGATCGAATCCTTCGAGGAAGAAGAGCGGCTCGGTCGCTTCCACGGCCGTTCGCGCGGTGGGTCCGAGGGCGGCCTTCAAGCTCTCCAAGCTTCCCTTCCCGCCGTTCTTGGAATCCTGGGGCGAAAGGAACGAAGCCGTAAAGCGATGCAGCAGCTCGGTGCCCGCGGCGGTGCCGTCCGTGCGGTACAGAGAAAGGGCGTCCGTTGAAGTCCACAGGACGAACCCTTGTCCTGACGGGTCCGGTCCGGCCAAGAAAGCGTAGGAATAATCGACAAAACCGCAGATGCCGAGATCGGTACAGAGGTTCGCGACCTGCCTCGTTCCCGCAGGGCTGCCGTCGCTGGTCCAGAGGATCGGGGTCTCGCCAAACCCTTGGGTGAGAAACCAGAGAGCGCCATCCCGCTCGACCCAACCGCTCAACCCGATCCCGCACTCTCCTGGACAGAGATCTCCAAGCAACTCCTCGCCGCCCACCGTCCCATCCGTGCGCCAGATCTCGACGCCGTGCTCTCGGTCGTTGCCTAGGAAGTAGAGAAACCCGTTGAAGACCCCGATCCCCTGGCCGCCACCCCAACAGCTCCCCGGGCAGAGATCCGCCAAGCGATAGGTGCCTTCCGCCGTGCCGTCCGACCGCCACAGCTCGTAGCCATGCTGCGGATCCTGCCCGGGAAAATAAAGCACGCCGTCCTGCTCGATCCCCGCTGAAGGCAGAGGCTGCAGATTGGCCGCCACCCGCCCCTGATTGAGATCGGTCACCAGATGCGGCTGAGCCCCGGCGGCCAGTGCCCACGAGAAGACGAAAAGACCGGCGCTGACGATCGAGCGCCAAGATAGATACCGGGGCATGATGAACCTCCGCGGGAAAAAGCTCTCTCTGGGAACGGCTGCGAGAATGAGGATAGTCCGAAGGGCGCTCTTCCGTCGGCGGGATGATGCGAGGTGGGCCACCGCGGGACGAACGACCGCAGGGCAGGGGCGAGGCCGCGGAGAAATGCGCGCACGCCGCTCCGCAAATCGTTCGGCGATCACCGGTGAGGGGGGTCGGGCCACCCGGGAGATCCAGGAACTTCAGTGATTTTCTCTGTGGCTTCACCCAATTTCTGTGTGGCTCTCGGCGGGGATTGGGTGCAAAAGAACGCCGCGGGACCGCGTCCTCGGCGAGCGGAGCCGCCCGGGTCTCCCGAGCGGCTCCGGGCGGCGGGATCAGGGCTGCACGCCGGGGCAGCCCGGCGGCTGGTCGTTCGTCTGGCAGGCGAACGCCTCGTTGCGGTTCATGCTCGAAGGCGTCCAGTAGTACGCCGAGGTCGATTGCGGGCCGCAGGAAGCGAAGGTGATCGTGGTCGTCTTGTTGCCTTGCTGCACGAACAGCTTGGCGGAGACCGGCTGAAACGAACCGTTCGAAATGTAGTCGAGCGTGATCGCATCGAACGTCCGAGGTCCGCCGCTCGCCGCGATCAGCTTGGTCCGTACGGGATTCGTCGTCCTGCAGACCCCCGAGACGCCCCCGGTGGTCGGCGAGCACCAGAACGCCTGCTGGACGCGGTATTTCTCGATCAACAACGGCCCTGTGCCGATGCTGAACCGCAAACCGATGCGCGGCTTGCGATAGAGCGTCGGATCGACCGGGCGAAGCACGGTGAGCCCACCGGTCGCTTGAAACTTGATCGACGGATCGCTGCTCGTCGGTCCGTTGCACTGGAACAGCACCGTCATCGGCTGCGCTTCCGGATCGATCGTGGCGGCGAAAAGCGAGGAGCCTCCCAGCCCTAAGGCGAGAAGAGCGAGGACGAAAAAGACAGAAAGGCGCGGGGTCGACATGGTCTTTCCTCCCGGGACTCTTGGGTCCCGAAAAATCAGCAAAACGCTGGGTTCTAGGGAAATGCCGGCCGCTGCGCAGCTAACCGTTCGGTACGACAAACATCACTACGGCGGGTTTTCGTGGACGGATGAAGTGGAGGCGAACTCGAAGCGCGACGCAACGCCACCGGCCTGGGTTACCAACAGACCTAGACATCTAGGCCTGTCTCGGATAACCTAGCCGTCTAGGTGAAACGATGAGCAAGCGCGACAACGTGCTCCAAGGGACTCTCGACCTGCTGGTTCTACGTACTCTGGAACGCGGGCCGCTCCATGGCTTCGGGATCGCGGTCCACATCCAAACCGCGTCAGGGGACCTGCTGCGGGTGGAAGAGGGCTCGCTCTATCCGGCTCTCCACCGGCTGGAGCAGGCCGGCCTGCTCAAAGGGGACTGGAGCGAGTCCGAGAAAGGCCGCCGGGCGCGCTTCTATCGCTTGACCGCCAAGGGTAAGAAGCAGCTCGCGGTCGAAGAAGAAAAATGGCAACGGCTCGCGCGCGGCGTCGCCGCAGTGCTCGAATTCGCTTGAGGGGGAGACGCCCATGTCCTTTCTCGGTCGGCTCGGCAACCTGTTTCGCCCCGGACGGCTGGCGCGCGAAATCGATGAGGAGCTTTCGTTCCACGTCGAGATGCGCGCCCGCGAGCACGAAGCCGAGGGGCTGCCCGTCGAGGCCGCGAGACGGCGGGCGGAGCGGGCGCTCGGCAACTCGCTCGTTCTGCGTGAGCGGACGCGCGACGCCGACACCTTCGTGTTCGTCGAGACCCTGGTCGAGGACGTCCGGCTGGCCCTTCGCGCGCTGCGGAAGAATCCCGGCTTCGCGGTCGCGACGATGCTCACCTTGGCGCTCGGGATCGGGGCGAACACCGCCGTTCTGAGCGTTGTCGAAGCGGTGATCCTTCGCCCGCTGCCCTATCCGGAACCCGATCGCCTATACGCGCTCTATCAAGATCACGAGGCCGCGGAGATTGGGCGCACACGCGCGGCGCCGCTCGATTTTCTCGATTGGCAGAGTCAGAACCGGACGTTCTCAGGCGTCGCCGCGCACGTCGGCACAGGTTTTACGCTTGCGGGCGACGGCGGGGAGCCGGAACGGGTTTTCGGTCAGGTCGTATCGGCCGAGCTGTTCGATGTCCTCGGCGTGGAGCCGATCCTCGGCCGTCGCTTTCGGCGCGAGGAGAACGATGCCGGCCGCGGCCAGGTGATGCTGCTCGGCCACTCGCTCTGGCAACGCCGCTTCGGAGCCGATCCCAAGATCGTCGGCCGCACCGTGATCGCGAACGACAAGCCGTTCGTGGTGATCGGGGTCTTGCCGCCCACCTTTTCCTATCCCGACAAGCATTACGAGCTATGGACTCCGTTCCCGTTCCGCGGCGCGAACGCGGACAGCCTGCCGATCAACCGCGCGTCGCGCTATCTCCAGGTGGTCGGGCGTTTGAAGCCGGGAGTGTCGCCCGAGCAGGCGCAGGCCGATCTCTCCGCCGTCGGACGCGGGCTCGCCGAGCGGTTTCCGGACAATGACGGCCATTCGAGCATCGTCATGGCCTCGCTCACCGAGGAGTACGTCGGGGCCGCGCGTCCCGCCCTCTACCTGCTGCTCGGCGCGGTCGGGTTCGTGCTTCTGGTCGCCTGCGCCAACGTCACGAGCCTGCAGCTCGCGCGCGCCGGAGCGCGGCGCAACGAGATGGCGACCCGCTCCGCGCTCGGCGGCGGCCGGCTCCGCCTGGTCCGCCAGTTGCTGACGGAAACCCTGGTGCTGTACGGGCTCGGCGCCCTCGCCGGCCTGGTCTTCGCCCAAGGGGTGCTCCGCGCGGTCCAGACCTTCGGGCCGAGCGACTTGCAGCGTCTCGACCAGGCGACCCTGGACGGCCGCGTGCTGCTGTTCGCCACGGTGGTCTCCTTTTCCGCCGCTCTGGTTTTCGGCCTCGCCCCCGCGCTCGACACGGCCGGCCGCGCCGCCTCCGACGCGGGCGGCCTCGCCGAGCTGGGAGGACGCTCGGTCACCGCCGGCCGGCGCCATCAGCGCTTACGCGCGGCGACGCTGGTCGCCCAGGTGGCCGTCTCGCTCGTCCTCCTGACCGGCGCGGGACTCGCCGTGCGGAGCTTCGCGAACCTCCGCGGGGTCGAGCTGGGCTTCAATCCGCAAGGCGCTTCGACCTTCGACGTGGTGATGCCCTCGTCGCGCTTTCCCGACGCGGCCGCGATGAGGAGCTTCGAGCGCCGGCTGCTCGACCGGTTCGAGGCGCAACCGTTGTTCGAGAGCGTGGGCGCCACGACCCATCTGCCCCTCTCGGGCCAGGATCTCGAAAACAGCTTCTCGATCGAAGGGTACGCGCCGCCGGCCGAAGCCGGAGATCCGACCGCCGCCCTGCACGGCATCACTCCGGGCTACCTCTCGGCGATGGGCATTCCGGTCGTGCGCGGCCGGGACTTCGAAGGACGGGATCGCGACGGCGCGCTCCCTGTGGCTCTGGTCAACCAGGCGTTCGTGCGCCGCTACTGGCCGGGAAAAGAGGCCGTCGGACGGCGGATCTCGATGGCCGGGCCGGAAGGACCGTCGCAAACGGTCGTGGGCGTCGTCGCGGACGTTCGTCACCGCGGCCTGGATGCCGCGGCAAAACCCGAAGTCCTGCTGCCCTACCTTCAGCTCGATCCCGGATTTACCTCCAACTGGGCGCGCGGTCTCTCGGTGGTGATCCGCAGCCCGGCCCAGCCCTCTCTGGTGGCGGATCTCGTGCGCCGCGAGCTGGCGCGGGTCGATTCGACCTTGCCGGCGATCGCCCCGCGCCCGATGTCCGAGCTGGTCGCCGACGCGGTCGCGCAGCCCCAATTCCGCACCCTCCTCCTCGGCTCCTTCGCGCTCCTGGCGCTCAGCCTCGCCTTGGTCGGCATCTGGGGCGCAACGTCCTACTTCGTCGTCCAGCGCCGAAGGGAGATCGGCATCCGCATGGCCCTTGGCGCGCGGCGCGGCTCCGTCCTCGCGCTCGTCGTCCGTCACAACACGAAGGTGGCCCTGCTCGGCCTCGCGATCGGCGCGGCGGCCTCCTACGCACTCACCCGTTTGATGGCGTCCCTATTGTTCGAAGTGAGCCCGACCGACCCGGCCACCTTCGCCCTATCCGCCGCCCTCCTGGCCGCCACGGCCCTCCTCGCCGCCTACCTTCCCGCCAGCCACGCCGCGGATCTCGATCCGGTCGTGGCGCTTCGGGAGGGTTGAGGCGCCGGAATCCGAGGATCCACGCAGAGGTGTCAATCCTCACCTCGCATCCGCTCGACCTCTTGAGGGGTCGGGAAACCCTCGAACGTTCCAAGTTGAGCGGCCAGCTGTTCCAACCCACGTCGTCGATTCATCTCGCGGGCCATCCGCCGCGGCAGGCCGGGACCTTCGAAGACCATTCCGGTGTAGAGCTGGACCAGGTGCGCCCCCGCGTCGAGGCGGCGGAGGGCTTCTTCGGCCGAATCGATGCCTCCCACTGAGATCAGTACCCCCCGGTCACGGATACGGGGGGCGATCGCCTGGAGCGTCGCGAAGCTGCGGGCACGGAGGATTCTGCCGGAGAGGCCGCCGCGCGGTTCGCAGCCCGGCACCAGGTCGTAATCGATCGTCGTGTTGGTGGCGATCAGGCCGGCCGCTCCAAGGTCGAGCGCCGCGGTGGTCAGCTCGACGGCGGCGGCTGGGATGAGATCGGGGGAGATCTTCACCAGGATCGGCTTGCTCGTGATCCCCTCCGCGCGGCGGAACAGCTCGCGCAGGAAACGCTCGTTCTGGAGGTCGCGCAGACCGGGGGTGTTCGGCGAGGAGAGGTTGATCACCAAGTAGTCGGCGAAGCGCTCCAGGCCGCGGAGGAGGATCTCGTAATCGTCGATCGCCCGCTCGGGCGGCGTCGCCTTGTTTTTCCCCAGGTTGATGCCGAGCGGCACCGGCGGCGGTCCGAGCCGTTCGAGCGCGGCGACCATCGCGGCCATTCCCCGGTTGTTGAAGCCGAGTGCGTTTTGGAGCGTCTTCAGCCTCGGGTGCCGGAACATCCGGGGGCGCGGATTGCCGGGTTGGGGCAGCTGCGTCACCGTCCCGATCTCGACGAAACCGAAGCCGAGGGCGGCCAGTCCCCGCACCGCGCGACCGTCCTTGTCGAATCCGGCCGCCAGGCCGATCGGATTCGGGAACGTCGTACCCAAAAGTTTCCGCGCGAGGCGCGGATCGGCCGCGCGGTTGCGCCTTGCCCCCATCGCCGTCCA
>DATMZU010000733.1:0-6888 GCA_035607435.1 Thermoanaerobaculia bacterium | reverse complement strand
AGATCCCGCCATCGGCTCGGCGGTGTCGCCAGGCTCCGGCGAGCGCCACCGAGGCCTCCTCGCGCAGCGTGTCGGCGCGCGGCAGCTCTTCGGGGGCCAGCAAGTCGGTCCAGCGCTGGGCGAGGATCTCGGAGCGGGAGTATCCGTACTGTTCGAGCGCCCGCTCGTTGGCGCCCAGGATGGCGAAGTTCCGCCGGTCGTAGATCAGCAGCGACGAGGGGATGCGCTGGAACAGGTTGCGGAACCGCTCCTCGCCGAGCGCCTGCTCGCGCTCGGCGCGCTGGCGGTCCGAGACGTCGAGCAGGAGGCCGCGCAGCTCGACGAAACGCCCGTCGGGATCGAGCCGCGGCCAGCAGAATCCCTCGACCAGGATTTCCCGGCCGTCCTTGGACAAAAGCACCGTCTCGAAGCTCGGCGAGCGTTCGCCCAGCCGCGCCGCGGCGAAGATCTGCTGCCAGAACGGGATCTGATCCGGCCGCAGCAGGTCGGAGAATCGCAGCGCCAGGACCTCCTCGCGCGGATACCCCATGGTTTCGACCCAGCGCGGATTGACCGCGCCGAAACGTTCCTGGGCGTCGAGGACGAAGACCAGGTCGTGGGATTGCGCGAACAGCTCGCGGCTTTCGAGCATGGTGTCGCCGAGAGCGTCGTTCGGCGGGCGCGTCGTTCTCGGCGTCGGGTCGGAGATATCGTCATCCCGCCAGGCGGCGGACCTGCGCCGCGCGAGCCAGGCGGCGAGCGCGAGAGCGAGACCCGCAACGCCCGCGATCTCGATCGCGCCGAGAGCGCGTTCCGCGGCGATCAGCTCGGCCGCGCCGCGCGGCGCCGGCTCCGCGCCGTCCGCGTCGCGCACCGTGAAGGTCGTCGCCTTGCGCCATCGCTCCAGATGGCCGGCGCCGGCGAAGGCGAATCCGAGCACCGCCAGGACGGCGAGCGCCGAGGCGGCGGCGAGCCCTTGGGCCGCGGTGGGTTTCCGGGCGCTCAAAGCCGGCTCGCCTTGGCCTCGGCCGGGCCGGAGGAAGCGCCGCCGAGGACGGCGACGCTGCCTTCACCGATCAGCAGGGCGATCGCCAGGGAGACGCGCTTGGGAGCCAGCGCGATCCCGGCCACCACCTCCGCGAGCGTCGATCCCGGACGTCTCTCCAGGTAGGCCGCCACGTCTTCGATCGGCAGCGGGCGGGCACTCGGCGAGATTTGGGGGCGGGCGTTCAGCCAGAGCAGGCCCTCCAAGGGCAGACTCGCCTCGACCCGACGCAGCTCGTCCTGCAACCAAGCCGATTCGAGCAGCGCGCTTTGCAGGTCGATCGGCTCGCTCGCCGCCGCCCGCTCCTGCGAGGTGGTTCGCGTGATGAATCGAAAACGGCCTTTCTGCGCCCCGACCAGGTCGATCAACGCTTCGCGGCCGGTGAGCCGGCCCCGGGACACGGAACGGATCTCCCCCTGGGTGATCACCAAGCGCCCGATCTCCCCGACCGCGGCGATCAGCACTCCGCTCTGGCGCCCGATGGCCAAGGTCTGGAGCACGTCGCCGAGCGGGATGTCTTCGATCTTGCCTTCCAGGCTATGGACCTCGGTCGAGCTGCGGGAGACCAACCGTTCGACGCGCAGCACCAGCTCGGCCGGATGGAACGGTTTCGGCAGGTAGTCGTCCGCTCCCTCTTGGAGGCCCTCGACGCGCGACTCGACCCCGCCTTCGGCCGACAGGAACAGGATCGGAACCGGACGCGTCCGCGGGTCGCCGCGTAGCGCCCGCAGAACTTCGATGCCGGACGCATCGGGCATTCGACGATCCAAGACAATCGCGGCCACCTCATGCGCCGCGGCGATCTCGACGGCGAGCAGCGGCTCGTCGAGCAGCACCACGTCATATCCCGCCCCGGACAGGGCGACCTCGGCGAGGGCCAGATCGTCGGGGTTGTCGTCGATCACTAGAACCCTATGCATTGAATTGGAACCTTACGCCAAATTGCGCCCGGCGAGCGAAAGACCGTGAGAGAGCCGGCGAATCTCTCGCGGTCGCCTCAGCTTTGAAAGAGCGGCTGCTCGTCCAAATGCTTCCGCATCGAGATGAACAGGAGGATCGCGAGCATCAGGATCGCCGCCATGGTGACGAAGAAAGCAAGATCCTCGCCGGAGAGCACCCCGAGGTCGGCGACCACCGGTTTGCCGTTGGGCACCATGGTCGCCGCCGCCATGCCCGTGTAATGCATGCCGCAAACGGCGGCGCCCATGACGAACGCGCTGCCCACCTGCTGCCACCGGCCGGTCATGTTGAAGGCGATCCAGAACGCCGCGGTCGCGGCGACGACCGCGATGCCGACCGAGATCGCGACCAGCGTTTCGTCGTACACCAGGTCGGCCGCCATGCGCATCGCCGCCATCCCCAGATAGTGCATTCCGGCGACGCCCAGGCCGGTGAACGTACCGGCCGCGAGCAGGCGCGCCGGCTTCGCCGCGCCGCTGCCCGCGATCCACAGACCGACGCCGGTGACCACGACCGCGAGGATCATCGAAGCCGCGGTGATCAGAGTGTCGTATTGCATCGGCATGTCCGTCCGATAGGCGATCATGCCGACGAAATGCATCGTCCAGATCGCCCCGCCGCCCATGGCGAACGCCGCGGCGGCCAGCCATCCGAAGAAGGCGCCCCCCTTGGCGGCCGGCAGCCGGAGCGCGAGGCGCAGCGAGGTGAAGGCGCCGAAAACCGAGACGGCGTAGGACAAGGCGACGAGCAGCGGATCGTAATGAGCTTGCATGGTGTGCATGAGCGGTTCTCCTGAAACGTGGTTTCCGCGAAGGCGGCGGACCTTACGGTCGATCCGTTCTCGCGAGCGAGCGGGAGACGTCGAAGACGAGTAAAAGCGTGCCGGCAAAATCGTAGGCGCCGAGTACCTCGGAATCCGCGAGCCCCGGCGGCAGAGGGATCGGCCGGGCCGGTAAAGGCAGGCGCTCGAAACGAACCTCGCGGCCGACCGGGATCGCGACGTGGAACGGACCCGCGGCGGCGACGACGAATCGGGCCGCCGGCATGTCCGAAGCCACGAGCCGGCCCGCGCCAGAAAGGCCGCGCGCCAGGTCGAGCACGGGAAGGGGAGAATCGCGCCAGAGGATCATCCCGGGCAGATCGGCCGGCGTCCCCGGCACCGGCACGACCGGCGACGCCGCGATCACCTCGGCCACCTGTCCGGCGGCAAGAGCGATCGAGACCGGATGCCCCTCGGCGCTCCGAGCGAGCAGATCGGCGATCAAGACTCGTGACGCCGGCCGCACGCTCGCCTCGTCCGATAGCTCCGCGTTGTTCTTTATGTCCTTGCCGTCCTTGAGGTCCTGGTCCGGTCCACCACCGACCTTCTCCCCGACCACCAGCGCCCCCAGCTCGACCAGCAACGACAGCGCCCCCATCCGCTGAACGACGCCGCCGAACGCCGCGGCCCCGCCCAGCCGACTGAAGACCCTCGGCAGTGGGTGGATCGCCTCGGGGGGCTGCTCGGAATGCTCGATCGAATCGACCAGAACGCCTCTCGGTCCGCCCCTCAAGCCGGCGACGACCAGGACGACGCCGCTCCCGCGCGGAGCGCGCTCGGCGTCGGGCCGGCCCAACAGGCGCGCCAGGCTATGGACCGGCAGGTCCTCGTGGGCGCCGAGCAGCCAGCCGACCTCTGCGGTCGCGCGATCGCCTCCCGCCTCCCCGGGCGTCCGTTGCAGCAGGTCGGTCCCTTCGATCCCCGCCACTTGGGCGAGATCGACCGCGAACCGATCGGCCCCGACCCTGCAATAGGAGATGATCCGCGCCATCGGTTCAGCTCCGGCTCACGTGGGAAGCGCCTCGCGGACGAGCCGGCGGATCATGGCGAGGAGGGCGGCGTCTTCATACGGCTTCACCAGATACTCCGAGGCTCCGAGCTCGAACGCGCGCTGCCGGTGCTTTTCCCCCGCGCGCGAGGTGAGGATGACGATCGGCACCGCCGCGAACTCCGCCATGCCGCGCAGCGTCGCGGTCAGCTCGTAGCCGTCCATCCGCGGCATCTCGATGTCGAGCAGGATCGCGTCCGGCATCCGGTCCGCCTGCTGCAACAGCTCCAGAGCTTCGAGCCCGTCGCGCGCGGGCACCGGCTTCCAACCGGCTCCCGAAAGCAGGTTCCCGAGCACGCGGCGCACCGAAAGCGAATCGTCCACCACCAGGATTTCGAGAGCGCGCGCGGCCTTTTCCCCGGCTCCCTCGGAATCGGCCTCCGTCGCCGCGGCCCAGGAGACCAAGGCGGAGCCCATTCCGCGCGCCTCGTCGGCCACCAGCTCGCCGGGGCTGACGATTAGAACCACCTCGCCGTCTCCGGTGAGCGTCGCGCCGGAGATCCCGGGGACCTTGCCGAGCAAGGGCCCCAGGGGCTTTACCACCACCTCGCGCGCGTGGCCGACCTGATCGACTCCGAGCGCCGCCCGGCGGTCGCCGAGGGCGAGCAGCAACACCGGCACCTGGGGCGACGATTCGTCGGCGGGCGCGGCGAGGCCGAGGCGCCGGCCGAGGTGGAGGAACGGGTAGACCCGGCCGTCCAGGGTCAAAACGAGCCCGCTCCCCTGCTTTTCGATCGCCGAGCGCTCGACGCGCAGGATCTGCGCCACCGCGGAGAGCGGCATGGCGAAGCTCTCGCCGTGAGCCCGCACCATCAGCACCCGGGCGACCGCCAGGCTCATCGGCAGGCGAATGTCGAACGTGGCGCCGTGGCCGGAGGCGGAACGGACCGAGACGGTTCCCTTGGCCCGGCGGGCGCCCGCGCGCACGACGTCGAGCCCAACTCCGCGTCCCGAGACTTCGGACAGCAAGGCGGCGGTCGATAACCCCGGCAGAAACGCCAACTCGATCGCCTGGTCGTCGGACAGCGACGCGGCTTCGGTCTCGGAGAGGCGGCCGGCGGCGAGCGCCGCGGCGATCAAGCCCTGCGGATCCATGCCGGCGCCGTCGTCGCTCACCCGCACGGTAACCTCGGTGCCCTCGTTCACGGCCTGGACGCGGATCCGGCCCCTTGGCGGCTTGCCCGCAGCGCGCCGCAGCGCCGCCGGCTCGATGCCGTGGGACACGGCGTTCCGGAGCAGGTGGAGCAACGGGTCGGCCAGCTCTTCGAGCACCGTTTTGTCCAGCTCGACCGCCTCGCCTTCAATCTCCAGATCGACCGGCTTGCCCTCCTGCGCGGCGGTCACGCGCACCGCCCGGTGGAGGCGCGACGCGAGCTGCGCGAACGGCACCATGCGCAGGCGCATCAGCCGGTTCTGCACGTCGCTCGAAAGGCGGCTCAGACGGGTGAGGTCGCCGTCGAAATCGACCAGGGACGAGGCGACCTCGACGCCCACCGTGGACAGGTCGCTCGCGGTCTCGGCCAGCTCCCGCGACAGCAGGTGAAACTCGGTATAACGATCGAATTCGAGCGCGTCGAACCCGGGCGGGGCCGCGCCGAACCCGCGCCCTTCGGACATCGCGCCAACCGCCGAACCGGCCAACGCCCGCACTTCGTAATCGGCCTCCAGCCGCCCGGCGAGCCGGCGCAGCCGCTCCTGGCTCGCGCTCATCTCCTCGACCCGGCGCTGAAGATCCGCGACGTGGCGCTCGAAGATCGAACGGTGGACCACCAGCTCGCTCGCCAGCCGGACGACGTCGTCGAGCCGTTCGAGCGGCACGCGCAATGTCGGACCGGCGGGACCGGCCGCGCCGCCGCCCGCCTCTTCCGCGGCCGATTCCGAATCGCTCCCGCCGTCGAGAAACCTCGCCAGACGCTGCGAGCCCGGATCGACCGGGCTCGACGCCGGAAACGGCGCGAGATGCGGCGAGGTTTCCGGCAGCCGCTCGTCATAGCGCGCCGCAAGCTCGGCGAGTTCGGGCGGCAAGCCGCCCGCCGCGAGATCTTCGAGCGCGTCGGTGGTCCGGAGCAGCAGCGCGAGATCGGCCGCGGAAGGAAGCTCTTCGCCGTCGGCCAGCAGGTCGAGCAGATCCTCCATGCGGTGCGCGATCCGCGCCAGGTCGCCGAAACCGACCAGGCTCGCGGCGCCCTTGAGGGTGTGAACGCTACGCCGCACCGTGAGCAACGCCGGGCGATCGCCGGCATCGAGGCGGAACGTCCGGAGCGATGTCGCGATCGCCCGCAGGTGATCCTCCGCCTCTTCGAGAAAGGTTTCGAGCAGATCCGCGCCCACCGTAGGGCGGCCGGGCGAGTCGAAATCCTCGAACGAGGAGAACGGCCCCGGTCCGTCGTCCGGCAACGACGGCGACGGGAAACCGGCGATCTCGCGCTTTTCCGGCGCCGCCAGCTCGGCCGCGTCGCCCTCTTCGGCGAGACCCCGAAAGCGGCGGAAATCGGCCACCGTCGCCGCCAGCATGGCGTGGCCGTCGTCCTCCCCGGAGGCGATGTCTTCGAGGCCGGCGTCGATCCGATCGAGCAGCGTGCCGAGCAGCGCCGCGAGCGGTGCGTCCAGGCCGCGCTCGCCCAGCTGCAGCTCGTCGAGCGCCTGTTCGGCATACGACGCCACGTGAGCGAGCCCGGCCAGGCCGATCATCGAGCTGGCCCCCTTGATGCTGTGCATCAGGCGGTACGGCTCGGCGAACGCTGCGGGCTCGCGGGCCACGGCAAGAGCGCTCGCGATCCGCGGCAGATAGCCGCGCACCTCGGCCAAGAAGCCGGCGAGCAGCTCGGGATCGATCGGCAGCACGGCGTCCCTTAGGCCGCCCGCGGCAATTTGAAGGCCGCGACCGACTCGCGCAGGCTGTCGGCCAGCCCGGCCAGGTTCCGGATCGAAACCGCCACCTGTTTCGTGCCCGCCGCGGTCTGTTGGGTGTTCTCGGAGATGTCGCCCATGGCCTTGGCGACCGCGTCCGAGCCGTGCGCCTGCTGTTTGGCGGCC
>DATMZU010000732.1:0-15332 GCA_035607435.1 Thermoanaerobaculia bacterium | reverse complement strand
GCTTGTAATCCTCGTTCGCGTAGTACTCGTTGCCCTGCTTCATCTGAATCCGGGCCTTGACCTTGTTGCATCCGAGGGCCGGAAGCATCAAGAGAGTCACTGCGATGGCGATCGAACGCTTGTGCATGAGAGCCGCTTCCCCGACGTGTTAGAAGGGTGAGACTGCCGTTTGGTTCCCGAGCTTCTGGACAGGTGGAAAGAACAACCATTCCGGCGAACGCTGCATCAGCCTGGCCTCCTGCGATCTTGCGGCAGGAGAGCGCTTTTTCCATTCCGAGCTCAGGGCGGGAAGTCTACTCGGCCCCCCGTTCCTGTCAAGCCCGCTGCGGACCGGATGAACTCGGCCTATAGGCCATAGATTCCAATGCTTTATCGAAGCGGGGGTGCTTTTCTGGGACGGCCTTCCTCCGCCGGGGATGAACGGCGGGCGCATGGGGTCGAAGTCCGCGCGCGGCTTCGTTTCGACCGCCCGCCCAAGAAGACGACGACCGCCAGGGCGGGATTCGGGAAGGTTTCGCCTCAAGTTTGGCTCCGAGTCGGGGGATGGTATGCGAAACCCCCGAACAAGGCCAAGCGAATTGCAACTTCGACGCCAAATCCGTCGGCGGGATGCGGGGCGCGCCGTCATCGTCGATCGTCTTCGCCCGCAAAAACTGCCGGAGTCCTGCCGGTAGGTTGCCGCCCGCGCCCGCCGCGGTCTCCCCGCCGCGCTTTGCCGGTTCGTTCCGGAGTCCGATAAGGTGCCCGAATGATTTTCGGCCTGGCGACCGCGGCACATGCGTTTCCGACTCCGCTCGATCGCTATCCGCCGCCCTCGGCCGACGGTCTGCTCGCCACACTCGGCGATCGGCTCCATGCCGATCCGTGGAACGGCGTTGCGACGCTGATCTTCGTTCTCGCGATCCTCCACACGTTCGCGGCGGCTCGCTTCACCGCGCTCGCCCACGCCATCCAACACCGGCACGACGAACGCGCGAAGGGCGACCGGCGGCCGGCCGGCCCCAGCGTCGCGGCGGAGGTTCTGCATTTCTTCGGCGAGGTCGAGGTGGTGTTCGGGCTCTGGGCGGTGGTGCTGTTCGCCGCACTCGCTCTGTACGACGGCTGGGGCGTCGCCTCGACCTATCTAAACCACACGGTCAACTACACCGAGCCGCTGTTCGTGGTGGTGATCATGGCGCTTGCCTCGACCCGACCGATCATCGGTCTGGCCCAAGGCGCGCTCTCGCGCGTCGCGGCGCTCGGAAAAGGCACTCCCCTCGCCTGGTGGTTCGCGATCCTCACGCTCGGGCCGCTGCTCGGATCGCTGATCACCGAGCCGGCGGCGATGACCATCTGCGCCATCCTGCTCGCGCGCCAGTTCTACGACCTCTCCCCCGGCTTGCGCCTCAAGTACGCGACGCTGGGCCTTTTGTTCGTCAACGTCTCGATCGGCGGCACGCTCACCCATTTCGCCGCGCCGCCGATCCTCATGGTCGCGCGCCCCTGGGGGTGGGACACGCCGTTCCTTCTCGCCCATCTCGGCGGGCGGGCGGTGCTCGGCGTGTTCGGCGCGACGCTCGTCTACGGGCTGATGTTCAGGAAAGAGCTGCGCGCCCTCGCCGCGCGACCGCCGGTGGCCGACCCGGAGATGCCCGAGCCGTCGGACGAGCGCGCCGCGGACGGCGACCAACCGTCCCACGGCGCTCTCCTGCCGGTACCGGCATGGATCACCGCGGTCCATCTCGCATTCATGGCCTGGACGGTGGCGAACGCCCATTCCCCCGTGCTGTTTCTCGGCGGCTTCCTTTTCTTCTTGGGCTTCGTGCGCGCGACCTCGCACTACCAATCCGAGATCGAGCTGCGCGGGCCGCTGATGGTCGGCTTCTTCTTGGGCGGCCTGGTAATCCACGGCGGCTTGCAAGGCTGGTGGATCGCCCCGGTGCTCGCGAGCTTGAACGAAACGCCGCTATTCTTCGGCGCCGCGATCCTCACCGGGTTCAACGACAACGCGCTGATCACCTACCTGGCGACGCTCGTTCCCAACCTCCCGCAGGCGCTCCAGATCGCGGTGGTCCAAGGCGCGGTGACCGGCGGCGGATTGACGGTGATCGCCAACGCTCCGAATCCCGCCGGCCAAGCGCTGCTGGGTAGATTCTTCGGAGACGGCATCTCGCCGCTCAAGCTGCTGCTCGCCGCGCTCCTTCCGACGCTTCTGGCGACGCTCGCCTTCCGGCTGTTTTGATCGGAGGAGATCTCGGGCGCCTCGACGCCCGCGGGTTTATTTGATCTCGGCCTGCCGAGCCATCACTCTTTCCGCAGGACCGGGCAGCCCCAAGGACTTGCGGAGAGCGCCGACGACGCCCAGGTGATAGCCCTCGTGGAAGGCGAGGAACGCGAGTTTGTCCCGGACTGTTTTTTCATCGTGCGGACCCGCCGCTCGAACGTCGAGAAACGCCTCCGTGGTCTTCTTGAGGCCAGCGCCCAGCGCGGCGGCGACGCGCTCCCACTCGCTTCGCAGTTCCCCGAGCGACGGATAGTCCCCTCCGTCGGTCGCGCCGGCCGAGCCGAACCGCTCGCCATAGGCATCGTCCTCCGGCACGCCCAGGAGCGCCAGCGCGTTGTGTCGGAAGTGCAGCAGATGGCCGAGCGACCAGGAGATCGACGGTCCCTCCGGATCTCGGGAACGGGCGCGAGCTTGGGCCTCGGTGAGGTCGTCGAGGACGAGGGGAACGAGAAAATCGATGGTGCCGAACAGCGAGGCCAACGTCTGTGCACTTCCGGTCATGGGAATCTCCTTGGCGGGTAGGATGAAGTCCGTACATCCGGAAGACGGACGAGCCCGGCGAAAAGATGCGGCGAGGAGACCGGATCTTTTCGCCCCCCTCGATCGTCACTAGAGGTGCGGGCTGGAGGATGCCGCAGGAGGTACCCATGGACTTCGAGGCCCTGGCCCAGGCGCGAGCCGACTTCGACGAGATGGTCGCCGAGACGCGACCCCAGCTGCTGCGCTACTGCTCGCGCATGCTCGGCTCCGCGGTGGACGGTGAAGACATCGTCCAGGAGGCGTTGGCCAGGGTCTACTACCGCCTTCCGCGGCTCGGCCAGGTGGAAAACCTGCGCGCCTGGCTCTTCCGTGTCGCCCACAACAAGGCGCTCGACCACCTGCGGCGCTACGACGTGCGCTTCGGCGAACCGTTGGAAGGCGAGCTTCCCGTACCCCTCGACGAGTCGCCGCTTGAGGCGGCGGAGCTGGCCGAGTGGGGGCTTTCGTACTACATCCGGCTCACTCCCCTCCAGCGCAGCTGCGTCATTCTGAAGGACGTCCTCTCCTACAGCCTGGAGGAGATCTCGGAGATCTTGGACGCCAGCGTGCCGTCGATCAAAGGAGCGCTGCACCGCGGTCGCGCCGCCTTGAGGCTGGCCGGCTCGGCGGACGCGCAACGAGCTCCGAGCCTCGGAGAAGAAGAGACGGTGTTACTGCGGCGCTATGTCACGCTGTTCAACGCCCGCGATTTCGAGGCCCTGCGCGCGATGCTCGCCGAGGACGTTCGCCTCGACCTGGTCGAGAAGGCGGAAAAGAGCGGCGCCGCCGCCGTGGGCAGCTACTTCGACAATTACGCACGGCTCCACGCCACCCGGGCCGAGCTCGGAGTGGTGGACGGCCGAACCGCGATCCTGGTCCGCGACGACCCGACCGAACCCCCGAGCTACTGCTGGTTCCTCCGCTTTCGGAACCAGCGCATCCAGATGATCCGGGACTACCGTTATGCCCGGCACGTGTTCGCCGAAGCCCAATGGGAGAGGAGCGGATCGATCTGATTTGCTTGCCGCTACGGCCGAACCAGCGCCGGTAATTGCCGAGCTCGGGGAGGAGGTGGAAACGGTCGCGGTTTCCGGTGCAAGCGACGATCGGTTCCAGTGGAAGCGGTCGCGGTTTCCGGTGGAAGCGACGATCGGTTCCAGTGGAAGCCGCCGCAGTTTCCAGTGCAAGCGACGATCGGTTCCAGTGGAAGCGGCCGCAGTTTCCAGTGCAAGCGACGATCGGTTCCAGTGGAAACGGCCCAGTTTCTACCGGAAGCGACGATCGCTTGCAGTGGAAGCGGTCGCAGAATCCAGTAGGTTCGGCCGTCGCTTCCAGTCGATCAGACCTGGAAGAGCACATCCTCCCGGCGGCGGGTGCCTCCCGCGCCGGGATGAAATGCCGAAACACTCCGCGGGCCGACTCGTAAGAGAAAAAGATTCACGGCCACGAGGAACGGCTGAGAGGAGAGGAACGATGCGCGAGACCACGCGGGAGAGTTCGACGGTTCGAATCGGCAGGGCTCCATGGAGACTCGGGATTTCTTTGGCGAGCGCGTTCGTCGCGATCGGCCTCGCCGGTTGTGCGAGCGGCGGGGGCTCGGGAACGGCCTCCGCGGCCTCCCCGGCGTCGTCGGCCGGCTCGCCCCGCTTGGAGCTTAAGGAATGCACGATCCAAGGGGTTTCGGTCCCGGTTCGCTGCGGAACCTACGAGGTCTTCGAGCATCGCGAAGCGAAGAGCGGACGGAAGATCGGGCTCAAGGTGGTCGTGCTGCCGGCGACCGGTCCGAATCCGGCTCCCGATCCGGTGGTCTATTTCGGGGGCGGGCCGGGAGAGTCGGCGACCGAATACGCCTCCGGGTTGGCTGGCGATGGGCTGCTCAAACGCCACGACATCGTGCTGGTCGACGTCCGCGGCACGGGAGGATCGAATCCGCTGGATTGCCCGTACCAGAAGGACGGCTCCCGTCAGCTTGGCATGCTCGAAGAGTTCTTGCCCTTGGAAGGCGTCAAGGCCTGCCGCGCCAAGCTCGAAGCCGACAACGATCTTTCGACCTACACCACGCCGGTGATGGTGGACGACGTGCATGAAGTGGTTACCGCCCTCGGCTATACGAAGGTCAATCTCGTCGGCGGTTCCTACGGCAGCTTTGCGAGCCAAGCCTACATGCGGCGCCATCCCGAAGGGGTGCGAACGGCGATCCTCGAAGGGGTGGTGGCGTACGACACCAAGCTGCCGCTCCATTTCGCGCGGGACGCGCAGAATGCGCTCGACGGCCTGTTCGCCGAATGCGCCGCCGAGGCGACCTGCGCGGCGGCGTTCCCGGATCTCGCGGGCGATCTGCGGACCGTCCTGGCGAGCGCCAAAGCAGGCCCGGCGCGGGCGACCCTGATGGACCCGAAGACCGGCAAGAACGTCGAGCGGGAGCTTTCCTGGGCGACCCTGGTGCAGACGCTGCGCTACATGAGCTACTCCTCGGCGAGCGCGCAGGAGATTCCGCTTGGAGTACATCTGGCGGCCCAAGGCGATTATTCGGTCCTGGCGAGGAACGCCGCGGTCTACGGCGGCGCGCTCGGCGGCATGCCGGACGGGCTGTATCTCTCGGTCACTTGCCCGGAAGATGTGGCGCGCATCCGCGACGAGGACGTCGCCTCCGCCGTCCAGGGCACCTACCTCGGCGACTACCGGGTGCGCCAGCAACGCGAGGCCTGCGCGCTCTGGCCGAAAGGGCCGCTGCCGCCGAACTATTGGGAGCCGCTGCGCTCGTCGATCCCGACGCTCCTGGTGACGGGCGAGCGCGATCCGGTCACCCCCGCCAAAGACACCCTCCTGGTGGCGAAGACGCTGTCGAACAGCCGCACCCTCATCGTGCCGGACGGCGCGCACGGCTCGGACGGCCTCGAAGGACTTCAGTGCATCGAGGATCTCGAACACCGGTTCATCGACCAAGGGAACCTCCAAGGCCTCGACACCGAGGGGTGTGTCGCCGCGATCCGCCGGCCTCCCTTCCCCACCGAACCGCCGGCCGCGGCGATCGAGCTGAGCGCGGCCCAACTCGCCCGGTATCCCGGTTCCTATTTCGCGAAGGAACCGCCGATGGAGATCACGATCCGCATCGCCGACGGGCTGCTGTTCGCCGACACCCCCTTCCAGCCGAACCTGCGGATCAACCCGACCTCGTCCACCGAATTCCGCATCGAAGGGGCTCCCTTCGGCTACGGCTTCCGCTTCGAGCTCGACGGTGAGGACGCGCCGCCCAAGGCGCTGCTCCTGCTGCGACCCGGCGCGCCCCCGACGCGATTGGAGCGCAAGCCGAGTTGAGAGGGAGATGGGCGCGAACGGGCCGCGTTCGTTTACTTAGGGACCGGCCCGATCTCGACCTGAATCGGGCTATCCTTTTCCTGCGAACTCGCCCCAGGAGGACGGCCATGCACCAATTGCTCCTCGAAGCTCGCCTGACGCTGCGCGGGCTGATCCGGCAACCGGGCTTTGCCCTGACGGTCATCCTCACGCTGGCCGTAGGGATCGGCGCCAACCTGGCGTTTTTCGGTTACGCGAGCTACTTCCTCGCGCCGACCATCGAAGCGCCCGAGCCGGGGCGGGTGGTGAAAGTCCACACCGGCACCCGCGAGGAGCCGGACGGCGCCAGCTCCTATCTGGATTGGCAAGACTTCCGGTCCGGCGGCGCCCGGACGTTCGCGCAGCTGCCCGCCTATCAGATCTTCGGCTCGACGTTGGCCGCCAAGGAGCAGACCCTGCACGCCTGGGGCACGGCGGTGAGCGGCGAATACTTCCCGCTGTTCGGCCGGCCCGCCGTCCTGGGCCGGCTGCTCGACGCGAACGACGACCGCGCGGGCGCCGAGCGCGTGCTGGTGCTCAACCATTTCTTCTGGAAGAACCACTTCGGCTCCGACCCCGCGCTGGTGGGGCAAACCGTCGAGCTGGAAGGGCAGAAGCGTTACCGCATCGTCGGCGTCGCGGCGGAAGGCTTTCAAGGCGACGGGCTGGCGACCGGCATCTACATTCCGCTCGCGACCGCCGAAGGTCTGCTGCGCGGCCTGGACGACCGCTCCAGCCGCCGCCTTCAGGTTCTCGGCCGCCTGCGGCCGGGCGTGTCGCTCGAATCCGCCCGGGCCGCCCTCTCGGCGCTCGCGCGCGGGCTCGACGAAGCCCACGCCGAAGCCGAGCCGCGGTTGATGTCTTTGGCGCCGGTCACGGAAATGGATGCCTCCCTCCTGGCCGATCCGACCGTCAGGGCCGCCAAGGGTCTGCTGATCGCGGTCGGGCTGCTGCAACTGCTCGCCTGCGCCAACGTCGCGAACCTGGTGCTCGCGCGCACGGTCGGAAAGCGGCGCGAGATGGCGATCCACGCCGCTCTCGGCGCCGGCCGGCTGCGGATCGCCCGGCGGCTGCTCGCCGAGGCGCTGCTGCTGTCGATCTCGGGCGGCCTACTCGGCCTGGCTCTGGCGCGCGGCATCACCCAGGTGATCGAGCACTATCTGTTGCAGGCGGTGCCGGTGGGACTGGGCGACTTCAGCGCCGGCTCGTCGCTGATCGCCGATCCGCGCCGGATGACCCTCTTCTTCGCCGCGCTCTGCCTCGGCACGGCGCTCCTGGTGAGCCTCGCGCCGCTCGTCCAGGCGCTCCGGCGCAATCTCGTGGGCGCCTTGAAGAGCCGCGGGGAAGGCGACCGCGCGAGCCGCAACCTCGACTTCCGGAGCCTTCTGGTGATCGCCCAGGTCGCCCTCTCGGTGGTGCTGCTGCTCGCCGCCGGTCTCCTGCTGCGGACTCAACGGGAGGTGCGCGGCCAGGACCTCGGGTTCGATCCCGACCGGTTGACCCTGGTGACCTTGCACATCCCCACTCTACGCAGCACCGACAACACGCAGGGGTTGAAGCTCTACCAGAGCATCCTCGACCGGGTGCGGGCGCTGCCCGGCGTGAGCGCCGCGGGGCTCGCTTGGCGGGTACCGCTTTCGATCACCGGCACGACCGATCCGGTGTCCCTGCCCGGCGAGGAAGTGAAGGTGCCGATCGCGATGAACGTCGTGAGCCCCGAGTATCTGGAGACGTTGGGACTTCGCCTCGTCGCCGGACGGAACTTTTCGAGCGGCGATACGTCCGACGGCACGGGCGCCGCGCTCTTGAACCAGGCGGCGGTCGAGCAGCTCTTTCCCAAGGGCCAGCCGCTCGGCCAACGGCTCGCCGTCGAGGCCGACGACGTGCCGGGCGGCCAGGTGGCGGTCGTCGGCGTGGTCGCCAACACCCGATTCGGCCGGCTGACCGAACCGATCCAGCCGCTCGTCTACTACCCCTTCGCCCAGCGCTTCCGCCAGCGCATGACCCTGATGGTGCGCGCGAACGGGCCGCTCGCGCAGCCGCTCGCCGAGTGCCTGCGCCGGAACTTCCCCGACGTGGCGGTGATCGACTTTCAGCCGATGAGCGAGCAGGTCCGGCGCGCCGGAGCGGACCAGAAGATGAACGCGGATCTCGCCGGAGGCTTCGGACTGTTCGGGCTCGGCCTCGCGGCTCTCGGCATCTTCAGCGTCCTCTCCTTCACGGTCAGCCGGAGCGGCCGCGCGATCGGCATCCGCATGGCGCTCGGAGCGACTGGGCGCGACATCGGGCTCTGGGTTCTCGCCGGAGCGGGCCGCTGGGTGGCCGTGGGCCTCGGAATCGGCCTCGCCGCCTCCTGGGCGTTCGCCCGCTTGCTCGAAAGCCTGCTCTACGGCGTGCGCGCGAAAGACCCTCTGATCGCTCTCGGCGTCGTGGCCCTGCTCGGCACCGTGGCGCTCGTCGCCGCCCTCGTGCCGGCAAGTCGGGCGGCGCGGATCGAGCCGGTGCGGGCGCTCAAGGAGGAATGACCATGTGGAGCCCATGGATCGCCGATTTCCGTCATGCCGCGCGCGCCTTGAGGCGCAGGCCCGGTTTCACCTTGATGGCGGTGGGCACGCTCGCCCTGGCGCTCGGCGCCAATGCCGGGATGTTCGGCGTCGTCAACACGGTGCTCGTCAAGCCGCTCCCGTATCCCCAGCCCGGCCGGCTGGTCCACATCGCCGGCACCGCGCCGGGATCCGATCTCGCCGAAGAGTTCGGGGTGGCACCCGAGTTCTATCTGGAGTATCGCGAGCAATCCCATCTGCTCAAGGACGTCGCGATCTACAACTCGTTCACCTCCACCCTGCGCGTCGGCGACCGCGTGGAGCGGATTCGGATGTCCGCGCCCACCAACTCGCTCTATTCGACGCTCGGCGCCCAACCCGCGCTCGGCCGGCTGCCGGTCGCCGCCGACGAGTCGCACGTGGTGATGATCAGCGACGAGCTGTGGCGTGCGTGGTTCGGAGCCGACCCGAAAGTCATCGGGAAGACCTACAGCATCGCGGGCGAGAGCCGCGAGGTGATCGGGGTGATGGGGCCTGATTTCCGCTTCCCCAACAACGGCACTCTGCTATGGATCGCGAGCGAGGTCCGCCCCGCGGAGATCACGCCCGGCGACTTCGGCGTCCGGCTGGTGGGACGCATGGCCGCGGGAGCCACCCCGGAAACGGTGGCCCACGAGCTGACCCTCCTGGCCCGGCGGCTGCCGGAGCGCTTCGGCGGCTCGCCGAGCTACGCCCGGATCATCCAACAGCACCACGCCGTGGTCCGCCCCCTTCTGGACGAAATGCTGGGTTCCGCCGCGAAGTCCCTGTGGGTGCTCTTGGCGGCGGTCGCCTTCGTGCTGCTGATCGCCTGCGCCAACATTACCAACCTGTTCATGGTGCGCGCCGAAGGGCGCCGCCGGGATCTCGCCATCCGGCGGGCGGTAGGGGCCTCCCGCAGGCAGCTGATCCGCCTCCAGCTGACGGAGTCTTTGATCGTGGCGACCCTCGCGGGCGCTCTGGCGATCCTGCTCGCCTCTCTGGCCCTGCCCCTCTTTCTGCGCGCGGCCCCCCGAATTCCCCGCCTCGACGAGGTCCGGCTCGACGGCGCGACGATCCTCTTCACCGCCGTCGCGGCTCTGCTGTCGGGGCTCGCCTGCGGCCTCATCCCGGCCTTGCGCGCCTCTGTGACGGGCCACCTCACGCCGCTTCGGGATGGAGGTCGCGGCGCCACCCCCGGGCGACATTGGCTGCGCGACGGCCTGGTCGTGGGCCAGACGGCGCTCGCGCTGCTGCTGCTGATCGGCTCGGGTCTCCTGGTCCGCAGCTTCCAGGCTCTCCGCCAGGTGGATCCCGGTTACGACACCCGGGATGTCTTCACCTTTCAATTCGCGCCGGAGCAGGAGCCGTTGAAGGACGGGCCTTCGTGGGCGCGCTTTCACCTCGATTTCATGCAGCGTCTGCGGGCGGTGCCGGGGGTCACCTCGGTGGGGCTGGTGGAGAACGTTCCCTTGAACGAGGGCACCGCCGACGACCGGTTCCGCAACGAAGCGATGGCTTCCGACCCGGATGCCGGCATCCTTCTCAACTACACGTTTACGGCCGGCGACTACTTCCGCACCATGGGCATCCAGCTGCTCCAAGGCCGGCCGTTCGACACGGCGGACCAGCTCACCACGCCGGGCAACGTGGTGGTCAGCCGCAGCGCCGCCCAGCTGATGTGGCCGGGACAGAACGCGATCGGCCGCCGGCTTCAAGCCCGGGAAGAGACGACCTGGTACACCGTCGTAGGCGTCGTCGATGACGTAATGCAGGACGGCTTCCGCGACACCCCACAGGCTCTCGTCTACCTCCCGCTGGTGGGACCGACGCCCACGAGCTGGGACATCAGCTCGCCGGCCTACGTCCTCAAAACCGCCCGGGCCGAAGTCATCGCGCCGGAGATCCGCGAGCTGATCCGCGAGGTGGCGCCGGAGGCGCCGATGTACCGCGTCTTCACCATGGCGGGGCTGGCGGCCGATTCGATGGCGCAGCTGTCCTTCACCATGCTGACGCTCGGAGTCCTCTCCACCCTCGCCCTCCTCCTGGGCGCCATCGGGTTGTACGGCGTCCTCTCCTACGCGGTCGCCGAAAGGACGCGAGAGATCGGCGTCCGGCTGGCCCTGGGCGCCACCGTCGCCAACGTCCGGCGAATGGTCGTAGCACAGGGCGCGCGGGTGGTGGGCTTAGGGCTCGTGCTGGGCCTCGCCGCCGCCGCCGTCTCTTCGCGGATCGTCGCGAGCCTGCTCTTCGGCGTCGCCGCCATGGACCCGGCGACCTTCGGAGGGATGTCCGCCTTGATGGCCGGGGTCGGCCTGCTCGCCTGTTTCCTACCCGCGCGCCGGGCGTCGAGCGTCGATCCGGTCGAATCGCTACGCAACGGTTAGCTGCCGAGCTGCGCACATCCGGCCGGGTCGCCGTATAGGCCGCTGGACCTGGCGACGGCCCGATCAGGAAGGCAAAGCCATACCGGCTCGGGAGGCGACATCGGTTGTATAGTGGAATGCATGTCGCGCAAGTTCACCACGACCGTCCAATTGGAGCCTGAGGACGCCGAAGCTCTCGCCAAGGCCCGTGAAGATGGCCTTTCCGCATCCGATCTGGTCCGCAGGGGTCTGCGCATTGTCGCGTCTACCTACTATGAGAATCGCCGCCCACCCTCGACGGGCCTCTTCGTATCGACGGATCGGAAACTGGGCGAGGAGTCGGAGCTGTTCAAGGACCTCAAGCGGTGAATGCGGGGCTGGTCGCCGACACCGGCGGCCTGCTTCGCGCATTGGCGTGTCGTTCCGACGGCACTCCGTCATGGCCGGCTTATACCAAGGCCCTCACAGAAGCTTCCGTCGTCATCGTACCGGCCCTCGTGCTCTCCGAAGTGGATTACTTTCTTCGGCTCGAACGGCCGGCCATGCAAAGGCTCGTCGAGGAGATCCTGGACCCCGGAACCACCTATGAGCTGGAGGCGGTTGTCGCCGGGGATCTGAAGCGTGCCATGGAGATTGACGTGAAGTTCGCGAACCTCTCTCTGGGCTTGGTCGACGCAACCGTGGCAACGGTCGCTGAGCGGCGGAAACAATACCGAGTCCTCACGATCGACAGAGCTCACTTCACCGCTCTTCGAGTGGGTCCACGCTACAACCAGGCACTGACCCTGGTACCGTGAGACCCGCGCTATCCTTATTCCATCAACGTAGCTGGGTGCGCCGGGCGTCGATCCAACGGAATCGCTGCGCAACACCCTGTCCGCACGCGGTTCTCACCCTGGGAAAAACGGCGACCGCTATCGCGTCGCCTGCGGACGCTGCTGACATCTGAACCCAACGGGTGTACTCTCAAAGTAGACCATCGAAACAAAAGAAGGAAAGGCAACACCGCCTGTCCCGGCGGGGCTTCGCGACGCGAAAGGAAGGGAACGCCATGCCCGACGCTCTGCAAGAGCTCGTCCGAAACATTGCGACCTGGCCGATCGCCGCGCTTTGCCTCTTTCTCTTTCTCCTTTTGAACCTCGGGTTCGAAGCGCGGAAGCAGGCATTCGGCGGGATCAAGAGCCTAGATGCCCGCCTGTGGTACTCGCCGGACGAGGCGCGCGACTTTCTCAAACAGCTGGACGGGCGGAACCAGCGGCAGACCTACGCCGTGACCGAGCTGACGCTCGACCTCGCGTTCCCGTGCGTCTATTGGGCGCTGTTCAGCGTTTTCCTATTCCAACTCTACAGCCCGGCTTATTCGCGGCTTCTGCTGCTCATCCCCTTCGGGGCGGCGGTTTGCGACTTGGGCGAGAACGTGACCGCCGCCTACCTCGCGTGGAGCTTCGACGGCACCGCTTCCCCGCTCGCGACTCTGGGAGCCATGTTTACCGCGACCAAAACGGTGCTCTTCGTCGTGGCGTTGCTCCTCATCGCGTTCGGGAGCGTTTCGGCCCTCCTCCACCGAAGTTGATGTGGAGTGCGGCGACGCGTCGCCGCTTTGACCGAAGTCTTACCGTCACCACCGGCGTCCAAAGCGCCGACGCGTCGGCGCACTCCACAGATCCCTCCTCAACGCAGCAGCGGCGCCATACGGTCGGCCACCTCCGCGGCTTTACGGCGGGAAAGGCCCGTGGAAGCCTGAGTCGCGGACTTCGCGGGTCCAGAGCTCGGCGCCGGTCGAAAGGTCGAGCGCGCGCAGGCGCAGCGGCTCGCTGTGGCTTTCGCCCTTCTCCACTCTCATCGACGCCCGCGCCAGGTAGACGACGGCCGATCCGGCGACCGCAAACGGCGCGAGCGAGACCGGCAGGTCGAGGACTCCGGCGACTTTGTCCGTTGCGCGGTCGGCGAGCGTCCAGCGGTATTCGTGGAGGGCGCCCTCGATCCGCTCCGCGACGAGCGAGTAGCGGCCGTCGAGCGAGGTGAAACCGTCATCGCTCTCGGCGGTCGAACGAGCGACTTCGTCGAGCGCCACCGCCGCGACCTTGCCGGTGGCAAGATCGAGCCGCGCCGCCCCTCGGAGCACGTCGCCGGTCTCGGCGGGGCTTTCGATCCCTGCGAGCGGATCCTGCCGCCGGCCACGGAGGGGCGCGTGCGTGGCGGTCCAGGCCAGGAGCACCGCGGTGTCCGCAGAGTTCGCAGGGGCCGCCGCCACGGCGCGAACGCGGAAAGACCCTTGGAGGTTATCGGCTACCCCGGCTCGGACTCCCGCCGGCAAGGCGAGCGCGGAGCGTCCGATCAGGGCTCCCGTCCGCGGATTCAAAGTCGCGAGCTGCAGCTCCCCCTTCTCTCCCGGCTCCGCCTGGGCGAGGAGAGCGCCGGCCGTCGAGGCAAGGGGTTTTGCGGCGTCGGCGCGGGTCCACAGCGAGGTGCCGGTCGCCAGCTCGATCGCTTCGATGCCGCCCTGGGGCCGGGCCACGAAGGCGACCGCGCCCGCCGGATCGACGACGGCGCCTTCGCCAAGCAGGCCGGCCGCCCGTGCGGGAAGGGTCTCCAGGGCGAGCAGCACCCCCAGGGCGAGGGGCATCACGAACGCGAGCCGCTGCGCCGGTCCGCGGCTCGTTCGAAAGGTTTTCGTGGGCATGGTTTCCATCTCCAGGACAGGTTTCAGTGCGCGAGCCGGACCGCGATCTTCACCTGATCGAGGGTCCAGGCGCCGCGGCCGAGGGTGCCGGCGATCAGCCGGTCCGCGCTCCGGTCGTAGTCGAGGTCGAACACGGGGACGGTCGGCAGGCCGAGGCCGAGCGGAAACCAGGTTTGAAAACCGGTCGAGCGGGCGGCGAGGAACGCGCCGGTCTGGCCGCCGATGACGATCGCATCGCCGAACGAGGTGTTGACGAAGGCGATCGTGCGCAGCCGCCCCGGTGCGAACGCCTGCAGGTTGCCGGTGATCTCGGTCCAGGTGACCCCGGCGTCGGTCGTCCGGTAGACGTGGGACGAATCGGTGACGTAGGCACTGGTGCCGGAAGCCGGATCGAGCGCGATGTCCGCGACCAGCCGTCCGGTCGGTTTTCCGGGGTAGGTGAGCGACTGAACCAGCGGCGCCGGGTGAGCCGCCGTGCGCACGAAAACCCGCGGCCCCGATCCGAGCCAGAGCGCGTCGGGATTGGCCGGCGTGCCGTAGGCGAGCGGCGCCTGGGCCGAGTTGTTCACCACCAGATCCGGCGCGATCAGACGCACGTTGTCGCCCCGGTCGAGCGACTCGTAGACCCCGACCGGATCGCCGATCACCAAACGGTTTTGATTCGCCGCGTTCAGCTCCACCGGGTTGACGAACGTGCCGGCGGGGGGCGGATCGCCGCCCAGCACGTTGAGCGCGGGCAAGTCGAATCCGAGCAAGTGGTTGGCGGAATCCCAGTACGTCCGGTTGAAGTTGCCGAGGAACTGGTTGGCCGAGTAGCGGATCGAGACGCCCGGGGTGGTCGTGTCATCGACCGCCACGTCCCCGCCATCGCCGCCGAACAGGAGCGCCCAATCCTCCGCCTTGTTGCTCGTTTGCTGGTACTGGACGCCGTTGTCCTGCGAGCCCGAGATCAGCGTCTTGCTGTTTCCGTCCCAGGCGACGTCGTGGTACTCGCCGGTCTGTAGATTGCCGACCAACGAGAACCAGTCGCCGGTGTTGTTGCGCGGGCGGGTCCGCTTGAAAACGCCGCCGTCGTCGGTCTCGATCAAGTTGCCCGCGGCGTCGAAGGTCATCTCGCGCGAGTCGGCGTGCGGCGCGCTGTTGCTCGCCGTGCCTCCCCCCGGCGCGCCGAGCGCGTTCGAGTGGGTCAGATGCACCCACTGGCTGCCGGCGGGCTTGCTCGCGTCGCCCCGAAACAGGCGGCCCGAAAAGTCGTTCGCGCCGATCGAGTTGGGAAGCTCGACCGGGCCGCCGAGCGCTTCGTTTTTGTAGGGCTGGCGGTCGCCGCCGACGTAGACGACGTTCGCATCGACCGGATCGGCGGCGATCGACAGATGCAGAAAGCCCTGGAAGCCGGGGTGGATGCCGATCGGGCCGCCTTCGTTCGTCATCGGCAGGTCCATCTGCGTCCACGAGGTGCCGCCGTTGCCGGAGCGGAACACCCCCGCAAGCTGGCCGCCGGCGTCGACGATCGCGCAGTAGACGTTGTGGCTTCGACCCACCGCAAGCTCGACGTTGGTGGCCGCGCCGGAGACGAGCAGCGCGTCCATCGCCGGGCTGCTCAC
>DATMZU010000727.1:0-3342 GCA_035607435.1 Thermoanaerobaculia bacterium | reverse complement strand
CGAGAAGGTGCCCTTCTTGCTGATCGTGTCACCCGGGTCCTGGCCCGCCGACGCCGTACGCGGCACCGAGCCATTGAAAATGTCACGGATGCTGACGGTCTGAACGTCGTAACCGGTCAGGTAAACGTTGAAGTCGAACGTGGGCACCGACAGATCCGACCAAAGAACGACGTGGGCGAGGACAGCGGTCGCCGAGGCGTTGTTGATCGAGAACAGGGTGTTGATCCCGTTCGGGTTGTTCAGATCGACTTCGAAATACGGCAGCAACAGGGTTGCGGCCGGCACGTCGTCGATCGTGCAAATGGTCCCTCGAGCTCCCGACGGCACCAGCAGCACCGCGAGGCCCAAGAGCATGCACAAGACGGCTGCTCTCTTCATTCGTCCCTCCTTCCAAGATTCCGTTTCCCCACGAACCTGTGCCGGCCCGAACCGAGTTTCCTCGGGCATCAGGCAACACAAATACGTGAGCTTGGGGGAAGCCTAGCACAAGCCCCAGGCACAAGACAGGGCCATCTACCCCGCGGGTTGGGGTTTTCGCGGCAGCCACGGAGCTTTCCGGAACCGGAAAAGGGACCGGGCCGGCGATTCGAACCGTCGCGCGACCCGGCCCCGCAGGGACGTCTAGGTACGGATTAAGGCAGCGGACCGCCGGAGGCGATCGACCGATGGTTCGCCGAGCAGGCGCTATCGAGCTGCACCGCCTCGCTGCCGATCGTGAACCGGTCGCCGAGCTCGACGATCGAGCTCACCCACCCTTGAGCCGCGGCGGGATCCTCCGACGGGTTGCCGCCCCCGGCACGATTCAGGTTCGCGAACAGCCAACCGGAATCGAACGAGACCGGCAAGGCCGCGCCGCCGACCGCCACCCGCTGCGACTCGACGGGGAACGGCGTGCCGCCGAGCACCTCGGGGTTCTCCTCGTCGTCGAAGGCCGCGATCTGCTCCTGGCCCAACGCCGCCGGGGGATTGCCGCAGGCGAACGGCGTCTGTGCGACCTTCGAATCGCGCCAGACGATCAGGTCGGTGGCGCCGCGGTTGACCGTCCGGTAGCGGATGCCGAAATTGGTCCCCAGCGGCTCGCGGTTGTCGGCGGCGGACCAACCGGTGTAGCGGCCATAGAACGTATAGCCCCCGGCGGTCGAGGTCTCCGGATCGCCGCCGCTCGCCTCGATCGTCACCACCGGTCCGCTGCGCGCGGTGTCGGCCCGCCGGTCGAGATACAGGACGTCGCCCCACAGGACGTTGTCGTTGGTCGAGGCCCCCGTGCCGCCCGCGCTGAAATAGCCGACGTCGGTCGGGAACAGGAGCGTGCAACTGCTTACCACGTCCACGGTCAGATAGCCGCGCGCCACTCGGTCGCCCAAGGCGCGGCCGGAGCAGTTGTTGAAGAAGAGCGGCGAGCCCAGGCCCGTGTGGGAGTTTTGGAGATGCGTTACGAACAGCGCCGGCAGGGGCGGCAACGGCAGCTGGCCGGTGCAGCTGGCGAAGTTGACGTCTTGGGAGAATGCCCCCTGCGGGCTGATCGTATCCGCCGGGTCCTGGCCGGCGGAAGCGGTCTGCGGCAGCAGGCCGCTCACGAACAGATCGCGCAGATCGAAGGTGACGGCGTCGTAGCCGGTCAGGTAGACGTTGAAATCGAGGGTCGGGACCGACAGATCCGTCCACAGGGTGACGTGTCCGATGACCCCCCGGTTCGAGGCGTTGTTGACCGTGAACAGGGTGTCGGCTCCCTGCGCATGGGCGAGGTCCACCTCGAAATAGGGCACGAGCAACGTGGCGGCCGGCGCGTTTTGGATCGTACAGATCCCGCGCTCGACCTGGGCGGCGAGGACGACGGGGCAGAGAAGAAGAAAGAGCACTGCGATTCCAACGCGTTTCATCGACATCTCTCCATGGACGACGCGAAAACGGCACCCTCCGGGCGGCTCCTCTCCCGATCCGCGCGGTTACGCTCCTTACGGCTGTCCACTCCGCCCTCCAAAGAGGGCGGATATATGGGTGAACAGCATCTTTAACTAGCTGATCATGCTTTTATCACAATTTTTGGTCGCCGCTCAAGCTTCACGCGCCAGCTGCGAGCGGCTCCTTATCCCGTATAGGCGCAAGGATCTCGGCAAGCGCCTCACCCACCGGCTCCTGGGAGACGAGATGTAAGGAAGCGGCCCAAAACCCGGCCAAAACCGCTCCGGCGGTTGACTCGGTCCCCACCCGGCTGGTAGAAGCGCGCGGGCACCTTCGATCCTCACCTACAGGGGAAGTTCATGAATCGAGAGACCTTGAAAACGGCCGGGCTTGCGGCCTCCCTCGCCGCCTTGCTCGCCACCGCGGCCGCGGCCCAAACGATACAAACCCACGATGCCGGCCCGCTCGGGCGGCTGGCGACGGTTCGAGAGGCCTTGAGCCCGCCGCCCGCCGTCGCTCTGCTCGACGCGGCGCCGGAAGGGATCGCGCCGGTCGTTCCCGACGCCTGGAGCCGCTTCCAGACCGCCGCGGGCGGCACCTGGGTCGGCTACCTCGACCGCCGGAGCGGCTACCTTGAATTTGCCGAGGGCTCCGGCTGGCCGTGGATTCCGGGCGCCGGCAACCAACTCTCCGACGCCGACGTCGCGCCGTTCCTCGGAAGCTCGGGCGCGATCGACCTGCCGGCCCTGGACCGCATCGCCCGGGCGTTCTTTCCCCAGGTCGGCGCGCTGCTCGGGATCGACGTCAAGGACCTGAAGCTCTCCGAGGGCCGCTCGGGGCCGATGTCGGATTACCTCTGGTACGTCGATTACGACGTCTACCGCGGCGGCTGGAAGATCGAAGGCGCGCGGGTCATGTTCCGGATCAACCACGGCAACCTGGTCCAGTTCGGCACCGAAAACGTGCCGCCGCCGGGCGCCGTCGTGCCCTTCCCGCGCCTGTCGCGCGACGAGGCCGTGCAGGCGGTCGCGAGCTACATCGGCGGCTTTACCGATCTCGACGCCTTCGTCGAAGAAGGCACCTTGCAGATGATGACCCGCGCCAAGATCGATCCGGCCGCCCTCGACCGCTTCCGGCCCGGCGACGGTTACGGCGTGACGCCGATCTGGCAGCTGTCGTTCCGGCGCAAAGGGACGATCGGCACCTGGCGCGCGCGGGTCGATGCGATCACCGGCAAAATCGTCGAGTTCGGCGACGTCAACGAATACGCCCAGGCCAAGGGCGGCGTCGTGCTCGTCCAGTCTTCGCTCGGCGAGACCAGCAAGCCGGTACCGTTCACCAACATCTCGACCGGCGGCAACACCAACTCGGCCGGCGTCTATGCCTTCACAGGAGCCGCCACCACGTCGAGCCTGAACGGCCTGTACGTCAAGCCGTCCG
>DATMZU010000723.1:0-9471 GCA_035607435.1 Thermoanaerobaculia bacterium | reverse complement strand
CCAGGCGACCTCGCCGCCGTTCTCGAAGTAGCCGCGGATCGCGTAGGAGGTGACCGCCTCGCCATCGAGCCCGCCGAATTCCCGCACGGCGGCGCGATACCCCTCGACCCGCACCGGCACACCCACCGGCCCGCGCCGGGTGCGGCCGAGGAAACCGGCCACGTCCGAGCGCAGGGGCGACGGCGCCGTCGGTCGCGGCACGGCCGTGAAGCGCACCCCGGGCAGGCCGAAGGTCGAGGGAAACGAGGCGATCGAAGCCATGGCGGCGTGCCCTAGCCCGTCTGCCCGTCGATCGACAGGCCTTCATGGCAGATTTCGAGCGTCTCCATCGCGATCTCGCTGTTCTTGGCGTTCAGCCCCGGGCCGCTCGATTTGCAGGGCCAGGCGCGGACCAGATTCCAGCGCATCACCTCGTTGCGGTTTTCGTCGAGCAGCACAACGGACGCGTCGGTGCGGTGGACCAGGCCGTTCATCGCCTCGACGATCCAGTTCCAGAACCCGAGGTCGCCGGTCTGGCCGCGCACCAGCTTGACCACCGGGAAGCTTTTGAGGCCCGGCAGCTTGCGCACGCGGATGTCCTCGCTGCCGTTCCTGTAATCGATCGGCTTGACCTCGGCGTCGAGTCCGCTCGCCTCGGCGAACGAGCCGCGCACGGCGGTGCCGTCGTCGCTCACCCCCTTGACGATCACTTCGAAGTTGAAGCCCCCGTAGGGGTCCTCGCGAAATACGGCAGGCATCGGTTTCCTCTCTTTCCGCCGTTCGGGCCAGGCGCCTTAGGTGGTGCTGGTGCGGACCAGCTGCTGGATCTTGAAGATCACGAACTCAGCGGGCTTGACCGGCGCGATGCCGATGACGCAGATCAGGCGGCCGTTGTCGATGTCGTCCTGGCTCATCGTGGTGCGGTCGCACCGGACGAAGAACGCCTGGTCGGCGGTGGTGCCTTCGAGCGCGCCGCCGCGCCAGACGGTGGTCAGGAAGTTGGTGATCGTCTGCCGCACCCGCGCCCAGGTCGGCTCGAAGTTCGGCTCGAAGACCACGAACTGCGTCCCCTCGTCGATCGACTCCTCGACGAAGAGGAACAGCCGGCGCACGTTGACGTACTTCCACGACGCGTCGGAGGAGATGGTGCGCGCGCCCCACACCCGGTTGCCGCGGCCGGGGAAGAAACGCAGCGCGTTGATCCCCTTTGGGTTGAGCAGGTCCTGCTCGCGCTGGGTCACCTCGTCGGCGATCTTGGTGATGCCGCGGACGATCTCGTTGGCCGGCGCCTTGTGAACCCCGCGCTCGACGTCCACCCGGGCGTAGATGCCGGCGATATGGCCTGAGGGCGCCACCTGGACGTCCCGCTTGAGCACGGGGTCGCGCACCTCGATCCACGGGTAGTAGAGGGCGGCGTACTTCGAGTCGAGCGCCGCGCGGAAGTCGCGGATCCCCTCGACGTCGAGGCCGGGCGGCGGATCCAAAATCGCGAAGCGGTCCTTGAGCGTCTCGCTGTGCAGGATCAGCGCGGAGTGAACGGTCGACGCCCAGACGTCCGGCGCGAGGCAGATGCTCACCTCGTCGATGTCTTCGAGCGCCTGAATGCCGGTGCGCTTGCCGCTGCCGCCATCCTCGCCCACGAAGTCGTCGGGCTCCAGGGCGTCCAGCCGGTCGTCGCCTAGGCTCAGGGCCAGAAAGCTTCCATTGCCCGCCACCGGAAAGTTCTCGAATTTGGCGGGAGGATAGTCGGCCCCCGCGCTCACCTCCACGAACGCCGACCGCGCGTTGACGTGGGGGATGAGGGCGCTCGGATTGCCATCGTCCGTAAGCCGCAGATTCGAGAAGATCTCTTCGACGACTTCGCCTCCAGCCGGCGCGAAGCGCACCGTGACTTCCGCCTCGACCACGCGGAGCTTCTGGCCCTCGTGGTACGCCTCGGCCGGCGAATCTTTGAAAGTCACCAGGTCTCCCGCGACGCTCGCCACGGCGAGGATCTCCTTCTTGCCGTTGAAGCCGGCGACCTCGACGAAGGCACCCGGGTAGAGCGTCGCGGCGCCCCGGACGGCGAGGGTGCCCGCCTCCTTGGCTTTGCGCAGGCGTTGGACCGGCGTCTTGTCGGGAATCGTCTCGCCGGTGGCGAGAGGAGGGTCGATCGTGAACGTTTGACCGGTCGGGCCGCTGACCTGAAACTCTCGGCCGTTGATGAGAACGAGATCTTTATCGCCGATGTCGCGGGTATCGGCCACTTTGATCGAGTTGCCGGAGGCCTCCGCGGCCAATTCGGTGGCGTTCGCCCGCACCCGTTGGACAGCCGTACCATCCTTCAATCCGGATGCCGGTAGAGACGGGTCGATGTCGAGCGTCTTGGCAAGGATGCTCTTGATCCGGTAGGTCTTGCCTTCGATGACGACTCGATCGTCGGCGCGTAACTCCGATGCGTCCAGGACCACGATCTTGCCCGCTCCGCCAATGGAGTCGCCGTCCGTCTCGGTCTTGAAGCTCGACTCGACAACGTTCGGGTTCGGCAGCAAGCTGAGCGTCGCCCCCACCATGGGCCGGACTCGCACTCGTAGGGCGTTGCCCCAGGCACCGCGGGACTTCGCCCGGAACTTGAGCGTCTCTTTGGAGTCGTCGATCCCCTGGACCACCGCGAAGTCTCCGCGCTTGGCGACCAGCGCGGCGTGGCTCCCGGTCACCGAGACCTGAGATGTGACGGGATTCAGAGCCTTGACCTGGCAGGTGCCGGGGAGCGCGGCGCCATTGTCGCCGCGCCCGAACGTAAGGGACTTCTCCTTGGGGACGCCGATCAGGTGGCGCAGCTTGATTTCCGTGCCGTCCGCGACGACGTCCGCGACGACCTCGCTCACCACTCCCCAGCCGAGCTTGCCCGACGCGGGGGTCGCCGGGCCGGCGAATACCCGCTTGACGAACAGGCGTTGTCCGCCGTTGTCGAAGAACCCTTTGACCGAGAGCGGGAAACGCCACCACCTCCCGCCTTTGACCGACCACTCGTTGACGATCGCCGCGCTCGGCTCGGGCACCGAGGCGCCGAAGAGGCGGGCGAACTCGGCGAAGCTGGTCACCAGGACGGGTTTTCCCGAGGTCGGCCCGAAGGCGGTCACGCCGACCGCTCCGGCGGTGCTGGTGCTCACCCCCTCGATCGGCTTGGGACCCGCATCGACCTCTTCGATGAAGACTCCAGGGCTTAGAAACTCAGGCATGGCTTGGCCTTTCAGGGGATGACGATGGTTTGGCTGTGGCCCAAATCGGCGGGCAGGGTGATCTGCAGGCTGCCGCTCCGACCGGACCGTTGGTTCTTGGCTTTCACATTCAACCGCCCACCCAACGGCGCCTGGGGAAGCGGCAGGGCGAACTCCCCCCGCTCGTCCGAGAGCACGCGCTCGCGGACGGCCGAGACCTCGGCATCGACCACCGGCTTGCCGGTCGGACCGACCACCCTTCCGCGAACGACCGGAACGTGGGGCGGAAAGGGATAGGCGGGCGCCGGTACGAGGTTCACGTCCTGCGGCACGGCCGGAGTGCTCCGGGGAGAGTGGATATCGTTCCAGGGGAAGGCATCGAACTCGATTCCCTCGGCGCTCGCCCGGTAGAGCGGCCGGTACAGCTCGGCCGCGATGCGCACGCGGTAGCGGCGAGGCGGGCCGGAAGCGTCGGCCCGGCGTTCGAGACCCGGATAGGCGACCACGCCGGAAAGGGTGCGGACCGCCGGGATGCCGGTCGGCCGCCAGGCCGCGCCGTCCCGGATGTCGAGGAACGCCTCGCTCTTGCCTAGCGGCGCATCGCCGGTCAGAAAATCCAACAGGCGCAAGCCGATCGGGCTATAAAGCTCCGAACGCTCGGCGGGCAGCAGGCGCCAGGTCCTCACGCCACGGCCTCCGGCAGCGCGTGATCGAGCGTCCGGCGGAGCACCGGCTGGACGGTGTCGATCTCCGTCGAGACCAGATTGACTACCCGCACTTTGTAGATCACCGACAGGCGATACGGTTTCTGAACCGCATGCCAGACCCGCGTGCGATCTTCGAGCGCAAGCGGCGCGAGCGTGACCTTGAGCGCCTGATCGGTGCCCGCGAGCCCCCCTTGAAGGACCGGGCCGGCGAGGATCGCGTGGTCGTAGAAGAATTGGAGAGTGAGGCCGAGCAGAAAGTGATCGGTCTTCCGTTCGTCGCTCCACGGCGTCAGCAGGTAGTGGAGCTCGAGCGCCATCGGCGGCTTGTGAAGTTGGAGCTTCGGCGACACGACCTCGCGCCGCGCCGGACGGTTGCGCGCGCTCGGGTCCTCGAAGGTCTCGAACAGGAACAGGGTCACCCGCGCGGGCGAAATCGAAATCCCCCCTTGCAGATCGTGGATCTCGGCCTTGGCCCCGACGCTCGCAAAGAGCGCATCGCCGAGCGCCTTCTCCAATGTCGCCGAAACGTCCGAAATGACTCTGTAATCGAGCACCAGGCCCCCTCCGGTCCGATCAAGTTCCGCACGCTGCGGACAGACCGAGGGAGCAACCGCAATGCCATCCCGGGCGGATGGCGGTTTCTCCAACAACTACAAAGGTTTAGGCGAGAAGATCCGGCGGGCGGGGGTGGACTTTAACGTCCACGTTGAGGCTGTGTTCAGGGTGCGGGGTGGACGATTTGGTCCAGGTGCGTGCCGGAACTCCTTCGCTTTCCCCAGCTTTCTTTCCGGTGGAGGAAACGAGAGGAAAACCTTCAGTCTTTGCCTGTCAGGCCGTCTTCTCCAGACGGGAGAAGGAAGTCGTCAGCGCCTCCTTGGTCGCGCGCGGCAGCTCGATCGGCAGAAACATGCTCGCAGGATAGATGTAGTCTTCCCCACTTTCGTCGATGACTCGCAGATCACCGTCCGTCGCCGCGTCCTCATCGGTCAGGACGCGATAGATTTTGTGTAGCTCCAGAGAGGTGGGGTACTCCCCGTTGTCCACGCAGACCACGAAAGTGGTGTTTCTCGCTGCCGAATCTCGCATACGTTAGTCCAGATAGCGCTTTCTCTTCATTTCTTTTCGCCCGATTCCGTGCGCTTCGTACCAGTGAATCTCGGCTCGTCGAACTCGACCCGTTTGCAAGCGAACCATCGCGACACCCTTCATTTTGCGCCAATTACCCCGGCCATAGCGCTCTTCGAGCTTCTCAAGGTCGCGGATCGAGGTCCTGCTGGCGAAAGCCTCGACATGAGAGATCTCGCCAATAACCTCGAAGTTCACAGTCAGCAAGATACCACGCAGCTCGATGCCCGTCCCTCAAATCCCCCCAAACCACGGATAGCCCCGATCCTCCCAATACCCGCCGGGCCGATCCGCCGTCCAGTCGATTCGGGTGAGGTACTTGGTCATCTTGTAGCCCAGCTTGACCGGGCTGTAGAGCCGGAGCGGCGCGCCGCGTTGGGGGGTTAGGGGCCGGTCGCTGAAGGCGTAGGCGAGGATGGTCTGCGGGTGCATCGCGCTTTTCAAGTCGAAGCCGTTGTAGTACCCGGGATCGAACGACTCGAAGCGGAGGTAGCGCGCGGAGGGAAGTGGCTCGACCAGCGCCGCGACCGCCGCCAAGGGCACTCCCGTCCAGGTGCCGATCGCCGTCCATCCTTCGACGCAATGGTGCTTGACCGTGTAGGTGAGGCGCGGCAGGGTCTGAAGCTGATCCAGGGTCAGTCGCATCGGCCGGCTCACCAGGCCGCCGATCTCCAGCCCCCAAGCGGCGGGGTCGGCGAGCGTCGGCACCGGACGAGAGATGAAGTAGGCCGGAAAGGCCGCCTCGGGCGTCCGCTCGGCCAGCTCGTAGGTCGGCGCGAGGCGGCTGGGCGAGAGCCACAGATGCTCCCCCGCCCAGTCGTTCAGGTCGCCCGCCGCAGCGAACGCGGAACGGCCGAGCTTGCCGCCTTTCCAACCGCAGGCCGAGAGGAGAGACGCCGCCCCGGCGCCAACGCCCAGCCGGAGCAGGTCGCGGCGCGAAAAGCTCCCGATGGGCTCAACGCGTTCGATCTTGGAATTCTCAGTCATGGCTCGGGAACCTCCCGCGGTAGCGGCCGGTGATCATCGCCCGCAGCGACGCCGGATCGACCCCAAACACCAGCACGACGTGGAGCAGCGTGAACCCGACGAACAGCCAGACCGCCAGAAAGTGCGAGTAGCGCGCCCGCTCGTAGCCGCCGAACAGGGCCGTGAGCCACGAAAGCTGTACCGGCTTGTAGATCGCAAAACCGGTCGCGGCCGAGAGAACCCCGAGCAGAAAGATGAACGAATACGCCGCCTTTTGGAGCGCGTTGTGTTTGCCCTGCGGCGGATGCTCTTTCTTCAAGCGCAGGTAATAGAGCTGCATCGCCCACGCCTTCGGCACGTCGCTTGGACGGAACAGCAGGCTCTTCCACTCGCCCGAAACGATCAGGAAGCCGAGATAGAACAGTCCCGTGAGAACGAACGGCCAGGCGAGCGTGAAGTGCCAATCGAGCCCTCCGGCGAGCCATCCGCCGAGGCGGACCACCGCGGGAAAGCGAACGCCCTCGAACGGATTGGGGCCGAGTGGCGGCGCGCCGCGCAGGCCGAAGCGGGGAAAACCGCCGTAGATCTGTAGACCGGAGGCGATCATCCCGAGCAGGAGCAGCGCGTTCGCCCAATGGGTCACCCGCGCGGGCCAGCGGTGACGCAGCACCGAGGTGGGCGCGGGAAGAGGAGGCGCGGCCTCGGGCACCGGATCTACCATGACCTCGGCCTCCGGGTCAGGCGGGGCCAGAGGTTCCGCGGGCTCGCTCTCGCTCATATCGACTCCTTGGCCGCAAAGCGCCAGATGGTTACACCGAGCCGGATCAGGCGAACAGCAACGCCACGCCGGCCACCGCGAGCAGCGCCCCGCCGAGGCTCGCGAGGCTGAACTTTTCGCGTCCGAGCAGGACGACGATCGGCAGGATCAGGACCGGCGTGGTCGCCATCAGGCTCGCGGCCACCCCCGCGGAGGTCCGCTGCACGGCGACCAGCGACAGGCCGACGCCTAAGAAGGGTCCGAAGATCGCGCCGAGCGTCGCCCAACGCACCGCCGGGCGATCGGCGAGCGCTGCGCGCATCCGCCCGCCCCAGCGCAGCGCGAGCGCGACGATCAGGAACCCGCCGAAGCCGGCCAACACCCGAATCTGCGTCGCGGCAAAAGGGTCGAATTTCCCCATGCCGATCTTCGACAGGACCAGCCCTCCCGCCTGGCCCAGAGCCCCGCCCACCGCCAGAAGCAGGCCACGGGTGCGGTGGCCCGAAGCGGACGCCGCGGGCGTCTGAGATTCCGGGTCGGCCACGTCGGTGCCCGGCAAGGGGCTGGACGCCGAGGGAGCGCGCGCGGCGATCGCCGCCGCCACCCCGCAGCCGATCAACGACATCGCAATCAGGTCGAGTGCGCCGAGCCGCTCGCCTAGAAACATCCAGCCGAGCAGGGCGGCGAACGGCGGCGCCAGGCACATCATGACCGAGGCGAGCCGCGGACCGATGTAGACGAACGCCTTGAACAGGCAGAGATCCCCGAACGTGAAGCCCACCAGGCCCGAGACCGCGAGCCAACCCCAGGCGTGCGCTCCGGCGTCGAGCGGCAGCAGCCCACCCTGTCGCACGGCGTGAAGCGCGGTTAAAAAGACCGCCGCGAGAGCCATCCGGATCAAATTCGTCGAGAGCGAGCCGATCCTCTTGCCCGCCGTCTCGAACGACAGCGCCGAGATCGTCCAGCACGACGCGGTGCCGAGCGCCGCCAGTTCGCCGATGCGGGTCGAAAGCATGGGCGAGAGTGTACGCGACTCCTTACCGCGCCCGGGACGCACCGCTGTACACTTCCCCCCCTGGCAACATCGCCCGACGCCGGAGCCGCTCCCCGATGAACCTGACCCCCGAGCTGATCGCCGACATCCTGGTCCGCCAGGGCCATTTGCTTGCCGACGACGGCGAGCAGATTAAAAAAGATGCCCGCCAGCAGCTGCCGAGCCGCATGCGCTCGCACCGCACGTTCGAGCAGAAAGCGGTCGCCTACGACCTGATCACGGGACTCAAGCTCACCGACCGGAAGAACGGCGGGGGCTCGATCGGCGAGTTGGAGATCGCCCGGGCGATCGCCGAGGACGCGAAGCTCCCCCATTTCCGGATCGACACCCTGACGCTCGACGCCGATCTGATCGAGTCGAAGGTCTCGCGGCCGTTCGCGCGCCGCCACCGGATGATTCCCCTGTCGATGGTCGGCGGGCGGCTCAAGGTCGCCTGCGCCAACCCCTACGACATGGAGGGGATCGACACCCTGCGCCGGATCGCCGGGCGCGAGATCGACCTGGTGGTCGCCTCCGAGCCGGACATCCTCAAAGCGATCACCGAGTTCTACGGCCTGCGCCATTCGGTCAAGCGCGCCGAGCGCGATCTGAACTCCGGCATTGACCTCGGCAACCTCGAACAGCTGGTCCGGATGAAATCCGAGACCGAGATCGAGTCGAGCGACCAGCACGTGGTCAACGCCGTCGAGTTCATGCTCCAGCATGCGTTCGACAACCGGGCGAGCGACATCCACATCGAGCCGCGGCGCGACCAGAGCCTGATCCGCATCCGGATCGACGGTGTGCTCCACGACATCCAGGTGATGCCGAAGATCGTCCACAACGCGGTGGTCTCGCGAATCAAGACGATGTCGCGCCTGGACATCGCCGAGAAACGCCGGCCGCAGGACGGCCGCGTCAAGACCACCCGCGCCGGGCGCGACGTGGAGCTGCGCGTCTCGACCCTGCCGGTCGCCTTCGGCGAAAAGCTGGTGATGCGAATCTTCGACCCCGACGTGCTGATGCAGGATCTCCCCGGGCTCGGCTTCTACCCCGAGGAGCTGCAGCAGTTCCAGGACTTCATCACCCGGCCGCACGGCATCATCCTGGTCACCGGCCCGACCGGCTCGGGCAAGACGACCACGCTCTATTCGGCGCTACGCACGATCGCCTCGCGCGAGATCAACATCACGACGATCGAAGATCCGATCGAAATGGTCTACGAGGATTTCAACCAGACCGCCGTCCAGGCGAAGGTCGGCATCACGTTCGCCGCCGCGCTGCGCCACATCCTGCGCCAGGACCCGGACGTGATCATGGTCGGCGAGATCCGCGACCCCGAGACCGCGCAGTACGCGATCCAAGCGGCGCTCACCGGGCATCTGGTCTTCTCCACCCTACACACCAACGACGCCGCCGCCTCGATCAGCCGCCTGATCGATCTCGGCATCGAGCGCTTCCTGATCAGCTCGACCCTGATCGGCACCATGGCGCAGCGGCTCCTGCGCCGGATCTGCCCCCACTGCGGAGTCGAGCGCCATCTCTCGCCCGACGAGGTCACCACCCTCCGCCTGACCGTCCCCGCCGGCAAAAGAGTGAAGGTCAAAGAGGGAGCCGGCTGCCACGAATGCCGCAGCACCGGCTACCTCGGCCGCACCGGCATCTTCGAGATCCTACCGATCGACGAAGCGGTCAAATCCCTGA
>DATMZU010000720.1:0-8240 GCA_035607435.1 Thermoanaerobaculia bacterium | reverse complement strand
CGGGCTGGGGATAGGGGGGATCTCGGTGGTTCGGCCCCCCCCTCCTATCCTCCCCCCGCAAGGGGGGGAGGGACGCTTCGCCTAGAGGATTGGGAAGATCGGGCGGCTGCGAAGCGCCAGGGGGCGGCGGCCGTTCGGCGGGACCATGAGAAGGAATCCCTTCGGCGGAGCGAGGGCGGGGGCGTCCTCCCCCCTTGTGGGGGAGGATCGAGGAGGGGGGCTCTCACCGTCGCCGCCTTAATCGTCCTTCCGCTCGTCGCCCTCGCCCTCTATCCGCCGACGGGGTTCGACACCACCATGTACCACCTGCCGTTCGCCAAGGCGTTCGTGGCGACCGGCGGCCTGCCGATTCTCTTCGATCTCCGCTTTCCGATTTTTCCTCAAGGCAGCGAGGTGCTGTTCGCCGAGGCGATGATCCTCGACGGCGACCGCGCGGCGCAGCTCGTGTCGTTGCTCGCCACGCTCGCGACCGCTGCGATTCTGTTCGGCTGGGCGAAGCGGGCCTCGCGCGAGGGGGCTGCGTCCGGTGCCGGCGAGCTAGCGGCGGCGCTCTTCCTCGGCGGGCCGATCGTCGCCTACCTTTCAGGGACCGCCTATTGCGAGCCGATGCTCGTGCTGTTCCTGGCCGCCGCTTTCGACCAGATCGACCGTTTCGAAGCGCCGGACGATCCGCTTCGTTGGTTCCTCGCGGGAGTGTTTGCGGGTTCCGCCGCCGGGGTCAAATACTTCGGCCTGTTTCCGGTCGGCGCGCTCTTTGTGGTGGCACTTTTCGGCTCCGGAAGCGACCGGTCCGTTCGCTGGCGCCGCCTGGCCTCAAGCCTCGGCGGCGTGGCGCTCTTTGCCGTTCCCTGGTATGTCCGCGAGCTGGTCTACACCGGCAACCCCGTATTTCCGCTGTTCCCGGGCCTGTTTGGCGTTACCGCCTGGACCGGGCCGGGCCATATGCCTCCCGAGACCGCGGCGATCGGCCCCTCGAAGCTTACCCAGATGGTGCGGCTGCCGTGGACCCTGACGTTCGGCCGCCCGACGTTCGGGCGCATGCCGCCCTGGTCGCCGGTGGTGATCCTCGCGCTCGCCGCAGCGCTTCCGGCCGTGCGGAAGAATCGCCGCGTTCAACTCCTGCTGGGGGCGTCGCTCCTCTATCTGGGGGCTTTTCTCTTCCTGCCGATCGACGCGCGCTACCTGCTGCCGATCCTGCCGTTGCTCTCCTTGGCGGTGGCGGTGAGCCTCGCTCCCCGGCTGGGCTGGCACCGGCTCATGCTGCCGGCGTTGGTTCTCGTGGCGCTCGCTCCGGCGGGACTCTGGTGCCTCTACCATCTGCATCGCCAGGGGCCGCTCCCGGCATCGCCCGTAGCGCGCGATGCCTTCCTCGCCGATCGGCTTCCCGCCTATTCGGCGCTACGGTTTCTCGCCCGGACCGAAGGGGCCGCGGCGACCGTCTACGCGTTCTACGCCGAAAACCACGTCTACTACGCGCCCGGGCGATTTCTGGGCGATTGGGTAGGCCGGACGACTTTCGCGGAGATCCTGAAGCTGCGCTCGGGCGACCTGCTGGCCGAGGGCCTGCGCGCAAGGGGCGTGACGCACCTGTTGACGATCCTCGCGACCGAGCCGCCGCTGCCGCGCGATCCAAGCTTCGCGCAACGATTCCAGCTCGTCTACGACGACGGAAAGGCTCGGGTCTGGAAGGTTCTGTGAGGGGAGAAGCGATGGTGCGAAAGGGGGGACTCGAACCCCCACGGCCTTGCGACCACAAGATCCTGAATCTTGCGCGTCTACCAAATTCCGCCACTTTCGCGTGACGGGTGGATTGTAGTCGCAAGCGGGGTGGAGGTGTCAAACCCGGCGAGTGATCTTCGTCTGTCTCCTCGCTCCTTCGGGCGCCTTCGGCAGCAGCCAGTCGCTGCGGGACAGACGAAATCACTCGCCCATCCTGTAGGCCGACGGCAACGCGGTACACTGGCCCCGACCTTATGACCGAAAACGAACCTCTCGCCTCGAATGTAGATCCCCGCCCTCCATCGTCTCCGGCCCAGGTTTCCCCTGCGTCTCCCTCCCTCCGTGCCGGCGCCGAGCGCGCCGAAGCGCGTCGCCTGCTCGAACGGCTCGCCGCCGCGGGGGCGGAGGGTATCGCCGCCGCCGATCTGGCGGGTGAGCCGCGCGCCGTCCTCTCCGACCTCGCCCGCCACGCCCGCGCCGTCCGCCTGGAGGAGCGCTGGTACGCGATCGCTTTCGCCCCCGCCCCGATCGGCCTGGTCGATCGCCTGGAGCGGGGCGACGCCATGCTCCGCCGCCTGGCACCGCCCGTGCCGGGAGCGGCCGGCGGACCGCGCGGCCGGCTTTGGGTGGCGCGCCAGCGGCTCCGCCGCGCCGACTCGGGCGACGTCGTCCTCTACGAAGAAATCCCGCCGCGCGGCGAGCCGCGCCCCGGCCGGCTCGCCGAAGCCAGGGTGCTGCGCGTGCTCGCCCACGGTCCGACCGAGCGGGTGGGGGCTCTGACCACCGTGGCCGAAGGGAGCGCTCCGCCCGAGCGCCGGCTCGATCCTTTCGACCCGCAAAAGCCGGCCGATTTCGCCGTGCTCGGCGCCGACGAGCTGCCGGACGGCACCTGGGTGCGGGTGGAGATCGAACGCCCGGAGCGTCCCGACCGTTTCGGCGGGGTGTCGGAGTCACGGGAGTCGCGGGAGCCCGCCCAACCCTCATCCAAGAAGACGATCGCCCGGGTGATCGAGGTGCTGGGGCAGGAAGGCGATCCCCAGGCCGAGATCCGCGCGGTGATCGCACATTTCGGCATCCCGGCGGTTGCCCCGGCCGAGGCGCTCGCCGAGGCGGCGCTGATGCCGGAAGCCCCTCGGAATCAGGATCTCGCGGGCCGCGAGGATTGGACGTCGCGGACGATCGTCACGATCGACGGAGCGAGCACCCAGGATTACGACGATGCGATCACCGCCGAGGCGCTGCCGGGAGGCGGTTTCCGGATCGCGATCCACGTCGCCGACGTCGGCCATTACGTGGCCGAGGGGAGCGCGCTCGACCTCGAAGCGTTCCGCCGCTCGACCAGCGTTTACTACCCGGGCCGCGTCGTGCCGATGCTCCCCGAATCGCTTTCGAACGGCCTCTGTTCGCTCAGTCCCAACGAGCTGCGCCTCGCGATGGCCGCCGTGCTCGACATCGATCCTTCCGGCCGGCCGGTGGCGGCGCGCTTCGCCGAGACCGCGATCAAGAGCGCCCGGCGGCTCACCTACACGGAGGTCCGCCGCCTGCTCGAAGAGCCCGCGCCGGCCGACGAGGCGGACTACGGCCCGGTGCTCGGGATGCTCAAGGTCGCGCGAGGGGCGATGCAGGCGTTGCTCTCCGCGCGGTTGGCCCGCGGCTCGCTCGATTTCGACCTTCCCGAAGGGGACGTCGAACTCGACTCGGCGGGAGCCCTGGTGGGGATCGCGGCGGGGGAGCGCCACGTCGGCCATCGGATCGTCGAAGAGTTCATGATCGCGGCGAACGAAGCGGTCGCCTCCGAGCTGCTCGCCGCCGGGCGGCCTGCGATCTACCGCATCCACGACGGGCCGACGGGAGAGCGGCTGCGCGAGCTGGCCACGTCGCTCGAAGCGCTCGGACTGCCGCTCGCGGTGCCGGAAGGCGTTCTGACCGATCCCGCGGCCGATCCTGCGATTGATCCTACTTCGGCCGAGGCCCGGGCGGATGCCGCCACGAAAGTCGCCGCCGCGGCGCTTCCCACCGCGGAGCTGCAATCCGTGCTGCGGCGCGCGGCCGGACGGCCGGACGAGGCGTTCATCTCGGCGCTCGTGCTGCGCGCGCTCCCCGGCGCCCGCTACGGCCCGCAGAATCAGGGGCACGCCGCGCTCGCGGCGCCGCGCTACGCGCATTTCACCTCGCCGATCCGGCGCTATCCAGACCTGGTCGTCCATCGCAGTTTGAAGGCCCGCCTGCGCGGCGAATTCGCCGCCGCGCCGGACGATCCTGAGACGCTCGAACGCTACGCCGCGATCGCCGAGCATGCGACCGAAGCCGACCGGCGCGGCGAGCGCTCCGAGCGCGAGCTGCTCCAGTGGTGGAAGGTGCGCTTCCTCGCCTCGCGGATCGGCGATCAATTCACCGGCCGGATCTCCGGCATCCAGCAATTCGGGGTGTTCGTCGTCCTGGACGGTTACCACGTCGATGGGCTGATCCCGGTCAAAACTCTCGGCGAACCGGGCGACGAGCGCTTCCGCTACGATGCGGCCGCGCTGAAGCTGATCGGCGAAACGTCCGGGCGCTCGCTAAGGCTCGCCGACCCGGTGTTGGTCGAGCTGGTCGGCGTCGATCTCCGCCACCGCGGACTGGACCTGCGTCTGCTGGCGACCCGCTAGAAAGCAAACCCCATGACCCTCACACCCACCGTCGCGATCGTCGGCCGGCCCAACGTCGGCAAATCCACCCTGTTCAACCGCCTGGTCGGCAAGCGCCATTCGATCGTCCACGACATGCCGGGCGTCACCCGCGATCGGATCGTGGCGTTGTGCGACGTCGAAAGCACCATCGGTCCCGAAGGGGAGCCGATCGACCGGAAGATCCAGCTCGTCGATACCGGCGGCCTGATGCTCGGCGACGATCCGCTCGGCCTGTCGGCGCAGGTCTTCCTGGCGGTCGAGGAGAGCGATCTGCTGGTCTTCGTGGTCGATGGCAAGCAGGGCCTGACCGCCGCGGACGAAGCGGTCTGGCAACGCTTCCGGCGCTACGGCAAGCCGGCGATCCTGGCGGTCAACAAGGGGGACACCAAAGAAGCCGAGCGCCGCTTCTCCGAGTTCTACTCCCTCGGGATCGAGCGCATGATCTTGCTCTCCGCCGAGCATGGCTTGGGAGTCGCCGACTTGCGCGAAGCGATCGGCCACGCCTTGCCGGAGATCCCCGACCACGTGGTTCCGGACGCTCCGGCGATCGCCATCGTCGGCCGGCCGAACGTCGGCAAGTCCTCGCTGCTCAACAAGATCGTCGGCGCCGAAAGGGCGCTGGTCTCGCCCGTCGCCGGCACTACCCGCGATCCGGTGGACACCCTGCTCACCCGCGGCGATCGGTCCTACCTGTTGATCGACACCGCCGGCATGCGCCGGAGGAGCCAGGTGACGGGGGAGGCCGAGGAGCTGGCGGTGATGATGGCGCGGCGCCAGATCGAGCGCTGCAAGATCGCGATCCTGGTGGTCGATGCGGCGCAGGGGATTTCGAGCGGCGACCTGGCCATCGCCGGCCTCGCCTGGGAGCTGGGCAAGGCGGCTGTGATCGCGGTCAACAAGTGGGATCTCCTGGACGAAGAATCGAGGAAGCGCCTGGAGCTTTCCTGGGAACGCCTCGACGAAATGCTCGCCGGGCCGGAGCGGGTGAACGTCTCGGCGCTTTCGGGACGCGGAGTGGAGAAGCTCTTCCCCGCCCTCGACCGGACGATCGAGGCGTACAGCCTGCGCCTCGGCACAGGCGAGGTGAACCGTCTATTCGAGAAGGCGATCGAGCGCTTCCACCCGCCGGCCGACCACGGCCGGATGTGGAAGCTCTACTACGCAACCCAGGTCTCGACCGCGCCGCCCACTTTCATGCTGTTCGCCAACCGAACGCTCGCCCGGGCCAACACCTACCGCCGCTACCTCGAAAACCGCCTCCGCGAGGAGCTGGGCCTGCCCGGCGTGCCGATCCGCCTGGTGATCCGCAAGCGGACGGAAAAGGCGGAGGAGTGATCGCGTCTCGATTGCTGGCGTCCGGCCGCCCATCGGCTTGCTCCCCGTTCGGCCCGCTTCTATACTTCCCACTCGAATCTTTTGACCGTAGGGCGACACTTCGGGGACCTCTCTTTCGAACCGTGGCGACGAAGAGCAAACACGACCGTCTGGGCATGACCAAGGCCGATCTGGTGGATGTGGTCTACCAGCGGCATGGCGGTCTGACCAAGGACGAGGCGGCGGAGGTGATCGATGCGATCTTCACCACCGTCAAATCGACGCTCGGCGACGGCCGGCCGGTTCGAATCAAGAACTTCGGGACGTTCGAGATCACCTCGCGCCCCGGGCGCCAAGGGGTGAGCCCGACCTCGGGCGAGAAAATCTTCATCCGTCCGCACAAGGGGCTCGCATTCCGGCCCGCCCGGCGTCTCAAGGACGAAATCACCGAACCCGGCGAAGAGTCGTAACCGATGCCGCCGAAGGCCCGCGTGCAGAAACGCCTCTACTACAAGATCGGTGAGGCCTGTAAGGCGCTCGACATCCAGCCTTACGTGCTTCGCTATTGGGAAACCGAGTTTCCCGCCCTTTCGCCGTCCAAAAGCCGCTCCGGCCAGCGCGTCTACAGCGAAAAAGAGCTGGCGATCATCCGCCGGATCAAGGAGCTGCTCTACGGCGAGGGATACACGATCGCCGGAGCCAAGAAGCGCCTGGAAACCGAGCTGGAAAACGGCGCGCTGGACGAAGACGGCACGCCCACCTTCCCGGAAGCGCCCGAAGCGGACGCCCCGGCGGCCCTCGAACCGGATCTGCCGTTGCGCCCCGTCAAGCGCGCCGCCAAAGCGTCCGCGGCCACCGCAGCAAGCGCGGCGGCGGAGCGCTCCGAAGACCTACTGGCGGACGGCGTCCTGGACCTGCCGCTCCTGCCCGAACCGGCCGACATCCTCCCCCCTTCGCTTGACACCCAGGGCACCGAGCGGATACAAACCCTCCGTTCGGGGATACGCCAAGCGCTTGTTGAAGCCCGTGAGATCCTGGCTCTCCTCGAAAGCAGTTCCCCGTAGTCGTTTCCCCGCAGTTCCGGTCGGGACGTAGCGCAGTCTGGTAGCGTACCTGAATGGGGTTCAGGGGGTCCCGGGTTCAAATCCCGGCGTCCCGACCAATCTTTCTTCCCTCTCGTATCGTCAGCAGTAGGATCCAAGCGTCGCTACCAGTGCTCCACGGCCGGTGAGGTGTGTCGGCGGTGTCTGATCACGGCATGGATTGGGTCGAGAGGGGCCGCGCGAGAAAACACCGCTCCGGTTTACCGGCGGATCATTCCGCCCAGCTGCCGGAGGAGTCCGCCGATCCCCAGGAATGCTCCTGGAAAAGCCGGGAATGCTCCGGGGCTGCCCCGGAATCTTCCTCGGAGCCCGCGGAATACTTCTCGTATCCACCGGAACAGTCCTGGCTTTTAGCGGAAGACTCCGGTGAAGCTCAGGAATATTCCTCTCTTACCGCGGAATCTTCCTCTTAAGTTACGGAAAACTCCGCTTATTAGCAGGAGTGCTCCTCTGTTCCAGCGGAACATTCCGCTGAGTTCGCGGAGCAATCCTGTTTACCGAAGGATTATTCCTGAACACCTCAGGAGCATTCCTGAGGACCTCAGGAATATTCCGCTAAAGCTCAGGAGTCATCCGCTGACCAAGAGGAAAACTCCTGGATATTGTAGGAGCATTCCATTGAGCTGTAGGAATGTTCCGGCATCAGCCAGGAACTATCCGCGTGGTCGGCGGAGCGATTCGCGTTCTCTCCGGAAGGTTCCGGGGGTGTCGTGTGTTATGCTTCCCGGACAAAAAAGAGGTCGCGGTTCCCCGCGAAGGAGATCCCGATGGGCGAGAAATCGTACGCGGCTCGGTTGGACCGTTGGCAGAGCATGGTCCAGAACATCCAAGAGGTGATGCCTCAGCTTCCCGGCGTCGACGCGACCTTCGAGCTGGCCTGGCAGAAGGTGGCGGAGCTGCGGGAGACCCAGGCCGACATCCAGAGGCTCGAAGGGCAGCGGAAAGAGTCGGTGCGCCGCCGCCGCCTCCTCGACCTGGAAGCCGAACAGGCGATCCGCCGGCTCTCGGCCTTCGCCCGCGCTCACATGGGCTTTTCCAATCCGGTGCTCGAGACCTTCGGAGTCCGCTCCGAAGACCGCGGGCGCCGCGCCCGGAGCGTCAAGGAGCCGGCCAAGCCCGAAGCGGCGGAGCCGAAGGGCTGAGCAGGCGCGGGCAAGGTGTTCGATCTCTGCGATCGGTCCCCACGCGAGAATTTGGAGTGCGGCGACGTGTCGCCGCTTTTCTTAGCGCCGACGTGTCGGCGCGCTTCTCCTTGAAGTCAGCCTTGGCCGTAGGGCAAATCCGCGTGCCGTCGGCCGTTAGCGCCACGCTTGGACGCCGCCCATCGTCACCGCGACGGCGACGAGCGGCGCGCGGATGGCAACTGGAAGCCGACTCCACGGGTTCAGCGATGTCTGGCCGGCCAACTATTGGGTTGATCCGACGCTTGACCTTG
>DATMZU010000708.1:0-3867 GCA_035607435.1 Thermoanaerobaculia bacterium | reverse complement strand
TGGACGTCGCCGATCACATAGGTCGGCATCAGGCGGACGCTACCCTCGCGCCGCGCGGACCGCGGCGAGCACCGCCTCTTGGGTCAGCAACTCGCTGAACACGTGCGGTTCGGCACCCGGGCGGTAGAGGACGTAGAACGGAATGCCGTAGCGGCCGTGCTCGGCCAGGAAGGCTCCGATCTCGTCGTTGCGGTTGGTCCAGTCGGCTTTCATCGCGACGATGTTGTGCTCCTTGAACGCCCCGGCGACCTCGGCGGTTTCGAGCACCAGGCGCTCGTTCACCTTGCAGGTGAAGCACCAATCGGCCGTCACGTCCACGAACACCGTCTGGCCTCCTTGAGCGAGCGACTCGGCCTGCGCGCGATCGAACGGCACCCAGGCGATCAGCTTCTGCGCCGGTTCGCCCGTATGCACCGTCGCTCCGACAGGCCCCGAGGAACCGGCCAGCCAGACCGTCCCGGCGACCGCGACGACCAGCGCGAGGCTCGCGATCGGCCGCAGCTGGCCGTAGCGTCCGCGGCTGCCGAGCCAGGCGATCAGCGCGAGCCCGAGCAGGGCGAGCTGGACCAGGGCGAGGACCTGCGGCGAGACCTGGGACGAGAGAATGAAGAACAGCCAGACAGCGGCGGCGGCGAGCAGGAAGCCCATGGTCCCTTTGAGCGTCTCCATCCAGACGCCCGGCCGGGGGAGGAACCGGGCGACCGACGGGAACGCGGCGACCAGCAGGTACGGCAGCGCCATGCCGAGCCCTACGGCGGTGAACGTCGCGACGATCGTGCCGGCGTTTTGAGCCAGCGCGAAGCCGAGCGCCGAGCCGAGGAACGGCGCGGAGCAGGGGGTCGCCATCAGCGTCGCGAACAGCCCGGAGACGAAGTGCCCTGCCGTCCCCTCTCGGCCCTCGGCGCCGCCGATCGCCGCGAGCCGTCCGGGCAGCGGGATCTCGAACACGCCCCAGAGGTTCAACGAGAAGAGCACGACGATCGCGGCCAAGAAGGCGACGAAGCCGGGCTGCTGGAACTGCACCCCCCAGCCGACCGCGTTGCCCGCCGAGCGGGCGGCGATCGCCGCGGCGGCGAGAGCCAGGAACGACACCAACATGCCGGCCGCCGTCGCGAGCATGCCGCGCGCGATCTCGCGGCGTCCGCCCGAGGCGCTCTGCACCAGGCCGAAGATCTTGAGCGAGAGGATCGGCAGCACGCAGGGCATGGCGTTCAGAATCAGCCCGCCGAGAAAGGCGAGGGCGAGAACGCCGAGCAGCCCCCGGGTCGAAAGGGGCGGTTTCGAAGTCCCCGGGCCTGCCGGTTTGGCACCCGCCGGAGCGAACAGCGCCGCCGCGGCGGTCGGTTCGCCCTCGGCTCCCAGCGGCAGATCGACGAGCGCCTCGGCCGTCGTCGGCGGCAGGCACTGGCGGTCGTTGCACGACTGGTAGGAGAGCACCGCCTTGACCGGCGCGCGGCTGGCGGTGGAGGTGGCCGGCACGGTAAAGCGCACCTGCGCGACCGCCGAACCGTCGAACACCGAGAGCGGCTCTTCCTGGAACGAGAACTTCTGCATCTTCGCCGCCGGGTAGGTGATCTCCGCGGGCGCCCAACCGTCCGGCAGGGTCAGCTCAAGCTTCGTCGGGATCAGATATTCGAGCGTCGGCTTGTCGCTGTTGACGTGCCAGCCGTTCTCGATGGTGATCGTGGCGGCCAGCCGCGCGGTGCCGCCCGGCGCGTAGGAGGTGCGGTCGGCTTCGAGCGCCAGCTTCGCCTTGTGCGGATCGAACTCGTCCGATTGCGCCTTGGCCGAGGCCACCGGGGCGGAGAGGGCGAGCGGGAGAAGCAGAAGAAGAGAGAAGCGGCGTCTCGAAATCATTCAATGTCCTCGGAAGGTGTATACGGCGACCGGAACGCCGACATTGCGAGGATTATGCCGGGTTCGGAGCGGCGAGGACACGCCCGAAAGCGCAGGAGCGCCGGGGCGGGTGCCAGGGGCTCGCTCGCGGGCGTGGCAGGCAGGGATCTTCCGGGTCCGCCCGCGCTAACGAGCCGGAGGCCGCGGTTCGCCCCGGCAATCGGGAGAATAGCAAAATTGCGGCGAATCGGGCGCCCTCTCGATTTCCTCCCGTAGGGGCGGCCCCCCGTGGCCGCCCTCGATGCCAGGGCGCGCAGAACCAGGGCGGCCACGGGGGGCCGCCCCTACGAACGGCAGGCTTTCCAACGATTCAATCGCGCCGCAGAGCCACCAGCGGATCGAGGCCCGCCGCGCGGCGCGCGGGGAGATAGCTCGCGTAGAGGGCCACAAGCACGAGCGCGGCGGGAGCCGCGAGGAAGGCGAGCGGGTCGGTGGTCGAGATGCCGTAGAGCAGGCCCGAGAGCCAGCGGGTGAGCGCGAAGGCGGCGAGCAGGCCCAGCCCAAGCCCGGCGAAGGTGAGCACGGAGGCTTGGCGGACGACCATGCCGAGCACCTGGCGGCGATGGGCGCCGAGCGCCATCCGGACGCCGATCTCGTGGGTCCGCTGGCTCACCGCGTAGGAGACCACCCCGTAGGTGCCGAGCGCGGCGAGGCCGAGCGCCAGCGCGCCGAACAGGCCGAGCAGCAGGGTGGTGAAGCGGGGCCGGGTGGCCGCCTCCGACACCAGTTGGGAGAGGGGCGCGAGATCCGAGATCGGCTGGTCGCGATCGACCTCGCCGAGGGCGGCGCGGACCGCGCCGGCCAAGCCCAGCGGGTCGCCCGCCGTGCGGACGAAGATCTTCATCGTCGAGCGGGGGGCGAGCGAATTGGGGATGTAGAGCGCCGGCCCTGGAGGCAGGGCGAGTCCCGCGTGACGCACGTCGCCGGCCACGCCGATCACCTCGACCGGTTTTTCGCTGAAGCGGAGGTGCCGGCCGACCGCGTCGCCGTCCGGCCAGAGCTGGCGGGCGAGCGCCCGGTTGACGATCACCGCGGGCGGCGCCTCGACGCCATCCCGCGCCGTGAAGTCCCGGCCGGCGAGCAGCGGAATGCCGAGCGCGCGGAAGTAGCCCGGCGTGACGATGAACGTCCCCGCCTCCGGCGTGCTCCGCTCGTCGTGACCGTCGGCCAAGAAGTCGTACGGCTCGCCGCCGCCGCGCAGAGGGAGCGTCTTGCTGCCCCCTACGGCGACTACGCCGGGCAGCTCGGCGATCCGCCCGAGGACCCGGTTCTGGTAGCGCGTGATGTCGGCCGATTCGGCGAACTTGCCGTCCTCTAGGCTGATCGACAGCGCGAGCACGTTCTCGGTGCGAAAGCCGGGATCGACGTGCATCAGATTCCAGAAGCTCCGCACCATGAGCCCGGCACCGATCAGCAGCACCGTCGCCAACGCGGTCTCGGCGGCCACCAGCGCGCCGCGCGCGGTCCGGCCGCGCCGACCCTCTCCCCCGCCGCGCCCCCCTTCGCGCAAGGCTTCCCGCGCCTGGGATCGCGAAGCGCGGAACGCGGGCAGCAGGCCGGAGAGAATGCCGGTAGCAACCGCCACGGCGAGCGTGAACAACAGGACCGAGGCGTCCGGCCGGATCTCCTCGGCCCGCGGCAGCTCGGCCCCGCCGAGGGCGACCAGCGCTTCAACACCCCAGCCGGCGACGAGGAATCCGAGGCCGCCGCCCAGCAGGGAAAGCAGCACGTTTTCGGTCAGAATCTGGCGCGCCAACCGGCCGCCGCCGGCCCCGAGCGCCACCCGCACGGCCAGCTCGTGACGCCGCGTCGTGGTCCGCGCGAGCAGCAGATTCGCGAGGTTCGCGCAGGCGATCAGCAGCACCAGGGCGACCGCGGCGAACAAAACCAGCAGGGCCGGCCGCAGCTCGCCGACCAGTGATTCGCGCAGCGGGCGCAGGACCGCGCGCTCGCGCTTTTCGTTGGTCTCGG
>DATMZU010000707.1:0-12025 GCA_035607435.1 Thermoanaerobaculia bacterium | reverse complement strand
CGTCCGGTGTACGCATCATGGCGATCTCGACGCGCTGGTCGTGAAGTCCCATGACGCGCCCAGACCACTCTCCTTCGATCGTGGCTCGCCCTTCGAGCTCGAGGCCCAGTTCGGCGAAAAACGAGATCGCGGTATCGAGTGATTCCACTACGATACCGACGTTGTCCATCCGCTTAAGACTCATGTCATCCCCTCTCACTTGTGACGGGGTTTTGCTTCGAAACTATGCGAGCTGGCAGCCCCCGTCAACTCGCGGTTTCCTCCTCACTCCTCCCTCGGTCGCCTCGATCTGTCAGAATCGAGACCTCGTACGAAGTCCGGATCGATGGCCGACCTAGAAAGCCAAGAGCCCCCCGCGGAAGCGATTTCCCAGCTGTTCGATCAGTGGCGGGCGGGAGACGCGCGGGCACTCGACGAGCTGCTCCCTCTCATCTATGCCGAGATGAAGCGGCTGGCGTCGCGCCAAATGCGGCGGGAGTCACCGGGGTTGACGTTTCAGACGACCGAGCTGGTGCACGAGGTCTACCTCCGGCTGTTCGGCCGCCGGCCGCTCGAAATTCACGACCGGAACCACTTTTTCGCGATCGCCACCCAGACGATGCGGCGGGTTCTGGTGGACGGCGCGCGGCGCGCTCTAGCCGGGCGCCGGCCGCCCAAGAGCTTGCGCGCCGAGATGGAACCGGCCGAGCTGGATCGGATCGCCGATCCGGGAGGGACCGGAGAGGCGGCGGACGTGCTGGCGCTCGATGCGGCGCTCGAACGTTTGACGGCCCTCGACGCGCGGCAGGCGCGGATCGTCGAGCTGCGTTTTTTCGGCGGCATGACGCTCGACGAAACCGCCACGGTGCTCGAAGTGTCCGAGGCGACCGTGACCCGCGATTGGCGCGCGGCGCGGGCATGGCTCAAGACGGAGCTGGCCGGAGCGGGCGCGAGGCTCATCGGATGAGCGCAACGCTCCACGCGCGCGCCAAGGAGCGCTTCTCGGAGCTGGTCGAACGCCCTCCCGCGGATCGGGAGGCGACACTCGAAGCGTTGCGCCGGGAGGATCCGAAGCTACATGCCGAGGTGGTCCGGTGGCTCGCGGCGGATGACCAGACGACCCAGGCGGATTTTCTCGATCGGCCGCCGGCTTTCCTGCTCGGCCGGCCCTCTTCGGCCCCGTCAGCCCCGGTGGCGGGTACCGAGATCCGCGGCGACCGGGGGTATCAGATCGTGCGCGAGATCGGCCGGGGCGGCATTGGGGTCGTCTATCTCGCCGAGCGGTCGGACGGCGATTTCACGCAGACGGTCGCGATCAAGGTGGTCCACCGAAGCGGCGAGGAGATCGAGCGGCGCTTCCGGGCCGAGCGGCAGATCCTCGCCGCGCTCGATCATCCGCACATCGCCCGGCTGCTCGACGGAGGCACCGCGAGCGATGGCTCGCCGTTCCTGGTCATGGAGTACGTGGAGGGCCGGCGGATCGACGAGGCCTGCGCCGCTCGGCACCTCGACGCGCGCGGACGGGTGGAGCTGATGCTCGACGTCTGCTCCGCGGTCGCCGCGGCCCATCAACGCCTGGTGATCCACCGCGATTTGAAGCCCGCGAACATTCTGGTCACCGCGGACGGCACGGTGAAGCTGCTCGATTTCGGCATCGCCAAGCTGCTCGACCCGACCGACGCGGACTGGACGCTCGCCGAAACGCAGCTGGGCGGCCAGCCGCTCACCCCGCGCTACGCGAGCCCGGAGCAGATGCGCGGCGAGCCGGTGAGCACCGCGACCGACGTCTATGCGCTGGGGGTGATCCTCTACGAGCTGCTCACCGGGCGCTCCCCCTATCGCGCCGATCCGCGCTCTGCGCGGGCTTGGGAGCAGGCGGTCTGCGAGGAGGAACCGCTCTCCCCCAGCACCACCTCCGCGCGTACCGCGCCGCTCCCGGGCGACCCGGCGGATCGCGCGGTCGTTCTCCCCGCGCCGCCGCCCGATCTCGAAGTCGAGGTCGATCTCGCGGCGATCGTGCTCAAGGCGCTCCGCAAGACCCCCGCCGAGCGCTATCCGACGGTCGATGCCCTGGCCGACGACCTGCGCCGCTATCTTTCCGGTTGGCCGGTCACCGCTCGGAAAGGCACCGCCCTCTATCGCACCGGCCGGTTCGTCCGCCGCCATCGGCTTTCCCTGCTGATCGCGGCGGGGGTCGCGGCGCTCCTCGTCGGCTGGACTCTAAGCCTCCGCTCGCAGCTCGCGGCCACCCGGATCGAACGGGACAAGGCGGCGCGGGTAGCGAGTTTCATGGTCGATCTGTTCAAAGTCGCCGATCCCGACCAGACCCGCGGCGAGACGGTCACCGCGCGCGACCTGCTCGATCGCGGGGTCGACCAACTCCATCGGGATCTCTCCGACCAGCCCGCCGTGCGCGCCCAGCTGCTCGATACCGTCGGCGCGGTCTACGAATCCCTGGGAAACTACGAACCGGCGATCGCCAACCTCCGCCAGGCGGTGACCCTCCGCCGAACGCTCCATCCCGCGGAGCCTCTGGCGCTCGCCGAGAGCCTCGGCCATCTCGGCACCGCCTATCGCGATGCCGAGCGGCTGCCCGAGGCGGAAACCGCCCTCACCGAGGAGCTTTCGATCCTGCGCCGCGAAGCACCGGCGGACGACATCCGCCGGTTGGCCGCGCTCAATCGCTTCGCCACCCTGCGCGGCGCGCAGAACCGGGACGACGAACGCGAGAAGCTGCTGGAACAGGTCCTCGCCGCGCATCTCCAACGGCTCCACATTCCGGCGCTCCCCTGGGACCCGAAGGGGACCCCGCTCTCTCGCGAGCACGAAGATCTCGCCATGGTGCTCCACAACCTCGGCGAGCTGGCCTATCGGCGCGGCGATCCGACGCTTGGGCTCGCGCGGCTGGAGGCGTCGCTCGCGATCAAGCGCGCGCGGTTCGGGCCGCAGCACACCTCGATCGCCACGACCTACCAGGTGATCGGCGCCTGCTGGAGCGCGCGCGGCGATCATCAAAAATCGCTCGAAGCGGGACAGAAGGCGCTCGAAATTCGCCGAGCCCGGCTGGGCGAGGAGCACCCTCTCACCGCCTCGACATACAGCAACGTCGGCAACCAGCTCCAGCTGCTCGGCCGGTTCGACGAGGCGATCCAGAACTACGAGCGCGCTCTCGCGATCTATCGTAAAAGTTTCGGGGAGAAAAGCGCCCAGGCCGCTTTTGCGCTGTCGAACCTCGCCCCCGCCTATTCGCAAGCCGACCGCCTGGAAGAGGGCTTGAGCGCCGCGCGCGAGGCGCTTTCGATCCGCCTGTCTCTCTACCCCGCGACCGACGAGAACATCGCCTACACCCGCACCGGCCTCGCGGAATGCCTGGCGCTCGCCCATCAGCCGAAAGAGGCCGCGGAAGAGCGGGGCAAGGCGGCTGAAATCTTCACCTCGGCCTACGGCGCCGATCACCTGACGACGCTCGAAACCCGGGTCGATTACGGCGCCGACCTGATCGCGTTGGATCGCATGGACGATGCGGAGAAAACTCTCCGCGCCGCCCTGTCCCCGCTCGAAAAGAACCCCGACGGCGCGATGCTCCTCGCGGTCGCCCGCTTCGAGCTGGCGCGCTCCATTGCGGACCGGGACAAAACGGAAGCGCGCCGCCTCGCCGAGCAATCGCTTCGCACGTTGCGATCGCTGCCCGAGACGGCGCGCCTGCCGAAATCCCGCGTCGAGGCGCTGCTCGCGACACTCGCCCGGTAGGGGCGGAGCCCCTACGATGATTCACGCTACTGGGTGCAGTTCTGGACCGCCTGGTTGTTGCAGAGGTCGAAGATCAGCGTATGGCCGGAATTCGAAGTCTGCAGGCGGCACTGGATGCCGTTGTCGAGCAGGAACGGATAGAAGACGTTGTCCCCCGTCGGCCAATCCCACCAGAGCGTGACGCCAAAGTCGGTGACGGCGCCTCCCGGATAGGTGGTCTGGAACCGGCCCGCTCGTTCGTAATTCGCACCGAGCGGAGGGACTCCCGCCATGCCGACGAACTTCACGGTCGAAACGCCGCGGTCGATGACGTTCGGGTTCGAGGCGTTCGGTTTCGACCAGGTGCAGGCGTAAGCGTTAGCCGTGGGCCAATAGTTGACGGCTTCCGCCGGGCGCGCGGCGAGAGCGGCTCCGCCGACCAGAATGAGACCCAGAGAGAGAGCTTTGACGGTTCCACGCATGATCCGATTCTCCTTGTCGAAGCCGGGATCATCCCGGCCTCACTTGCTCTCAGCGGAGGAACCGGAAAAACTCCGTCATCGCAGGAGGAGAGTGGATTGAACCAACCGACGGACCTGCCCCCGGGACAGCGCGCGATTGACCGATTCCCTCGATTCGGCCTGAGCCAATTCGCCCACCGCTTTCCGCGCGAGCCGCGGCGGATCGCGCTCACGGTCAAGGGAGACGTCGAAACGGAGATCGTGGTCGCCGGGGAGGAGCTGCGCGAGCTGCCGCGCGTCGAGCAGACATCCGACTTCCATTGCGTCACCACCTGGACGAAGGCGTCGCTCCGCTGGAGCGGGGTTCGCTTCGCGGATTTCTTCGAGCGGATCGTGCTCCCCCGGGCGAACCCGGCGACCGAGAGCTCGTTCGTCATCCTGCGCGGCCAGGACGGCGCGGCGTCCTGCCTGCCGCTCGCCGATCTGCTCGCCCCGAGCGTCCTGCTGGCCGACACGCTCGACGGCGAGCCCCTTTCGATCGAGCATGGCGCGCCGATCCGGCTGATTGCCCCGGACCACTACGGCTACAAGAACGTCAAACACCTTTCCGTCCTCGGATTCTGGCGCGACGATCGGCACTTCCGGCCGGCCGCGTTCCGTTTCATGGACCATCCGCGGGCGCGCGTCGCCCTCGAAGAGCGGGGACGCGGCGTGCCGGGAATCGTGTTGCGTTACCTCTATCGACCGCTGGTCGGCCCGACGATCCGTCGCTTTGCCAGAGTGTTGGATTCCCGACCTCCGGAGCGGGGTTAAAATGGCGGTTCTTCCGCCTGACGGCGGGCATCGATTCGGGAGGCGACCATGACGATCAGCTCGAAAGACGAGCTTCTAGGGATGCAGCGGGTCGGCCGGCTGGTCGCGCAGACGATCGCCCGGATGCGCGAAGAGGTCCGGCCGGGGGTCACAACCGGGACGCTCGACGCCATCGCGGAGCGATTCGCCCGGGCGGAGGGGGCGCGATCAGCGCCGCAGCTCGCCTACAACTTTCCGGGCTTCACCTGCATCAGCGTCAACGACGAGGTGGTCCACGGCATCCCCGGCCCGCGTAAGCTCGCGCCGGGCGACATGGTGAAGCTCGACGTGACGCTGGAGCTGGACGGCTTCATGGCGGACAGCGCCGTCACGGTCCTGGTTCCGCCGATCACGCCGGAAGCCCAAAAGCTCCAGAGGGCCGCGCGCCAGGCGTTCAAACGCGGCCTGGACGCGGCGCGCGCGGGACGACGCCTTTCGGAGATCGGCGCCGCGGTCGAAGCCTCGGCGCGGAAAGACGGCGTCTCGGTGCTGCGCGAGCTTTCCGGCCACGGCATCGGCCGGACGATCCACGAAGAGCCCTCCGTCCCCAACTGGCCCTCGCCCGAAGCGCATCGCGTGATCCTCCACGACGGCCTGGTCCTCGCGCTCGAACCGATGCTCGCCGCCCGGAAGGCAAGAACGGTCGACGCCTCCGACGGCTGGACGGTGAAGACCAGCAACGGAGCTTTCGCCTCGCATCACGAGCACACGATCGTCATCCGCCGCGGCGAGCCGTTGGTGCTCACCGCCGCCTAAAGGAGATCCGATGAAGACCTCCCGCACGCTTCGCATCGTCCCCATCGCGTGGCTCCTTCTCGTCCTTCCTGTAGCCGGATTCGCGGCCAAGGCGAAGCCCGCGCCGAAACCGAAGGGCTCGGCGGCTCCGAAGGGGCCGCATTTCCGGCTGGACAAGATCACCTCGACGTTCGGCTACGCCTGCGGCTTCCGCGTCGCTTCGCCCGATAAGCAGGGGACCACGCGACGGATGGTCGTCCTGGCGAGCGTGCCGCTCGATTGCGCGGCGGCGGATCAGGATTTCAATCCGATCGATGCGATCCAGGGGGCCGTCGAGGAGAAGAAAGGCGCCTACGTGACCCTGACGATCGAGCCGGAAGGCGAGCGAGCCGAAGGCAGTTGGCGATCGTTCGAGCCGAGTGACGGCTTCAGTTTCGGCGGCCAAGGGAAGCTCACTCTCTCCCGCAATGACGACCAGCGCCTCGAAGGCCGGTATGCCACCGAGAAACCGGAGTCCTTCTTCGACAAAACCTACGAATTCGACCTGCCGTTCGCGGTCGACCTGCTCGCCGGTTCCCTCTCGGGCACCCCGCTGCCCAAAGGAGGGGGCGAGCCCGGCAAGGTCTATCAGAGCTACATGAAGGCAGTGGCGAAAAAAGATCCGGCGGCTCTGCAAAAGGTGGTGATCAAGCCCAAAGCCGATGAGATCGCCGAACAGGTCCAGGGTGATGTCTGGAAGGTGATTTTCGACTCGACCCGGAGCCTCGAATTCGAGACCGCGACGATCTCGGGCGGCCTGATTCAGGGAGACCGTGCCGCGCTCGACATCGAAGGGAAAAGCTACGGCGGCGACAAGTTCCGCGGCAGGGTGTTCCTGATCAAAGAGAACGGCGCCTGGAAAGTCTCCAGCCGCAATACGGAGCTGGCGTTCGACTGAAGCCACAGGGCGGAAACGAGCGTGGGGGCGCACGGCCGTGCGCCTCTCGCGGCAGTACGCCGTTGGTTCGCCTCAAATCACCCCGCGCGCCGCGAGCCCCGCGAGATCCGCGTCGCTCAGCCCCAGCCGGCCGCCAAGGATTTCGCGGTTGTGCTCACCGAGCGCCGGGCCGGCCCAATCGGTTCGGCCGGGGGTGTCGTTGAGCTTGGGGAGGATCGCCGGAATTTTGAGCGGTCCCGTAGGGGTGTCCACCGTTTCGAACAGGTCGCGGGCAAGGTATTGCGGGTCGGCGAACATGTCGGCCACGCTGTAGATCGAGCCGGCGGGCACGTCGGCCTCGCGCATCGCGGCGATCACCTCGTCGGCCGTGTGTTCTCTCGTCCAGGATGCGATGGCGGCATCGATTTCCGCTTGGTGGGTGACGCGGCCGGCGTTGGTTTGGAGGCGCGGATCGAGACCGAGGTCGTCGCGCCCGATCGCGCGCATCAGGCGGCGGTAGTTCGATTCGCCGTTCGCTCCGAGGATCACGTGCCGGCCGTCGTTCGTCGGATAGGCGTTGCTCGGCACGATGCCGGTGATCGTGGAGCCCGAAGGGGCGCGGATCAGGCCGAAGCGGTCGAATTCGGGGACCACGGCTTCGAGGCAGTTGAAGACCGACTCGGTGATCGCCACGTCCACGGTCTGACCGCTCGCGGGTTTCCGCCGCTCGCGGTCGAGCAGCGCGAGGGCGATGCCGAGAGCCGCGTGGAGCCCGGCGAGCGTGTCACCGAGCGAGAGGTTCGGCCGCATGGGAACCTCCCCCGGCAGGCCGTTGACGTAGCGCAGTCCTCCCACCCCTTCGCAGACCGAGGCGTAGCCGGGATACTGCGCATACGGGCCGGTCTGGCCGTAGCCCGAGACCCGGGCGATTAGCAGTTTCGGATGGTTGCGGCGTAGCTCGTCGGGGCCGAGACCCCATTTTTCGAGCGTGCCGGGCTTGAAGTTCTCGATCAGGACGTCCACGTCGGCGACGAGCCGGCGCGCGAGGTTTCGCCCTTCTTCATGGCGCAGGTCGATCGTCACGCATTTCTTGTTGCGGCCGAGCGAGTACCACCAGAGCGAGGTGCCCTGGTCGAGCACGCGCCAGGTGCGGATCGGGTCGCCTTCGCCCGGCGGTTCGATTTTGATCACCTCGGCGCCGAAATAGGCGAGCACCGTGGCCGCGAACGGCCCGGCCATCAGTTGGCCCATTTCGAGCACGCGGATGCCGTCGAGCGGCCGGGGCGCGGAAGAGGGAGGAACCGGAGGCGGCGAGCCTTCGGCGCTCACGTCCGACTCCCCGCCGCGCAGCGGGCCGCCCGTTCGAGCAGCAGGTCGCGCTCCCGGACGTTTTTTGCGAGCGACGCCGCGCACTCGAATTCCGCCTGGGCCTCCGGCAACCGGCCGAGCTTCGCGAGCAGATCGCCGCGCACGCTGGGCAGCAGGTGGTAGCCGCGCAACGAGGGCTCGGAGGTGAGCGGCTCGACCAGCGCGAGCCCCGCGGCGGGACCGAACGCCATGCCGACCGCCACCGCCCGGTTCAGCTCGACGACGGGCGAGGGGGCGAGCCGGCCGAGCGCATCGTAGAGGCTCGCAATTCGCGCCCAGTCGGTATCCATCGCGGTTCTTGCTCTGGCGTGGCAGGCGGCGATGGCGGCCTGGAGCGCGAACGGTCCGTTGGGGAGCCCGAGCGTCCGGGCGCGCAGCTCCGCCCGGTTGAGCGCCGCGAAACCGCGCCGGATGAGCAGTTGGTCCCAGCGCGAGCGGTCCTGGTCGAGCAGCAGGATCGGCTGGCCCCCGGGGCCGGTGCGCGATCGGGTGCGCGAGGCTTGGATCTCCATCAGCGCCACGAGGCCGTGGACCTCCGGCTCGTCAGGCGCCAGCTCGGCAAGAATCCGGCCGAGCCGCAACGCCTCTTCGCAGAGCTGCGGTCGCATCCACTCGTCGCCCGCGGTGGCCGAATATCCCTCGTTGAAGATCAGATAGATCACTTCGAGCACGGACGACAGGCGACCGGCCAGCTCGTCGCCGCGGGGAACCTCGAAGGGCACGTGCGCGTCGGACAGGGTGCGCTTGGCCCGGACGATGCGCTGGGCGATGGTCGGTTCCGGCACCAGGAAAGCCCGCGCGATCTCGTCGGTGGACAGGCCGCCGAGCAGGCGAAGGGTGAGTGCCACCCGGGCCTCGCGGGAGATCGCCGGGTGGCAGGAGATGAAGACCAGCCGCAGCAGGTCGTCGCCGATCGGATCGTCGAGAGATGCCTCGATCGCGGCGGCCACCCCTTCGACCTCGGCGTCGAGATCTCGCCCCAGCTCTTCGTGTTTGCGCTCGTGGAGCTTTCGGCTCCTCAGCCGGTCGATGGCGCGAAATTTCCCCGCGGCCATCAGCCATGCTCCCGGCTTTTGCGGCACTCCCGATTTCGGCCATTGTTCAAGCGCGGCGACCAGGGCGTCCTGCGCCAGGTCTTCGGCGAGCCCCACGTCGCGCACGATCCGCGCGAGGCCGGCGATCAGCTTCGGGAATTCGATCCGAAAGACCGCCTCGATCGTGCGGTGGGCGTCGGTGGCCGTCATGGCCACCGATCACACCACCTCCGAGTCCGCCAAGGCAAGACGGACCGACCCGGGCGGCACCCGCCCGATTACTTCTGCGCTTCGATTCCGGCCCGGATGCGCTCTTCCTGCTCGCGCAGCTCGGGGGTGAATTCCGCGCCGAAGTCCTCCGCCTCGAACACCGGCCGAATCTCGATCTCGGATTCCCCCGGCATCGGGTTCGGGCAGCGCTTCAGCCACTCGATCGCCTCGTCCATCGAGCGCACCTGCCAGATCCAGAAACCGGCGACCAGCTCCTTGGTCTCGGCGAACGGCCCGTCGATCACCGTCCGCTGATCGCCCGAAAACCTCACCCGGGCGCCCTTCGAGCTGGGGTGCAGCCCCTCGCCCGCGAGCATGATGCCCGCCTTCACCAGCTCTTCGTTGTAGGCGCCCATCTCGGTGAGCAGCTGCTCGGAGGGCATGACGCCGGCTTCGGAATCCTTCGTCGCTTTGACCATCACGATGACGCGCATGGGTTTTTCTCCTGGATTCTTTGGTTTGGGAGCCGGGGTTCCGGTCCGGTTCGACCCGGTTTCCGGGGGTCTGATCCCCGCCTCTACTTGGACATCGAACGAGCCGCCGCAAAATCGACACGAGATTCCAAAGAAGTTGAAATCGGGGCGGCCGGCCCCGATTAAGGATCTCACGAGAGCCCTTTGCACCGCCGCTAATACCCGCCCCCCGCCTCGTCGTCCTACCCCCTAGGGCGACGGGATGGACCCGCGGCCCGATCTTGAAAAGAGACCGCGGGTCTCTTCGGAGCTCAATTCATGAAGAGGAAGCTCTCGCTCCATCGTCTGACGCTTCGCCAGCTCGAATCCGAAACCCTCGCAGCGGCGGACGGCGGCAGCATCAGCATCCCCCCGACTCTCTTCTGTCCCACTCGGGGATGCCACACGTTCCAAGGCCCCTCCTGCTACAACACCTGCCTCGGCGGGATCTGCTGAGAAGAAAGGTTCGCGGCCGGTGGAGCGAACCCACCGGTCGCGATTCCATCCCCGCCGAGAGAAGGTCCGGACCCGCGGTCCTAGGGTGGAGGAGGCAAGGGCTACTCGAGGTCCAAAACGATCGTGACATCATCCCGTCGCCGTCTCGACGGTCACGATTTCGCGGCATGACGCCCAACCCGAGGACCCCCGAACATGCGCACCCTCTTCGTTGCCCTCCTCGCCCTCGCCTCGCCCTTCACCGCCCGGGCCGCCGACTCTCCGCTCGCCAAGGCGGCCTCTGCGCTGCCGTTTCGGAGCCTGGGCCCCGGCTTCATGAGCGGCCGGATTTCCGACGTCGCGGTCCATCCGACCGCAGAGGGAACCTGGTACGTGGCGGCCGGTTCGGGCGGGGTCTGGAAGACGACCAACGCCGGGGTCACCTGGACGCCGATCTTTGACGATCAACCGTCCTATTCGATCGGCGAGATCACGCTCGATCCGACGAATCCGGACGTCGTGTGGGTGGGAACCGGCGAGAACGTCAGCGGGCGGCACGTCGGTTGGGGCGACGGGGTGTACCGAAGCCGCGACGCCGGCCATTCGTGGCAGCGGATGGGGCTTGCCGCCTCGCAGCACATCGGCCGCATTCTGGTCGATCCGCGCGACGGCAACGTCGTGTTGGTGGCGGCCGAAGGGCCGCTCTGGTCGGCGGGCGGGGAGCGCGGGGTCTACCGGACCACCGACGGGGGCGCCACCTGGACCCCCGTTCTGCAGATCGACGAAAACACCGGCGCGACCGATTTGGAATTCGATCCGGGCAACCCGGAGGTGGTCTACGCCGCGGCCTACGAGCGTCGGCGCCACGTTTGGGGATTCTTGGGCGGCGGCCCGAAATCCGGCATCTGGAAATCGACCGACAACGGAAAGACCTGGCGCCAGCTGAAGACCGGCCTGCCCAAGGAGGACATGGGCAAAATCGGTCTCGCGGTGACACCGGCCGACCCGACGATCGTCTACGCCACGATCGAGGCGAACGAAGAAGAGCGCGGCTTTTACCGCTCGCGCGACCGGGGGGAGAGCTGGGAGAAGCGGACCGGCTACATCTCGGGCGGCACCGGCCCGCACTACTACCAGGAGATCGAGGCATCGCCGACGAACGCCGACCTGGTCTATCAGATGGACGTCTTCCTCCACGTGACCCGGGACGGCGGCAAGACGATGGACTACCTCGAAACCGGCCACGACAAGCACAGCGACAACCACGCGCTCTGGATCGATCCGAGAAACGGCCGCCACCTGCTGGTGGGCACGGACGCCGGGCTCTACGAGAGCTTCGACGAGGGAGCGACCTGGCGGCACTTCCCCAATCTGCCGGTCTCCCAGTTCTACAAGATCGCCCTCAACAGCCGCGAGCCGTTCTACGACATCCTGGGCGGCGCGCAGGATCTGGGCACCCTCTACGGTCCCTCCCGCACGCTCAATCGGGACGGCATTCGCAACCAGGATTGGTACGTGCCGTTCGGCGCCGACGGGTATGGCGTGGCGTTCGACCCGGAAGATCCGGACCTGATGTACCTGATGTCGCAGGAAGGCAACCTCTATCGCAAGGATCGGAGGAACGACGAGGGATTGAGTATCCAGCCTCAAGCTTCGGACGGCGAGGCGCCCGAGCGGTGGGGTTGGGATTCGCCGATTCTGGTGAGCCCCCATCATCCGAATCGGATCTACTTCGGCTCGCAGAGAGTGTGGCGAAGCGACGACCGGGGCAGCAGCTGGACGCCAATCAGCGGC